>CAZHRJ010000006.1:0-42165 GCA_964534765.1 uncultured bacterium
AGAGGTTGTCCGAGCAGGGAGCGGAGGTAAGCCGGGTGATGGAGCGGCTGGGCGGCGAGACGACCAAGTTGCTGAAAAAGATAACGGCGGCGACGCGAACGATGAAGGCGGAAGGCCGGATGGCGTGGCAGATGGAGCAGGAACTGGTGACGATGGCGGAGGCGGCGCAGGAGGCGAAGAAGAACGCCGAAAAGGCTCTGTCCGAACTGGGCAAGCGCACGGAAGCCGCCGCCAATCAGCGGCTGTTGTCGCGCGAGACGCTCGAAAAACTCTCCGCCATCGGCGGCATGATGTCGTCGCTTCTTAAGGATCAGTACGTCCGGGCGCAGTCGGAACTGCAGAGGGCCGTATCAACGGTGCGCATGGACGAAAAGGAGCGGGCGATGATGTCGGCGCAGTTCAATTTCGAGCAGTTCACCGAACAGGTGGACCGGACACACCGGATGCTCAGCCGGGTGTCCGAGCTGATGATGAAAGCGGAAGCCCAGAAAGGCCTCCAGGACCTGCTCAGCAGAACGGAGGACGCTCTCTCGCAGAAAAACGCCGACCGGATCCAGTCACTCGCCAAGGATGCGGCGGCGCTCATGCCCAAGCTTCAGGAACTGGCGAAGGATCCCGCGTTCAGCGATCTGAAAAAGGCGTTGAGCGGGGATGCCTCGGACCTGTCCAAACAATTCGACCAGGCGTCGAAGGCTCTGCGCGAGTCGGCCGGAAAATCAACGGATCAGGCCCGGGTGGCGGAGGAAAAACTGAAAGACTCTCTCAAACAACTGCAGGCCGCGCTCCAGTCCGGCGCGGATAAATCCGAGACAGCGGAAAAACAGAACGCCGCGGAAAAACTCCGGAACCTGGTCGACCGGCTGATTCTGACGATCGGGGAGTGCGAGCTGGGACACGCTTATTTTTCCGCGGCGCGCATTCAGCGCGAACCGGTGGAATATTCCAGGCATCTTCAGAAGGCCGCCGCGCTGGATCCGATCCTGCGTCAGGCCATCCGCGAGATCGCTTCGACCGCGGAGCGGCTCATTCTGTTTGATCCCAAACCGATCCAGGCTCTTGCGCGGGCCATTCAGAATCTCCAGTCCCTGTCCGACCAGGATGAGGATCCGGGCGCTCTGGCGAGCCGGCTGCGCGGGGTTTACCGGCACACGTCTTATGGCTGTCTGTATCTGCTGGAAACCGTGCAGGATCTTCAGAAGCAGGGCGCCGGCCAGAAAAAGTCCGGCGGCGCGGCCCAGGATCTGGCGGAACTCCTGCAGCAGATCATCGCCGCCCAGTCGATGCTCAACAGCCGGACTCAGACGAGTCTGTCCATGAGTTCGTTTGGGGAGAATCTCGAGCAGCTGGCGTTTCAGCAGGAATTGATCCGCCGGAGCATGGAAGCCGAGGCCGGCCGCTTTTCCGACCTCCAGGACAAGCTTGGCCGGATCGACCAGATGTTGCAGGAAATGCGGAAGGTCGAAGACGACATGCGAAGACTCGGGCCGAAACCCGAGGTGCAGGAGCGGCAGCAAAAAATATTGAACAAACTGATGGAGATGCAGCATTCGCTGACTCAGAAGGAGGAGCCGGAGGAAAAATTCGAGTCGGAGCCTTTTTTTGGCAAGCCCACGGAGACATCGTCGATCCGGATCGAAAAACCACGGATCGACGAAAAACTCTTTCTGCAGGGCCTCCCGCCCGAATACCGGGAGGCGGGACGTAAATACCTGCGCGCCCTCATGGGATCCGAAACGCCATGAGGGCCGGCCGGTCGTTGATGGTTTCCGCGGCTTTGGCTGTCGGCCTCTGGTCAGCGCCTCTCTGGGCCGCGGATCGGGATCCGAGGGAGCTGTTGAAGGAAGCGGACCGCCGCAGCCGTCTGTCGGACACCGCCGGGATTTACCGGATATTGCGAAGCACCATCCTTGATCCGGCATCGCCGGAGTGGGCCGTTGAGGAGGCGGTCAAATTTTCCGCCGGCCGGCTGACGGCGCCATCCGACAGCCCGCAGATGTTCGACCTTTTTTCATTGTCCCTTCGGCATCCCGGATCCGCGTCGATTCTGCCGACCGTTCTGGCCCTGATCCAGGAATACGCGGGCCTGACAAGCGAGGAAAAGCTGGCAGTGCTGAGCGAACTCAAATTCGAGGGTAAAGCGGCGCAGGATCTTCTGGAGGCCCAAATCCACCAATTGCGGCGCGTCGGCCGGCTGGACGCCGCGCTCGAATTGGCCGCGCGACTCGCCCAGCAGAGCGGCCGCCTGGACCATCGGGGTCAGGTCGTCGACCTGCTCCTGGATCTTTCCCGCCCGGATGACGCGCTGGCTCTGTCGCTGACGATCCTCAGTGATCATCTGACGGATCCGGCCGCGTATTCCCAGCTCTCAGATCGATTCTACCGGCACGGCGATTATCGAAAGGCGCTCCTGATCCACCGGCGAGCCCGGGTCGCCTTTTCCAACCCGATGATATTTTTTGATCAGTCCCTTTCGATCTGCCAGGGCCTTCAACTGGGAAGGGAGGGGATCGAACTCTATCTGCCGGTCCTTCAGGACGGCGCCCAACCCGCGCCGGAGCTGTTCCGGGATTTTCTGTCATTTGTGACGGACACGGCCTATTTTGTCACCGTCTATCCGGCGCAGATTCTCTCGAGCCAGAACCCCCATCTGTATCTCGCCGCCCTGTTCCGATATGCCGAAACCGTTCCGGACACCGCCTGTCTGGCATTCATCCGGAGCTACTCGGGCAAATTTCAAAACGCCTCGGCCCATATCGGCCTGGCCGAGCATCTTCTGGACCGGGGCCGGTTCACCGCCTTTCGCATGGTCCTGGACAATCTGGCCGACACGCCGCCCGATGTCTTCGAGACCAAACAGTATCTTCTGTTCCAGTACCACCTGCGCGAGGAAGGCGTCGACGCGGCGCTGAAAAAATATTCTCCGGCGACGTTCACTCAATCACCTCTGCGCGCCGCTGTCCATCGCCGCGCGGCGCAGGGGTATCTGTCGCAGTCCCGATTCGGAGACGCGCTGGAGTCGCTCAAAGCGGCGCGGGAACTGGCGCCCCAGCAGACCGACCCACTGGACATCTGCCGGCTTCATTTCATGATGGGGTCCGACAAGGCCGCTCTCGCGGCCGCGTACGATGCCCACCGGTCTAACCCGTCCGACGAGACGCTGTACTGGCTTGGGTGGCTCTCTTTTCTCCAGTCGGACACCGAGACTGCGCGGAAGGCGTTTCGGGATGTGGCGCTTCACTCGGAGGGTTGGAACGCGGATGAAGCGCTGGCCTGGCTGGCGGTGCTTCTCGGCAAGTCCAAGGCCGATCCGGAAAGCATCGGCCGGGCTGTCCGGGACGCGATGGTTCGAAAGATCGAGTCCTCGGAATCGGCTGAGTTGCCCGAATCGGTACGTCTCATTATCCGCCGGGATGCCATCCGATCAGGCGCGGACGTAAAAAAGATGTCTGAGACGGAATCGATCCTTCTCCGGTATCTCCGCTGGGCCGCGCTGCCGCCGCCGGCCCGATCGGACGCGGTCTATCAAAAACTCCTGCGGGACGCTCCGGAAGATTTGCGCGCGCTGATTCGGACCGAGGCGCCATGAGTCGGCCGGTGGTATGTGTGGTGTTGGTCTGGATGGCCGGTTCATTCGCGTCGGCCGACTTTCTAGTCCCGATGGACGCCGCTCAGTCGGACCATCTGCGCGCGTACGGGCTGGTCTACGATCATCTTCGGAGTGGCCCCAAGAGCGGCAAGACGCACTGGCTGTTGAATTACCGAGGCGGGTCGTTTCTATTGCCGGAATATTCCGCACTCGCCGACAGGGCCGTCGAATGGGGCGTGGCCATCGAAACCGTCTCCGACGCGGCGGTCTCGGAGTTGGATGCCCACATTGAGCAATCCAACGCCGCCAAAATCCTGCTTGAAAAAGCGCCCACCATCGGCGTCTACGCGCCGCCATTTTCCGAAATGTGGGACGACGCCGTCCTGCTCGTTCTCAATTATGCCAAAATCCCCTACCAGACGTTCTACGACAGGGAGGTGATCCAGGGCGAGCTGGCAAAATACGACTGGATCCACATGCACCATGACGATTTCACCGGGCAGTTCGGTAAATTTTACCGGTCCTACAAATCCTTTCCGTGGTATATCCGGATGGTGGATGTTCAGACAAAAATCGCGCGGGATCTGGGATTTGCCACCGTGCCGAAGTTGAAAGCGGAGGTGGCGCGGCGGATTTCAGTGTTTGCGGAAAATGGGGGTTTTCTGTTTGCCATGTGCGCCGCCATTGACAGCTTCGACATCTCCCTTGCCGCGCTCGGCGTCGATATCGTTCCCGAACTTCTGGACGGATCGCCCGTTACTCCGGACGCGGGCGCGAAACTTGATTTTTCCCGGACAATGGCATTCAAGAATTTTACGATCAGTCTGGACCCGAACGAATACGAGTTTTCCAGCATCGACATTTCCCAGTACGAAAACGGGCCGGATCGGGAGGCGTTTGTCCTGTTTCCATTCTCGGCGAAATATGATCCAGTCCCGGCCATGCTCACGCAGAATCACGAGTCGCTCATCGCCGGATTTTTCGGCCAGACAACCTCTTTTCGGAAGACCACCCTCAAGCCGGGCGTCATCGTCATGGGGACCGTGGTCGCGTCGGACCGGATCAAGTACGTCTACGGCAGCCGCGGGAAGGGTCTGTTTTCGTTTTTGGGCGGGCACGATCCGGAGGATTTTTCGCATATTGTCGGGGAAGCGCCGACGGACGTATCGCTGTACAAGCATTCGCCGGGATACCGGCTGATTCTGAACAACATTTTGTTTCCTGCGGCGAAGAAGCAGAAGCGCGAGACCTGACCGGCATGACTTCGCAGGCCCTGCTCTGGACCATTTTTTGCACCGCCATCCCGCTGGTACTCCTGTTCGATCTGCTCGTCCTGCAGCGCCAGGCGCACGAGATCGGTCTTCGAAAGGCGGCCATCTGGACGGCGTTTTGGGTATCCTTTGCGCTTGTCTTCAACGGACTGGTATGGGCGATGCTGGGGCGCGAGAAGGCGCTGGAGTTTCTGACCGCGTATTTGATCGAGGAGTCGCTCAGCCTGGACAACATGTTTGTGTTCATCCTGATTTTTTCCTATTTCTCCGTGCCGGCGGAGGATCAGCCGAGGATCCTGCACTGGGGAATTCTAGGCGCGATTGTGATGCGGCTGTTTTTTATTTTCGCGGGCGTGGCGTTGCTCAACAAATTCCACTGGATGATTTACGTATTCGGCGCCGTCCTGGTGGTCACGGGCATGCGGATGGCGGTGGAGCGCGAGCAGAAGATCGATCCCGAACAGAATTTCGTCCTTCGGATCTTCAGGCGGTTCATGCCCATTCTCCCCAGTCACCGCGGTCACGAATTTTTCGTCCGCCGGGATGGCCGGCTGTGGGCCACGCCCCTCTTTGCGGCGCTCCTGGTGGTGGAAGCCAGCGATCTTATTTTCGCGGTCGACTCAATCCCGGCCGTCCTGGCAATCAGCAGTGACGGGTTTATCGTTTATACGTCGAACATTTTCGCCATCCTGGGACTGCGGGCTCTCTATTTTCTTCTGGCGGGAATACTGGGGATGTTCCGGTTTCTGAAAGTGGGCATCGCGCTGATTCTGTGTTTCGTGGGCGTGAAGATGTTGATCGCGGGATTTTTTCACATCCCGATCGGCGCCTCTCTTGGCGTCGTCGCGGGGATTCTGACCCTTTCCATTCTGGCGTCGGTTCTTCTCAAAAAAGAGGCGTGATCGATTGGAGCTTGTAACAAAAAGACGCACAGGTTCCAAGTAGATGATAGCTCAAAGATCGACCCCCATTATTTATACGGACATCAATAGTTCGCGTCAAACAGGCTCGCGGCGCGGCCCCATTTCTCCTCGTAGACCAGCGATCTCAAATCCAGCCTCGATCTCCAGCCGACTTCCTCCAGGAGCGGCCGGGGTCTGAATTCGGTCGGATAACCGACACACAGGTACGCGACGAGCCTAACCTGTTCCGGCAGTTCCAGGATTTTTTCCACAGCGGGCTGATCCAGGATGCTCACCCATCCGACTCCGACTCCCTCAGCCCGCGCCGACAGCCACAGGTTCTGGATGGCCAGACACGTGCTGAAGACATCCGTCTCCGGCGCCGGGGCCCGGCCCAGCACAAACGGCCCCGACCGGCGGCGATCGCAGGTGACGGCGACATTGAGCGGCGCGTCGAGGATGCCTTCGAGTTTGAGCGAGCGGTAGAGTTCGCGCCGGTCAGGTTCGGCGATTTTTTCGGCCTCGGCCAGATTGACCCGTTCAAACGATTCCTTGATTTGCCTTCGGATTTCCATTGATGAAATCAGGATGAAATTCCACGGCTGCATAAACCCCACCGACGGCGCTTGATGCGCCGCCGACAGCATCCGCTGCAGCACATCGCCCGGCAGAGGCGAGTCGGAAAAGTGCCGGATGTCCCTTCGGACCGACATCAGGCGATACACCACCTCGCGCTCGGCGTCGCTGAATGCGGATACCGGCATGCTCAGGAGGTCACTTTCGATCGTCCGCCAGGTAGGGAATGCGCTGGGCCGTTTGGCGGACGAGATCGAGATTGGCCAGCATGAGCCGGGTCGAATCCCATGTTCCCTCCGTGAGGGCGGACCAGACGACGTCGGAGATGCGCACGGCTATCTTTTTCCCGTTGTAAGAAACACGTTTTTCCGGCAGGTCGACGCAGAGTTCCATTTTCGGCGTCTCCCGGATCGACGCCATCAGGTCACGCACCTCGCCTTCGCCCGCCGTCACCGTCGGAACGCCCAGCACCATGCAATTTCCCGCAAAAATCTCGGCAAACGATTCCCCGATGATGGCCCGAATGCCGCGCCGAATGATCGCCTGCGGCGCGTGTTCACGGGATGATCCGCATCCGAAGTTCTTGTTGACGACCAGTATCGCGGCGCCGTCGAATCCCGGATCGTTCATGGGATGGGGACGAGCCTTGCCCGATTCGTCGAATCGCTCATCAAAAAAAGCGTAGCGGCCCATGTTCGTGAACGTGATTTCTTTCAGATACCGCGCTGGAATGATCCGGTCGGTGTCGATGTCGTCTCCCTCGACCGGAACGCCGGTTCCGCGGATCTGTGTGATGCCGTCTCCGGTTCCCATCAGTTCATCATCTCCCGCACATCGGTCAGACGGCCGCGGACGGCGGCGGCGGCCACCATCGCCGGGCTCATCAAAATCGTCCGACCGGTCGGACTGCCCTGGCGGCCGATGAAATTCCGGTTCGAGGAGGACGCGCAGATTTCCCGGCCCTGAAGGCGGTCAGGGTTCATCGCGAGACACATCGAACACCCCGCGCCGCGCCACTCAAATCCCGCGTCGGCAAATACCCGGTCCAATCCCTCCCGCTCAGCATCGCGTTTGACCGCCTGCGATCCCGGCACCACCAGCGCGCGGACGCCCGCCGATACCTTCTTTCCCCTGACGATGGCCGCGGCTTCCCGCAGGTCGGATAGGCGGGAGTTGGTGCAGGACCCGATGAAGGCGACGTGGATGGGCAGACCCTCCATCGGCTGGCCCGGGTCAAGACCCATGTGTCGAAACGCCAGTTCAACCGATTTGCGCTCATTTTCCGGAAAGTCCCGGATCTCGAGCAGACGCTCCTTGATCCCAACCGCCTGGCCGGGCGTGATTCCCCAGGTCACCATCGGCTCGATCTCGGCGGCGGACAGTTCGGCCGTGTCGTCATACCGGGCGTCCGGGTCCGACGCGATCGATTTCCAGAATGCCACAGCCCGATCAAATGCCTCGCCCGACGGCGCGCGCTCGCGGCCCCGCACGTAGGCGTACGTGGTCTCGTCCGGATTGATGTATCCCACACGCGCGCCGCCTTCGATGCTCATGTTGCAGATCGACATCCGCTCCTCCATCGTCATCCGGTCGACGGTGTCGCCGCCGTATTCGTAGGCGTACCCGATCCCGCCTTTGACACCTAGTTTTCGGATGATCGCCAGAATCACATCCTTGGCGTACACGCCGCGCCGCAGCGCGCCGCTCACCCTGATCCGCCGCACCCGGAGCTCCTCCATCGCCAGGCACTGGGTCGCGAGGACGTCCTTGACCTGGCTGGTCCCGATTCCAAATGCCAGAGATCCGAACGCGCCATGGGTGCTGGTGTGGCTGTCGCCGCAGGCGATCGTCATTCCCGGCTGGGTGAGCCCGAGTTCCGGACCGATGACATGAACGATCCCCTGATGCGAATCTCCGAGGCCATACAGGGGAATGCCAAAGTCCCGCGTGTTGCGTTCGATTGCCGACATCATTTCCTCCGCCTGCGAATCGGCAAACGGCCGCGTCTGGACGGCTGTCGGAACGATGTGATCGACCGTGGCGAACGTCCGCTGCGGAAACGCCGGCGTCAGTCCCTGCTCCCGCAGCATGTCAAACGCCTGGGGGCTGGTGACCTCGTGGACGAGATGCAGTCCGATGAACAGCTGGACCTGTCCCGTCGGCAATTTCGCGACCGTATGCATGTCCCAGACTTTTCGAAACAGACTCCTGCCCGACATTCCGAATCTCCTTTGCTCCGCCACTGCGTGCTTCCTATCCCTTTCATATTAACCAAAAAATAGCTTTATTCCTAGCCTATGAGACAGGACGAGCGGGTCCGGAAAATCCTGGTGGCAAACCGGGGAGAGATCGCCATCCGGATTTTTCGCGCGGCCACCGAGTTGGGAATCCGAACGGTTGGTATCTATTCCCATGAGGACAGGGTCAGTCTTCATCGCCAGAAATGCGATGAGGCTTATCTCGTCGGCAAGGGCAGGGAGCCGGTCAAGGCCTACCTGGACACCGCGGATATTCTCCGGATCGCGCAGGACTGCGGCGCTCAGGCGGTTCATCCCGGATACGGGTTCCTCTCCGAAAACGCCGACTTCGCACGCGCGGTCCGATCCGCCGGCATGACGTTCATCGGTCCTTCCACCGACGTCCTGCGCCTCATGGGCGATAAAACTCTCGCGCGGCGCGCGGCGGAAAAAATCGGCATCCCCATCATCCCTGGAACTGCCCGGCCGGCGACGTCTCTTCAGGCGGCAAGGAAAGAGTCGAAGCGGATTGGATTTCCGCTCATGATCAAAGCGGCCTTCGGCGGCGGCGGCCGGGGGATGCGGATCATCCGGACGGCGGCCGAGTTCGATGTGGCATTCAAGGAAGCGTCGAGGGAGGCCGCGTCCGCGTTTGGGAGCGGACTTTTGTTCATGGAGCGGCTCGTGGAACACGCCAAACATATCGAAGTGCAGATCCTGGGCGACGGCCGGGCCTGCGTGCACCTCTACGAGCGGGATTGCTCGGTCCAGCGGCGGCATCAGAAGATGGTTGAAATCGCGCCGGCCCTGACGATCTCGCCCAAACTTCGAGACAAACTGTGTGAATCGGCCGTCCGGCTCGCCAAAAGTGTGCAGTACGAAAATGCCGGAACCGTGGAATTTCTGGTCGAAATCGACAAATCGTCCGGCCGCGGGTTGCATGAAACCTGTCCGTATTATTTCATCGAAATGAATCCACGCCTTCAGGTCGAGCATACCGTGACCGAGATGATCACGGACGTGGATATTGTCGCCGCGCAAATCCGGATCGCCGCGGGCGAGAGTCTCGCGGATCTGGGCATTCGGTCGCAGGCTGATATCTCCACACGCGGATACGCGATCCAGTGCCGTATTACCACGGAGGATCCTTACAACAATTTCATCCCGGACCATGGCCGCCTCGCAGCCTATCGCAGCGCCGCCGGATTCGGCATTCGGCTCGACGGCGGAAACGCCTTCCATGGATCGCTGATCACGCCCTACTACGATTCGATGCTGGTCAAAGTCACCGCTCACGCGGCCGGGTTCCCATCCACCGTATCCAAAATGGCCCGGGCACTGGCGGAATTCCGCATCCGCGGACTGCGGACCAACATTCCGTTTCTCCTCAATCTCCTGGCCCATCCCAAATTCCAGGCCGGCGACTTCACCACGCGCTTTATCGAGGAAACACCAGACCTCTTCAAGATCCTACCGCCCAGAGACCGGGCCAACCGGATACTGCGATGTGTCGCGGACATCATCGTCAACGGCAATCCGCATGTCAAAGGCGCCCGGCGGCCCGCTCAAGTCCGGGAACCATTCCGGCCAAAGATGCGGCGGGCCGCCGCCCCCGACGGGTTCCGCCAGAAATGGCGGCGGATGGGCACGGAAAAATTCTGCGACTGGATTCTCGCTCATCGGCCGCTCCTCCTTACGGACACCACATTGCGCGACGCCCATCAATCCCTCCTCGCCACGCGTCTCAGAACGATCGACATGCTTCGCATCGCACCGGCCTATGCCCGGAACGTGCCGGGTCTGTTTTCCCTTGAGATTTGGGGCGGAGCGACTTTTGACGTGGCGATGCGGTTTTTAGGCGAAGATCCATGGGAGCGGCTCGAAAAACTCCGGGGGGCGGTGCCGAATATTTTGTTTCAGATGCTGCTGAGGGGCGCGAACGCGGTCGGATACACGGCCTATCCGGACAATGTGGTGAAGGCATTCATCCGGCAGTCGGTCAAATCCGGGATCGATGTATTCCGGATTTTTGATTCTCTCAACAACGTATCCCAGATGCGGCGCGCCATCGCCGCCGTCCGGGACGCGGGGGGAATTGCGGAGGGCGCGCTTTGTTACACCGGAGACATCGACAACCCGGCACGGGCCAAATTCAATCTGAGATATTACGTCCGCCTCGCCCGGGAACTCAAACACGCGGGAGCCCACATACTCGGAATCAAGGACATGGCGGGTCTTCTCAAACCCTACGCCGCCCATCGGCTGGTCCGGACTCTGAGGGAGGAAGTGCATCTGCCGGTGCACCTTCACACGCACGATACCAACGGCATCCAGGCGGCGACGATCCTGAAGGCCGCTGACGCGGGCGTTGATATCGCGGACGCGGCGGTGGCGGCCCTGTCCGGACTCACCAGTCAGCCCAATCTGAATTCCCTCGTGGCCGCGCTCCAGCGGCAAAGCCGCGACACCGGATTGCCGCTCGATGATCTCAATGACATTTCCCAATACTGGGAAGACATCCGAGCGCTCTACGCGCCGTTTGAATCGGGGTTGCAGTCGGGCACGGCGCAGGTGTATGACCATGAGATTCCGGGAGGGCAGTATTCCAATCTTCGGCCTCAGGCGGAGGAAATGGGACTCGGTGACCGGCTGTATGATCTGAAAAAAATGTACGCGACGGTCAATCGGATGTTCGGTGACATCGTCAAAGTCACGCCCAGTTCCAAGGTCGTCGGCGACATGGCCTGTTTCATGCTCGCGAATAACCTGACTGAAAAGGACATCCTCGATCGCGGCCGCGCGACGGCGTTCCCGGAATCGGTTGTCGGATTTTTCCGCGGTGAACTCGGCCGGCCCATCGGCGGGTTTCCGAAAACACTCAAAGACATTATTCTCAACGGCCGTAAATCTCTGCGATCTCCGCGATTGCCGCCGGCAAATTTCAGCCGGATTCGCGCGGAGATTGAGAAGAAACTGCGGCGGCGGATTCGAGAGACTGAGCTGTTGTCTTATTTCATGTATCCAAACATTTTCCTGGAGAGCGCGCAGCGCCACGCGGAATACGGCGATCAGGGGGTCTTGCCCACGCCGGTCTTTCTCTATGGGCTTAAGCCAGGTGAGGAGATCGAGCTGGACATTGAAAAGGGGAAGACATTGATCGTGAAGTATCTGGCCGTGTCGGAGCCGGACCACGAGGGTCGCCGGACTCTCTTTTTTGAGCTCAATGGCCAGCCGCGCGAAGTCGTGGTCATCGATCGCACGCTGGGCAGGGAAATCAAACGAAATCCCAGGGCTGATCCCGACAATCCCCGGCACGTCGCGGCGCCAATGCCGGGACTGGTCGTCTCGCTGGCGGTCAAGGCCGGCGAGTCCGTCGTCAAGGACTCGCCGCTGGCGGCCATCCAGGCCATGAAGATGGAAACCACGCTCTACGCCCCCAGGAACGGAAAAGTCGCCTCGGTGCACGCGCGCGTTGGCAGCCGCGTAGAGGCCGGCGATTTGCTGATGGAATATGGCTCGTAAACCCAACTCGCTTTTTGGCGTTGTCCTGGCCGGCGGCGGCGGCGCGCGGCTCTGGCCCGTCTCGAGAGAACACTTCCCCAAACAGTTTCTCAGCGTTGGCGGAAAATGGAGTCTCTTTCAACGGACTTTGATGCGCCTTCTGCCCGCTGTTTCGGCCGGGCAATGTCTGGTCGTGACCAACCGGCAGATCGACCTCGAAATTAAATCGCAAATTCTAGCCCTGCGATCGCTCTTCCCCGGTGTTTCCCGCCATCGCGATCGCACACCCATTCGGATATTGAAAGAACCCCGCGGGCGGAACACGGCGGCGGCGGTCGGGATTGCCGCTTTGCTTGTCCGCAGACTCGATCCGGACGGCATCATGGCGGTTTTGCCTGCGGACCATCTCATCTTAAAGGAAGCCCGCTTCTTGCGGCTGCTCGCTTTTTCGCAGCAAGTGGCGCGTGAAAATAAAATGGTGACGTTTGGCATCACGCCCGACCGGCCCGAAACCGGATACGGATACATTCAGATCGGCCCGGCCACGGTTCGTCGGGCGGGCTGCGCGGCGCATGCGGCGAGACGCTTTGTCGAAAAACCGGATCTGAAAAGGGCCAGACACTATCTGGCCCGCGGCGGATATGTGTGGAACAGCGGGATTTTTGTCTGGAAGGCGGCTGTGATTCTCGACGAAATCCGACGGTGGATGCCGCCTCTCCACTCGGCCCTCCGTGAAATTGACCGCGCCATCGGGACGGACCAGGAAGAGGAAGTGGTTCGAAGGGTCTATGACCGGATCGAATCGATTTCGATCGATTACGGCGTTCTCGAGCGGTCCGACCGGGTTGCGGTTGTTCCCGCGGACATCGGATGGTCCGACGTTGGCGACTGGGCGGCAGTGTATCGCCTGTCGCCACGGGACCGCCATGGGAATGTGCGGGAAGGCCCCGCGATAATGATCGACAATGAAAACGCCATGGTCATTTCCAAAAAGCGTTTCGTCGCGGCCGTCGGGTTGAAGGATCTCATGGTCATCGATACTCCCGACGCGCTCCTGGTTTGCCGGAAAGACCGGACGCAGGATGTGAAAAAAATCGTGGGTCAGCTCAAGTCCAGTGGGTCGACCCTGCATCTTATGCCGACGCTGGTCCGTCGGCCGTGGGGGACATACGAGGTGCTCCAGATCGCGCCCACGTTTCAGGTCAAACGGCTGGTCGTCAGCCCGGGGGCGTCGATCAGTCTGCAGTACCACCAGCGCCGCAGCGAACACTGGGTGGTTGTGTCGGGACGGGCGCGGGTCACTCGTGGAAAAAAGGGTTTTATCCTCAGAAAAAATGAGAGTACTTTCATACCCCCGAAAATGGCCCATGCGCTCGCCAATGGATCGGCCGAACCGCTTGAGGTTATCGAAGTTCAGAGTGGAAGATATCTGGGAGAGGATGATATCGTCCGGTTTCATGACCGCTACGGCCGGTGCGATCCAGACCCGCCGATCAGCGCGAAAATTGGAGGCCTCCCATGAAAAATACACTGTTGGTTCTCATTCTCTTTATCGCCGTCGTCCTCGCCTACGCCGCCTTTCGACCGGTTCATTCGCCTAAGGACGAAATTCTCGCGCGGGCCAAGGCGATGAACCCCTATAACATTTTATACATTACGTCCGAAAGCTTCAACTTTCGGCATCTGGGATGTTACGGATATCCCAAACCGACCTCCCCGACCGTCGACCGGCTGGCCAGAGAGGGAATTCTATTCAAGCAGATGATTAACGCCTCCGCGTGGACAAACGAGAGTCTGGTCTCTATCTTCACCTCACTTGAGTCGGGCATCCACCAGGTGATCAGCCGATCCCGCAATATCGACCCCGGATGGTACACCCCATTCGAAATTTTGCGGGATCTGGGTTATTCCGTCCCGCGTCTCCAGGGATTTCAGGGAGACCAGAACCACAGTTTTCTGGGATTTGACGATGGCGAGTTTAGGCCGCGGTTTGATTGGTTCGACCGGCAAAGCGGCAAGGTCCCCCAGCCCTTTTTTGTCTGGTGGCACGCGTTGCCCACGCATCTGCCTTACGACGCTCCGGACACCTATGGGAAGATGTTTTTTCAGGAATCGATGATCAAGTCCGAGGCGAGCCGCCAGCGGATCGCGCGGGTAAAGAAGGACTCGGTCATCTACAAATCCTCAATCAGTTTTCAGCCGGAGGACGTCGAGGCCATCTCAGCCCTCTATGACGCCGAAATCCGGCAGTTCGACGATTTCGTCCTGAACGCCATTGAAACGTTGAAGCGGGAAGGTCTCGATAAAAACACGATCGTCCTGATCGGATGTGATCATGGCGAGGAGATCATGGAGCATGGCCATGTGGGCCACAGCTCCACCACCGGAGCCGGGCACATGTTCGATGAGCTCGTCCATGTCCCCTTCATCATGTGGTGTCCACCGCTTTTGCCTCAGGGCAGGGTTATCGAGGCGCAAATGAGAGCCATTGACATCATGCCGACTCTCTTCGAATTGATCGGCGTGCCCTTGCCTTCCTATTTCCGTGGCCAATCGATGTTGGGCATCATTCGCGGAACCGTTCCGGCTCAGGATCGTATCGCGTTCGCCCAGACTTCCAAATACGGATACGGCGAGCCGGATCCGTTCAACATTCTCGATTTCATTTATTGTGTCCGGACTCCGGAGTGGAAGTTCGTCACGCACGTTTCGAACAAGGAGCCGCAACGGGAGGAGCTATACCAGCTCCAGTCCGACCCCCTGGAGCAGAAAAACGTGCTGGATCAGAATCCAAAAATCGCCAACGATCTGAGGGTCAGACTGACCGCGCAGCTCCTTGAATACAATACTGTCCGGCCACCCGCAATCGACGTACCAGTCGCTCAATCCCCACTCGAAAAAATCAAGGATTTCTTCGGTATCCCGATCGCGCCCTATGATTTCTCAGCCGTTCCAAGTCCCAGGTGGATTCATCCAAAAGACGGCCTACCCTGGACATACGCCTCAACCGCCGGTCTCATCCGGCTTGAGTGGGAGGGTTTAAAAGATTGTCCCTATGTGATCGAGTACGAGTTAGGGGAGGGCGACTATCATCTCAAGAGTGAGATAAATGTGCAGGGCAACATCCTGGATTTTGGCACCTTCAGTCAGAGTTATTGGACCACCTATCTTGTCGTTCGCAATCCCTTCAAATTGCGGGTCTCCCCCGCCCGTATCCCCCGTGACTGGAGCGCCTGGACCACATTCCGCTTTGAACCATAGACCATGGCTGCCAAGGATCCAATTAGGGCCGCCACCCCTCCAAATGGGGCCGCCAAATGGGGCCGGGTATTGACATTATTGACATTTAAAATAGGGTCTGAATCATGGCCAGACCAGTCAGGATCGATGTGGAGGATCAGTGGTACCATGTGATCGCACGTGGTCAGCGAGGCGAATCACTTTTTATGGACAAGGCCGATTATTATCAGTATTTGAGGGAATTACAAAACGCCTTGGCACGCCGCGGGAGTGAGTTGGGCGCATACTGTTTGATGACCAATCATATCCATCTTCTGATCTATCGTGGGATCCATAGTCTTGCCAGCCTGATGCAGCTCGTCCATTCCAGGTATGGCCGATATTTCAATCTGCGCCATCGGAAAAAAGGATATGTCTTTCAGGGACGCTACAAGTCATTTTTGATATTGGACGATCGGTATTTGACGGCGGTATTGCGATACATTCACCTCAATCCTGTCGATGCGGGGATGGTTCGACGAGTCGAGGCTTACCGATGGAGTTCGGATGGGTATTATCGGGGAGTGAAACGTGGCGGATGGATAAAAATCACCTGTGTGCCGGGATTTAGGGGAGAAACCGGAGCCAAACGGTATCGGGAGTTGATGGATGAAGAACTTGGGAAAATGCCGCCGAAATTTAAGGTTTTCATTGGGGAAGAGGGAATGGAGAGCCGCCTTGAGCGCAGAAAGGGAGGGCGGCCAAGGGGTAGATGGCGAGAAAGACGTGGCGTCGCCGACGTTTGGATGCAAGCCGATAGACTGGTTCGAAAGGAAGGATATCGATTAGAAAAAATGCGAGAGATAGCCAAGAGGTCCGATGAATCACGAATGAGACAAAAAATCATGGCCCGGCTATATAAAGAGGGGTATTCGCCGAGTGCGATAGCGCGGCTTTTTGGCCTGACTCCCAGCGCCGTCTTTCGCGCCCACGAGCGTGTATGAAATGTCAATAATGTCAATACCCGGCCCCTTTTGGGGGTTTCGCGGGGGGGTGGCGGTGTGTTGTGTGGCGGCAATTTTTTGGGCGGGATGCGGACGGGGGAGGCCCGCAGGGGGGGGGGGGGTTGCGGTGCAGTTGGGGATCGAGGTTCTGCTGGAGAATCCGAAACTTGTGCTCCAGGACCAACGGGTAGGATTGCTGACGCACGCGGCGGGCGTGGATAAAGATCTTCGGGCATCGGTGGATCTCATGGCGAATCATGCCGATGTCCGGCTGAGGGCGCTTTTTTCTCCGGAACACGGCATCCGCGGGTCTGCGGCGGCCGGGGAAAAGATCACAGGAGAGACAGAACCGGTTACCGGACTGCCTGTGCGATCCCTCTATGGGAAAACCAAAAAGCCGACGCCGGAGATGCTCGCTGATGTCGATGTTCTCGTCATTGACCTGCAGGACATCGGATCTCGCAGCTACACCTATATCTCAACGCTGTATTACACCATGCAGGCAGCGGCCGAAAACGGGAAACGGGTCATCGTGTGCGACCGGCCCAATCCGATGGGGGGTCGCACGGTCGACGGCCCGATTCTGGAGCCCGCATTCCGATCGTTTATCGGCGTCGCTCCGATCCCTGTGGTTCACGGCATGACGATCGGGGAACTCGCCTGGTATTTCAACCAGGAACAGAATATTGCCTGCAACCTCACGGTGATTCCCATGCGCGGCTGGAAACGAACGATGCTTTTTCCGGCCACCGGACTATACTGGGTGCCAACATCCCCGCACATTCCAACGCCTGAGAGCGCCCTGCTCTATCCCATTACCGGCCTCATCGGCGAGATGGGAACACTTTCGGAAGGCGTGGGTACGCCGATGCCCTTTCATCTGGTCGGCGCCCCCTGGATGGACGGCCGGAAACTCCGCGATGCTTTGCCATCGCTGCCCGGCGTTGCGTTTCGACCCCTGACGGTGAAACCGTTTTATTTCCGGTACGCGGGAGAGGAAGTGCATGGCGTGCAGATTTTCGTCCACGATCCACTCCGGTACCGTCCCGTGCATACAGCGATTCACCTCCTCTGCCAGATCCGCGCACTCTGGCCCGATCAGCTGAAATGGCATCCGGCAGACCGGCCCGATCAACTCCAGAACGTCGATTCGGCCTGGGGCAATGACCGAATCCGCCGCATGATCGCCGATGGCCGGCCCGCAGAAGAGGTCATATCGACCTACCAGGACGACCTGAAACAGTTTTTAAATAGACGAAAAAAGTACTTGATGTACTGAGATGCTCAACCAGGTCGAGTACTACCGCAATCCCGCCGTCCGGCGATTGATCGGGGAATTTGTCGAAACCGCCAGCTACTTGGTGGGATACGGCGAGTCGGAACTCTGGCGCGGCAATGCGAAGGGATTCTACGCGACTGGTGTTTCCGGTCTGTCCCGGATGCTTGATCGGGGGCTGGATGTGCTGACCTGTTTGCAGCAATCCGACGCCACGCCGGGACTGCTGGACATCGAATACTATAATCCCCGGTATCCCGGCGAGGCGCATCTCAATCCCGACCGCGTTTTTCGCCTGCTGGAGCCATTCTACGAAATCATCCTCGGCGTCTACCGGCGGTATCGACTTCCAGTGCTGTCAGTGGTGACAGGCCAGGGCTATCATTTCTGGACACGATTTCCCTTTGGACCGCGCCACCGGGAGATGGAGGATCTGGGCCGTCTGGAGCCGAGCTTGGCGGCTGCGTACGCGCGACGCCGGATTCCAAGACAAACCGCTCTGGGATTTTCAGGAATGGGCCGGCTGCAACTTTTTTTGGCCGGCGAAATCATCCGGGATATTTCGGAGGGTCGCCGCGCGGGCAAGAAAATCTTGCCAGTTTATTTTTCCGACATCCACCCGCCCCTGGGCCGGGAGGCGATCTCGATCGATCTCACATCCTATGCCGATCCGATCTACATGCGTGACGTCCGGGTACCGTTTTCGTCGTACCAGAAACATAGAGTGCAGGTGGACAAGGTCGGCGCAAGAAACGCGCACCGGATCCCGGTGGAGATTTTGATCCCCCGGCATCGTCCGGGCTCGCTTGATCTCGACCTTCGGGAGTGTCTGAGGCTCCGCCGGCATTTCCGCGCCGCGGCGTCCCTGGCCGAGCGCGTGCCCCATGGGCATCCGCCGGACGGCACGAACGGCTGGATGAGAGTGATCAGCGCCTATCGTGAATCGCGCATAGGCGCGTTCTTTTATCATTTTGACCAGGGCGCCCGAATGCTTCCGAAACTTTCCTATCGCCATCTGCCGCCCTGTATCCGCCACGCGCTGAACCCGTCGGAGCTGCTGGAACCGACCCAGGTCCAGGCCGCCGTCCGGGTTCTGGATCAGATGGGATACCATCCGAAACAGATCGCCGAATTTATTTATCGAAAGTACCGCCGGGTGCCGTTTGGGCATTATAACGCGCAGAGGCGGGCCTATTTTTGGGTGGAAAGCTACGCCGCGTTGATCCACGCGGGACTGGATCGAAAATGGGATTTAACCTGCCGGGATCACCAGCGCCGCGACCGCTGCGTCAAACCCAACTGCGGCTGGAATCTGGCCCTGTATCGCTGAGTCTATGCAATCCCTGGTCTACACCCAGCGGATGGTATCGTCCTCCAATATTTTGATGATCCTCAGATCCGGGCGAGACGTCAGATCGACAATGACCTGCTCCTGCGGCATGAGCGGCCGGCCCCCTTTGTCCTTCCGAAGCCTCACCACCGGCCGGAACACATTTTTAGAATTGGTTGTCACGACCACCGCGTGCTCTCCCGAAGATAGAAGAACGATAAATCCTTCCGGATAGAATCCAACCAGCTGGCAGAATAACTCCAGGATCGCCCGGTCATAGAGGTTGGGTTTGCCCATCATCTGCCGAATCGCCGTGTCGGGCAAATTCGCGTCCCGGTAGGCGCGGTCGGCCGTCGCGGCGGAATAGACATCACAGATCTGAACCATCCTCGACGGGAGCCCGATCTCTTTTGCTGATAATCCCTTCGGATATCCAGTTCCGTCCAGCCGTTCATGATGCTCCAGCGCGAGCCGGGCCCAACTGTCTCTGGCGCCGGCCGTATCGAGGATCATCCGGTATCCGGCATCCGGATGGGATCTCAGATGTTTTTCCTCCTTATCCCAGAGGCTGCGGTCCTGCTTCCAGAACTGATCCGGCAGGGAAAGCATTCCGATGTCAGCCAGCATGCCGCCAATCGAGATGTCCCGAATTTCCTCCGATGACATCTCCATCTTGATTCCCAGATACATCGAGTAGACGCCGACATTGACCATGTGGGCTAGGAGATACTGGCCGGCGGCCTGAGCCCGGGCAAGCAGGGTTGCCATTCCCTGTCGCGTGATGATTTCCGTGGTGATGTTTTGAGTCAGGATGTCCAGGGTGTCGGTATTGAGTTTTTTTTCGAGAAAAATATGTTCCGTCAAATCCTTTGCGGTCGACGTGAACAGTTTGGCCGGCTGGAAGGCCGCCGTGGGTGAGACCGACTGAGGATCCCCAAGGGCTTGGACGACCTTCTGGTATTTTTCACCGTGTTTTTCGACCATCGTTTTTTGCCGCGCGACCCGCCTGGCCTGCCAGTCCCTGTTGGTCTTTTCGATCTGCTCCGTCCGGACCTGTTTGGCGGTTGGCGAATCGGCGGGTGGGGAGTCGACGGGCATCTGATTCAACACCACCGTCGGCCCGCCGGGATCGATGTTGGAGACGTCGACCGAATCGGGTCCTGCCGACGCTGCCAGCGAGTCGATGGTTCGCTTGTAGACATCCGCGTCCGCGGCGGCAAATTCCGCGGTCGTGATCTGAACTTTCTGGATTCCGCGTTTTTTCAGAAACTCGATATGCGTCATCTCAAGCGTCGTGCCGGATGTCATCAGGGTCTGGCCTGATGAGGACAGCACGGGCCCGGCGAGCGTCATTCCCGGCTCCACACTGCCGATCGGCACCACCGCCACACGCGTTTTTGGGGGCATCGCCGTCACCCTTTCTTCCAGAGCTTGCGTTCGGCGTAATGGATTTTTGTCCGCCGGGCCGCCCGCCGAATCTGGTCCGCGGCCAGACGATTCGCCCGATCAATCAGCCGCGGCTCCCGAACCGTTGTGAGGCGCCCCTTATCGACAACGATTTTTCCGTTGACGATGACGGTGTCGGCGATGTGGCTGTCTCCGGAATAGAGAAGCGCCGCGACCGGATCGTGGAGGGCGCCCGCATACCCCAGCCGGTCCATATCCCACAATACGACGTCCGCCAGCCGGCCCGGCCCGAGAACTCCGATATCCGGAAATCCCAGCACCTCCGCGCCGCCCCGCGTGGCCATCCGGAGAACCTGGTCCGTGGTGATGGCCGCCGCCCCTCCCATCACGCGGTGGAGAAGCAGCGCGCCGCGAAGCTCGCCAAGCATGTCAGAACTGTCGTTCGAGGCCGATCCGTCGACACCGAGTCCGACCGGGACACCCGCGGCCAGCATGGCGGGCACGGGCGCGATGCCGGAACCCAGCCGCTGGTTGGAGCAGGGGCAGTGTGCGACGCCCGTGCGGGATCGGGCCATGCGGCGGATTTCGGCGTCGTTCAAATAAATTGCGTGCGCGTACCAGACATCCGGCCCCACCCAGTCAACGCTTTCCATATAATCAAAGGGTCTTTTGCGATGAGTTTTCAAGCAAAACGCCTCCTCATCCTTAGTTTCGGCAAGATGCGTATGCAACCGAACCCCCTTTTTTCTGGCAAGGACGGCCGAGTCCTTAAGCAGCCGGCTGGTCACTGAAAAAGGCGAACAGGGCGCAAGAGCGACGCGGCACATGGCGTCCGGTGAGGGATCGTGGTACCGGGAGATGACGCGCTCGCAATCTTTCAGGATATCCGATTCGCTCTGGACAACATCGTCCGGCGGCAGACCGCCCTGAGACCGGCCGCGTGACATGGACCCGCGCGTGGCGAGAAACCGAATTCCGATTTCCGCGGCCGCGCGGATCTCCTCATCCAGGAGGTCCGGCCTGACCTTTTTGGGAAAGACGTAGAAATGGTCCGTGGTCGTGGTACAACCGGTCAGGAGCAGCTCCCCCATGCCGACGAGTGCCGACGTATGGACGATTTCCGGAGTCACTTCGCGCCAGATCTCGTAGAGGGCGATCAGCCAGTCAAAGAGTTCCGCGTTTTGAATATAGGGAACATTCCGCTGAAAAGTCTGATAGAGGTGGTGATGGGTGTTGACGAATCCCGGCAGGGCGACCTTGCCGCGTCCATCGATCGTGCGGTGAGCCTTCGGCGCCCGGATATTTTTACCAATCCGGGCAATCCGGTTGCCTTCGATGAAGATATCCGCTCCGGTCCATTCCGACCGGTGATCGTCCAAGGCGGCGACTCGGAGACAATTTTTAATGAGGAGGGATCCGGCCGGCGTCAGAGACGCGGGCGCAGCCCGCACTTGAGGCGCCGGGTCGGAGTCAGAGACTCCGACACTTGCGGCGCCGGAGGCGCTGATCCGAGGCGCTGATCGGGCCGGTTTAGTTGGACTCATGGGGCATCACGATGCGTTTTTTATGGAAGTACTTATTGGGCGAATAGGCGAGGAGATTGGAGACCTTGCCGGTGTAGATGCAGGCGAAATCGGTGATCTGGCCCGCGAATCTCGAAATTTCATTGCCGGCGGAGAATTCGGATCCCCAGTACTTGTTGTATCGGCGGAAGAGTTCCCTGTTGAGGGCATTGATTTTGATCATGTTCTCCGAAAGACGCCGCTCGATCCGGATCACCTGTCCGAAGAGGTCATGCGTGCGATTGTCCATCCGCAGCAGTTCCGCATGAGATTTCCGCGAGAAATTGTGAATCTTGTCCGCTCGAATCCGCGCCACCTGGCTGTAGAGTTTCGTGACGTTCAAGTAAAGCCCATCCCGGTCCTGAAAGAGCTTGAAGAGATCGGTGCGGAGCCGGCCCTCCTTCTGGCTGGTCTTGATCTCCGCCGCCAGACCCGGAACGATCATCGCCGTCCGCCAGTTGAACTGCCGCTTTGTCCTCAAAATGTCGTCATAGGTATGATCGCCGAAGTAAAGCATACGGTCGCCGGATACGCCCAGCCGATGCTGCATCTCCCGGGCGTTGCCCAATCGGAAAATCCTGGCCTTCCCGGCCGCCGCTCCATCGATCGGTTCCGCGGCCTCTGTCCGCTTGTAGAATCCCGGTTTGCCGGCCTCGACACAGATCAAATCAAAGTAGTCCCTCCAGGCCGGGTATCCCGGAAGTTTTCCGTTCAGCAGGAATCCGAGGACGAGATCCACATAGGCCAAATCGGAGTTGGTGAGCAGAAAAAGTTTTTTGTCCGCCATGCGGAATTTGTGCAGGGTCAGTGGCAGATTGGTATCGAGATCAAAGAATTTTTCCGGATGTTCATGGACCCGGCTCTTGATGCTCCCATCGCGATGGGCCTCATCAATGCAGGCCCGGACGTCCATAAACGCCTCCGAGTAGGTTTTCCCGGAAATGGTTTTCCGGTCGATCAGGTCGACGAGTTTCTCGTAGAGATAGACCTCCGGCACGGAGAACAGGGTATCCACACTGTAGTGACGAAGGGGATCGAACCGCACTGTGTCCTCGGAGTACTGCCGGCGGATGTCCGCCGGCCGGATGGGCTGGGTTCCGTGATAAGCGACGGCGACGTAATTGAACTGGTCGACCTTCAGGATATTGCCGCGATCCCTGTCGACGATCAATCCGCGGATGCAGGCGAGAGGATCGTAGGGCATTTTGAGCAGGGACGATGGATACCCGGGCCGGCGAATGAGCTTCAGGACAGTGGATCGGAATGCCAGCTCCTCAATGGGCCGTTTTTTGTACAGAGCCAGCGTGTGGTCCATGTCAAATCCAATGGCCCTGATGCTCGACATCTTGAGACTACGCGATATAAAAACCTTGTGCACCCGGTCAATTCGCTGGTCGCTCCGGAGCAGGCCCTCCAGGTGTTCCGAGAACAATCCCGATTCGTCGTTGGCGATCGCCGGATCCGTCACGGACTCCGCCGCGGCCCGGGACTTTCGGCCGCCCGCGGGCTCATCCATGTCCCATAGAAATCCTTTTGTTTTTTGTTCCGTGGACGGTTTCAAGCAACCTCCTGGAGTCGAAAGATCATGGAATAAACGCCGCCTCTGCGAACCAGCTCCTCATGGGATCCGGATTCGACCAGCCGGCCCTGATGGATGACCAGTATCCGGTCGCAAATTTGCACAAGGCTCTGCCGGTGCGCGATGACAACCGCGGTGCGGTTTTTCGACAGCATCCCAAACGCCCGCTCAATCCACCGCTCCGTGACCGAATCGACCGCCGCGGTAGCTTCGTCCAGCATCAGGATGTCCGGCTCAAAGGCCATGCAGCGCCCAAACGCGATGAGCTGCCGCTCCCCGGCCGAAAACGTCACGCCGCGCTCCGCGATCCTGGTTTTCAGCCCCTGCGGATACCGGCCGCCGGCCAGGCCGCAGGCGTCAACCGCGTGCCGGACGGCAGCCGGCGAAATCGTCGCGTCCTCAAGCGTGATGTTGTCCTCGAGCGTTCCGGAGAAGAGAAACGGCTCCTGCGTGATGTATCCAATCCGCCGCCGGACGACGGGCAGATCATACTCCCGGACGGGGACGCCGTCCAGAAGAATCCGGCCGGATTGAGGGCTGTAGAATCCGAGGATCAGGGATGCGATGGTCGATTTGCCCGCGCCTGTCGCGCCCACGATCGCCACTTTCTCCCCCGGGCGGATCTCGAACGACAGGTCCCGCAAAACATCAGCGGACCGTTTTCCCTGAAGAGTCTCATACGCGAAGGTGACACGATCAAAAACGATCTCGCCGCGAAGATGATTCCCGGGCGCAATCGCCCATGGCTGCCGAGCCCGGCCGTCCCCGCGGGGGAGATCCTCAACGGGTTCGTCCATCAGGCCGAATACCTTTTCCATGGCCGCCAGCGCCGCCTGCAGAATGTTGTATTTTTCCGCCAGATCCCGGATGGGTTTGTAAAACATTTCCAGATAGACGAGAAAAGCCACCAGTTCCCCGAACGTCAGGTGCCCCGATAAAATCCGCCCGGCCGAATACCAGATCAATACCGCCACCGACAGCGCCCCGATCAGATCGACGAGCGGATTATACACGGCAAAGAGCCGGATCGAGTCCATGTGCGCTTCGTAATGGTCCGCATTGACCCCGGCGTGCCGATCGGCCGTTTCCGATTCGGCGTTGAAGGCGCGGATCACCCGCATGCCCTGGACCCGCTCGTTTAAGAAGGCGTTCAGCCGCGCGAGTTTCAGGCGGATGGCTCGAAACGATTCCCGCACGCGGGTTCGGAACCGCCAGGTAAGCGCCACGAGCGGCGGAAGAAGCAGAAAGGCCATCAGAGCGATCCCGGAATTCATCCAGAACATCACCGCCGCGATGCCCGCCAGAAGGAGCACATCCGACAGGATCGCCACCACACCGGACGACACCAGCTCCGACAGCGCCTCCACGTCGTTGGTCAGACGCGTGACGGTGCGGCCGACCGGCTGGGAGTAGAAAAATCTCAGCGGGAGACGCTGAAGGTGGGCGTAGAGATCATCGCGGAGTTTGAGGCAAATCCGCTGGCCGACGTCGCCGATGACGGTCGTCTGGATGAAGGCGCATCCAAACAGAGTCGCCAGCATCAGAAGATAAAGGCCCGCGATATTCCAAAGCTGATCGATCCGGCCTGGAAGAATATACTGGTCGATCCCTACTTTGATGAGATAGGGTCCGGCCACCTGCGCGACACTGGCGCCGGCCATGGCGATGATGGCCAGAAGGAGCGGCCGTGAATGGGATCGGACGTAGTGAAGAAATCGCAAAAAGAGCGCCCAATCGCCCTTCTGAAATCCCCGGCGCTCTTCGTCCATCAGCGCCCGCCTCCAGTCGGAAGCAGCCGGTCCTCGAGAATCTGCGACTCGGCCAGCCGGCTGTAGAGTCCGCCGCGCGCGAGGAGCTCCTCGTGCGTTCCGGACTCCGCGACTGTTCCGCCGTCAAGAACCACGATCCGGTCCATTCGCGCCAGACTCCGGATGCGATGCGAAATCAGCAGCACTCCCCGGCCGCGGAGTCGCGTTTTGAGCTGATCGAAAATACGCTCTTCCGTGTCGACATCGACGGATGAAAAGGGATCGTCGAGAATGTAGAAGTCGGCGTCCTTCAGCAGCGCCCGGCCAAGAGCCACGCGCTGGCGTTGGCCGCCGGAGAGAGTCACGCCCCGCTCGCCGACCCGGGTTTTCAGGCCGTCCGGGAACTGGTCGATTTCGGATTGAATTTGAACGGCCCGCGCGATTTCCGAGACGTCATCATCCGAAGCGCGCCGCGCGCCGAGTTTGAAATTCGACGCGAGTGATTGCGAGAAAAGAAAACCGTCCTGGGGGACATAGGAAATCCGATCGCGCAACAAACGCTCGTCGATGCCTGTGATGTCCGTGTCGTCCAGAAGAATCGATCCCGCCGGCGGATCGTAAATCCGCAGGATCCGGTCCGCCAGCGCGCTCTTGCCGCTCGCCGTCCGGCCCGCCACACCGACCCATTCCCCGCGCCGGATCGTCAGAGTCAATCCGACAAATCGAAAGGCCGACACCGGCTCCCCGTCCGCGCGGGCGCCCTCCACGGATTGGGTGAGATTCCGGATGGCGAGGACTCGAAATGTCCGCGTTCCCGATCCATCCGGATCCAGACGGGCGGCAGTCGGCGCCGGAGGCGCTGATCCGGCCGACGTCAGAGACGCCGGCACTTGGAGCCGCGGAGCGGCTGATCCGGCCGACGACTGATCATCCAACACATGGCAAATCCGGCCCATGGACGCGCGGGCCCGCTGGACCAGATTGATGATCCATCCCATCGCCATGAGCGGCCAGGAAAGCATCGCCACGTATTCCGAAAACGCCACAAACTGCCCCAGCGTCAGCCGCCCCTGAATCACTTCCCGGCCGCCCCAGGCGATC
Organism: uncultured bacterium; assembly: GCA_964534765.1. Taxonomy (GTDB): domain Bacteria; phylum Lindowbacteria; class 2-12-FULL-62-27; order 2-12-FULL-62-27; family 2-12-FULL-62-27; genus CAZHRJ01. The sequence continues at coordinate 26,300 of CAZHRJ010000006.1, forward strand.
ACCAGAACCGTGGCCAGGCCGGTGAGGAATTTCATTAGCGGATAAAAAAATCCCTGGAGACGGATCACCGCCATCGATTTTTGCCGGTAGGATTCCGACTCCGCTACAAACTTGCGGTGACGGTTTGTTTCCTGTCCACAGGCGCGCAGCAGCCGGACGCCGTAGAGGTCCTCCTGAAGCCTCGCGGACAGATCCCCAAACTGGGTCTGGGTCTCATCGTGGGCGGCATGGAGCCGGACGGCCAAAAAACCCATCGACAGCGCAACCAGCGGCAGGGGAATCGCCACGAGGAGGGTGAGTTTGACGCTGAGGGTCATCATCAGAAAGAGCGAGTAAATCACCAGGACAATCGAATCGCACAGCGACATCATCCCGAGCCCCAGAAACTGCCGGATGACGCCGATGTCATTTGTCGAAAGAGACAGAAGGTCTCCGGACCGGGAAACGTCCAGGGCGGGCTGGGGAAGGCGCAGGAGTTTGGAAAAAAAATCGTCCCGAAGATCTCGCTCAATTTTCCGGGACGCTCCCAGAAGCAGCAGCCGCCAGACATAGCGGATGGCGGCGATCAGAACGGCCAGGACCGCCATCCAGATCAGCGCCTGATGGACTCGACCGCTGTCGCTCATCCTGAGCGCGTCGACAGCCTGCGCGGTCAGAAGCGGCAGGTAGAGTTGAAGGATATCGACGACAATGAGGCAGACCATGCCCACCGCAATCTGCCATCGGTATCTCGTGACGTACGGCCAGAGCCGACTCAATTGGCGCATAGAAGAAGGAGCCTACTCGCGGGAAATCGGGTTGTAAAGAGCGCGTCTTTTGAAATTTTCAGACCACGAAGGGCAATGATTCACCAGCCTAGGCAATGATATCGATCTGTGTGCCTGACGTGACCGTCCCGGACGGGTGTTTTGGCAAAACGAATGAGGCGGGGGCGATGTTCGGCACCGGTTTATCCAGGCTGCCAAGGAGGGCAGCCTGTTGCGCGGTTTCCGGCGAGAATGCGACGGACTGTTTGACCTGGGTCTGACCGGTGTCCTCCGATTCGCTGCCGATGCTCATAAAATGATGACGTTCCTTGCCGAGTTCCGTAAAATGGAGGTTTTCGGCGTGGGCACGGTTCCGCTCGACGGGCGACAACTCACCCGAATCCAGCCGCTCCAGCCCGCTCTTCACTTCAAATACGGTGTCGGTCCCGATCGATGTCCGGCCGAGATTGGAGCGGACCTGCTGGGTCGTCAGAGATTGACCGGGAGTCGTGACATTCTGGCCGACGGTCTCGGACCTAGTCTGATCGCGAATCGGTTCGGTTTTAATGCTGACCCCGTCCACATTCGCCGATGTCCCGCGCAGACTGAATCGCGGACCCAGGACTTCAAATGTCGGATCTCGAAATAACGGATTGGCCGCGGCTATCTGAACCATCCCTGGCTCGGGGCGGCGCCGTACTCCTCGCCGCCTCTGCCTCCTCCCTGATCGGCATTACCCTCTCGTAGCCCCTATTGTGCCGCGCGAAAAACAGGATGTCAAATGCGAAAGAAGGCCATTCAAAAAAAATGGACCGGCCGCCGATGCCATCACGTCGCGAGTAGCTTTGACAATTGATGCGACTTCGCCAAAGCGTTGCCGGGCGATAGACGGCGGAAACAATGACCAATCGAGTAGACGCAGACGAACACAGACCTGCGCAGACATTAAACCCTGTATGGGAGAATCCTGTCTATCTGAGATCGTCGGCATCTCGGTATGTGGCGACAGATTTTTCCCTGATCCGCTTGATTCACGCGGATTCTGGTTGACAAATCCCCCCTTCACTACTAAAAAGTGACTATCAAGGGTGAAAGAAGCCCAGACGCCGCCGTTCTCACCGCCGTATCCCAGCGGCGGATTCAGGCAGACAGGCGGCCTCGCCAACGGGGATTCCTCGGCAACCCGAAGGGCAAGGGTGTGGCGCGCCGTTCCGAGGCGGAAGCGCCACCGCAATCATGGCTGATTCGTTATCGGAACGCGTAGAACAATTCCTGCCGACTCTCCGGTTGGCGGAATCGTTTGTTCCAACAAACATTTTACAGAAAACCGGAAAAAATATCGTCCAAGCTTTCGTATCACGTTCCGGTTGCGGACGGGGGTAACCGGCGTCGAGAAGTTAAGACGACAAATTCGTTCGGAACACAGATCCAAGTCCCCTATCCGGATGAAATCAAAAATACGCGGAAACTCCGCAAGGTGCTGTTCGAACCCGGAACGGCCAGCGAGTCGGCCATATTCTGGCGCGATTCAACAGCCCGCCGCCGACCCCTCAACATCTCTTTGGTCCGGCCGCGCGCGATTCACAGATTCGTCCCGCATCCGATTGATCCGCCTATTCCGAAGGACGCGGTTGTCTTGGGCCGCTGGATGCGCGGGCAGACGATCAAACTGGCTGACCGCCATTATCGAATTAAGGAACTGTCTCAAACCAACGTCAAAGTCATTCCGGAAAATGCGGTGACGGTTGACATTGCCAAGAAACTCGGAGTTCCAAAGGAAGACATCAAAAACGAGGAACGCGCTCTGGGCAAGGCGGAAATCTTGAAGTTTTTTGAATCTGCCGCGGAGGAATCGAGGGCTTCAAGTCAAGCGAGCAGGGTCTGAACTTGCTTTTGAAAAATCGTGGCGGTAAGGTTTAAGTGAATCGGACGTTCAATACAATGGAGGACGAGACGAAATGCCAAAAGTTATTTCGGTGGCGGCGCTGAAGAATTACAGAATCCGGCTGCAGTTTGAGGATCGGGTCGAAGGCGAGGCGGACTTGTCGCATCTGGCGGGCAAGGGCGTCTTTGCGGCGTGGAAGGATGACCGTGTCTGGAATTCGGTAGGGGTCGGGCCGGCCGGGGAGGTCCGCTGGGGAAATGAGATTGATCTGTGTCCCGACGCGCTGTATTTGAAAGTAACCGGGAAAAAACCGGAGGATCTCTTCGACGAATTGAGAAACTCGCCGGCGCGTGCCTGAAATTTCCCGGTTCTACGGCATCGTCATCAAAATGTTCTACGCCGACCACTCACCGCCTCACTTTCACGCCGAATACGGCGGGCACGGCGCCGTTATTGATATTGAAACTCTGGCCATTATTTCTGGCCAGCTTCCTCCGCGTGCCATCAACCTGATCAAGGAATGGGGATCGTTGCACCGATCCGACCTGATTCGGGACTGGCAGAAAGCGGAACAATTAAACCCCCTCGATCAAATCGCTCCCCTGCCCTGATTCGATGACCTTCTCGAACTCCCATCGCATCGAACCCCCGCCGCAACAGATGAATCTCCTCACCGGCGAGGCCGAAATTTCCGTTGCCCGTGTCGAACATCTGCCGGTGGATGACGTTCCTTATACGCTGGAGGACGGTGTCACAATCGTGCAAAGTCCCTCGGGGCTGACGGTTTCTGTTTCTGGGTTTGGTTGTTCTCTGCGCAAACGAAGCGAACGGCTGGTCCTCACGAAGAAAGACGGGCGGGCTGTGTGGCAAATTCCTTTCACCCGATTGCACGAACTTATTCTCGACGCTCGCGGTCTTTCCATCACAACCGATTTGATCGCTTCCCTGGCTGAACGGGGCGTGCGCACCAGCATTGTCGCCTTCAACGGCCGGCCGGTCGCGGAGCTGGCGTCGCCGCTTCTGACGGCCGTGGTCGAAACGCGAAAAGCGCAGTTCGAAGCGCCGTGCATTTTGCTGGGCTTGAGCCTTTCGCCGGATATCTGCATACCGACCGCGCCGGAAAGCCCAGCCTGGTCCTCGAAATGATTGAGGAATTTCGCGCGCCGGTGGTCGATCGGACGGTGATTTCGATGGTTCAGCTGGGTCAAATCCGGGAACTTCGGACGCCGGGCATGCTGGACGGCGAATTGAAATCCGCGTTGCTGTCGAGATTGTTTGAGCGGATCGACGGCATCGAATCGTACGAGGGCGGCAAGTATCGCGTGAGATCTATCATCCAGAAACAGTGCCGGCAGGCCGCGTCCTTTCTGCGCGGAACGGCGGACGAGTACAAACCATTCCGGTTCAAGTGGTGAGGGATGGCTGCTGAAACAACCTGCCTTGTCGTCTACGACATAGAAGACGATCGGGCACGGACAAAAATCAGCGCCGCCTGTCTTGATTTTGGTCTCGAACGCATACAGATGAGCGCATTCTGAGGGAAACTCGCCCGAACACGCCAGAGAGAATTGTTTCATCGGATCAAGCGTTTTCTGGTGGACGGATACGGACGGTTAATGATTCAGCCTATCTGCGCGCATGACGAAGACACCGCGTTCCTCCATGAACAGGGCGACCCGACGGACTCGACGCTTTTGAGGTCGCTGGTCGAAGAGCGCAAGACACGCGGAGAATCCAGGATTTTGAAATTCACGTGACACGCCCCGAAATGTCTGAAGCTTTGCGGCGGCCCGGGATGTCTGAAGAACCGTCACCGTCGCCGGAATCGATGATCACCGTATCCGATCTCAAACAGTATGCCTTCTGTCCGAGAATTCCCTATTACACGCTTGTCTGTCCCGTGAAACCCCCGCCGACAGAATTGATGGAACGAGGGAATCGGCTTGAGGCCGAGTTCAGGAAACTTGAAGTTCGCCGGGGCCTGCGGCGGTACGGCTGGGAGGGCGCGACGCGGCATTTTGGCGTTCACGCGGAAAGCCCCGGATTGGGCTTGGTCGGCGTTATCGATCTCATTCTTGAACGGCCGGATCGTGTGGCGATCGTGGATGTGAAGGCATCGGCGGCATACATCGGAAACAACCACCGGATGCAGGCAACGGCTTATCAGCTTCTGGCCGCAGAGCACTATGGAAAACCATGCGATCAGGCGTTTATTTACTTCCTGGATCGCGCGGAGATTGAGTGTCTTCGATTGGAGGCGGAATGGACACACCGCCTGACAGAGGCATTGCGCCAGATGCGGCAGATGATCGCAACGCACGAACTCCCCCCACCGACGCCCAACCGCCAGGCGTGCGCCACCTGCGAGTTCAAAAATTTCTGCGGCGACGTGTTCTGATGCAGTCGATTCCGATGGCTTCGCAAGCCCACGCCATTCTGTCGCTGAACGGGACCTTGCGAAAAATCAACCCATCCTCAGTTTTACAAATCCTACATCATCAACAAAAGCGTGCGGGATTGTAGCCGCACTTGAAAAACAATCAAGGGTGAAAGATGATATCCACCACGGCACCCAAGAAATTGCACCACGTCAAGGTGGTTTTTCATGCGCAGTTGGTATGACTGGCGGTCCGTTCCACTCGACAGTCGAAATTGACCGAGTTCCCTATTGTCCCAGCTCCGACCACCAGAAACACACGGCGCTCGCGGCCGACGATACGTTGAGACTGCCGATCCGGCCCTTCATCGGAATCGCACAGACGACATGACACTGTGCTTTGACTCCCGGCCGCATCCCTCGATCCTCGCTGCCCAGCACGATACCGATCCGCCGAAGATCTGTTCCCGCCGGCGTCGGATACGCGGCCAGATCGGATAACGTCACGCCGCCCGCGGGATCCAGGCCCAGCACAAATAGACCGTGCGACCTCAGCGTCTTCACCGTGCCCGGCAGATCCGGCGCTCCGTACAGCGGCACAAAATCGAGCGCGCCGGCCGAGGCCTTGTAGGCGGCGCCTCCAAACGGAGGCGAGCCTTTCGGCTCAAACACAACGGCTGTCAGGCCGAATCCGTCCGCGAGACGGCAGATCGCGCCGAAATTCTGCGGATCGGTCACGCCATCCAGAATGAGCAGCCCCACCCGGCCGGCGTCGGAGACGCCGGCACTTGGGGCGCCAGCGGCGCTGATCCGGCCGGCGTCGGATTTTGCGCGATGACAGAGATCGACCAGTTGCGTGGCGGGGCGGATCCGCAGCGGCTCGGCTTCAAGCGCCACGCCCTGATGAACGGCCTGATCGGTCATCTGATCCAGCCGGTGCCGGTCCATCGGCCGGACCTCGATCGAGCGACCCCTGGCCAGGCGCTGGAATTTATCGGCCTGCTGGGGATTGAGCCGGCGATCGAGCAGAAGCCGGAACGCTCGCCGGGGACTTTTTTCGAGGAACAGCTGGACGGGCTTTCGGCCGTACAGCAGATCGAATTTACTTTTTTCGGACGGCACGCGGTCCCTGCGGCGTGTCCTGAATCTGATACCCCATCCCGGCCAGCTCGTCCCGGATTCGATCGGCGTCGCCAAACCGCTTTTCTTTCCGGGCCGCCTGGCGTTCCGTCAGCAACCCCCGGATTTGATCGGCGTCCCCGGCACTGACTCCATCGGCTGCCGGCCGAATCCCCAGCACCCGGTCCAGAATCGGGTCCAGGACCGACTTGAAGTCCCGCAACTGGCCGTGACAAGCGGCGGGAATCGACGGGGATTTCTGAAACAGATCCCAGATGCGGTTGACGTCGGTTAGCCGGCCAAAGATTGCGCCGACGGCCTCCGCGCTGTTGAAATCATCGTCCATCGCCGCCTCAAAGTCCTCCCGGAATGACCGGCCATCAATCGGCCGCATGCCGGCGTTGTCCGCGGTCTCAGTTGCCGGCTTGGCCAGAAGATCCTCAAGATGGCGGTATCCCTCGCGGAGCCGCTCCAGACCGGCCCGGGCGTCGTCCAGTTTTTTTGCGGTAAACACGAGGGGCGACCGGTAGTGCGTGGATACAATAAAAAACCGCAGGACCTCCGGAGAAATCTCGCGATACAGTTCATCCAGAGTCCGGAAATTTCCAAGGGACTTCGACATTTTCTCACCGTCCATGGTCACAAACCCGTTATGAAGAAAAAACCGGACAAAAGGCCGGCCGCTCGCGGATTCGCTCTGCGCAATCTCATTTTCATGATGCGGGAAAATCAGGTCCTGGCCGCCGCCGTGGATGTCGAGCGTGTCCCCGACGTATTTCTGCGACATCACGGAACACTCGATGTGCCAGCCCGGCCGGCCCGGTCCCCATGGACTTGGCCATGACGGCTCGCCGGGTTTGGCCGATTTCCAGAGCGCGAAATCGAGCGGGTCATTTTTTCTCTCCGATATCTCCACCCGCGCGCCGGCCATCATCGATTCGGGAGTCCGTTTGGAGAGTTTCCCGTATCCCGGGAATGTCCGGGTTGAAAAATAAACGTCTCCGCCCGATTCGTAGGCGTTGCCTTTCTCCAGCAGAACCCCGATCATCCGGATCATCCCGTCGATTTCCTCCGTCGCCCGCGGGAATTGGTGCGCCCGAAGGACATTCAGCCGGTCAAAAACCTCAAAATACCGCCCCTCAAACTGCCGCGCCAGATCAAACGGCGAAACCCCGCGTTCCGCCGCACGGCGGATGATCTTGTCGTCCACGTCCGTGAAATTCTGGACGTGCTTGACCACGTATCCACGATATTCCAGATACCGGCGAATCAAATCGAATGCGACATAACAGCGCGCGTGCCCCAGATGGCATTCGTCGTAGACGGTGACGCCGCAGACATACATGCCGACCTGATTGGGATGAATCGGCGCAAAAGGCTCCTTCTGTCCGGAGAGCGTGTTAAATACGGCGAGAGTCATGCGGTAAGGGTGATCGGCCGGTCAGATCAATTCGAGCAAAACCACAGCGGACGCGGCGATCGCCTCGTTTCGGCCAATGGCGTCCAACCCCTCGTTGGTTTTAAATTTCACGTTGACCGAGTCCGCCGGGATATGAACCATTCCGGCAATCGAATCCCGAATCCGGTCCCGGTGGGGGCTCAGCTTGGGCCGCTCGCAGTGGACGATGCAGTCGACATTGACCACCCGGAATTTTTTTCCGGGCATCTGAAGGACCTTCTCCATCAGCGCCGACCCGCGCATGTCCTTCCAGCGGCCTTCATGGTCCGGGAAATGCTGGCCGATGTCGCCCAACCCGGCGGCTCCGAGGATCGCGTCCGCGACCGCATGGACCAGGACGTCCGCGTCCGAATGGCCCACCAGCCCCCGATCAAACTCCACCTTTACACCGCCCAGCCACAGATCCCTCCCGGACGCCAGCCGATGCAGGTCGTACCCGTATCCCACTCGCATCACGATTGCGCCAGCCGTTCCGCCTCTTCCAGATAATATCTGGCCTTCTGATCCTCAGGCTTCAGGCTGAGCGCCTCCCGAAATAATCGGATGGATGAGGCAAAATCCTTGGCCTTGAGCGCTTCAACACCCTGCCGGTACCGCTGGGCGAAATCATTTTCGCGGTCATCCGATTCGGGAAGGATTTCGATGTAGTCAAGGGACGTCCATGGGAAAAACGTGTGCCCGTCCGACGGGCCGACCGGGACCTCCTTGTGGCCGTCGTCCCTCAGGGCTTTGCGGTGCCATCGGCCCAACACTTGGACGCCGCTGTAATCCATCGACGCCACCCGCCCGATGTACGTCGTCCCGGGCCGGTCAGCCCCGGGACCGCTCAACAGAACACGCACGGCACTGCCTTCAAGCACGACGGAGTGACCGTTACGCGGCCGAACCGAGAATCGCGTTGACCTTGGTTACCAGCTCGTCGATGTCCACCGGTTTGGTGAGAAAATCGGATATGCCGGCGCTCACGACGCCAAAATCATTTTTCATCTGTTCGTATGCGCTGCACATGATCACGGGCATGTTGAATCCGGCCTCCCGAAGCGCCGTGACGAACTCGACGCCGTGCATCTCCGGCATCTTGATGTCGGTGATGATCAGATCCACCGCCATCCCCCGGACCACCGTGAGAGCCTTGCGGCCGTTGTCCACCAGCAACACCTCGTAGCCCTCCTCGCTCAGCGTCTCCTTGTAGATCTCCCGGAGCTTGGCTTCGTCCTCCACCACCAATATTTTCTTGGCCATGACTAGACGGTCGCTCCCGCCGCCGGCGGCGCCTGAGGAAGGCGAACGATGAAGGTAGTCCCCTTGCCGATTTCACTTTCCACGGTGATGTCTCCCTTATGCTCCTGGACAATCCGGTGAACGATGGAAAGACCCAACCCGGTGCCGTCCGTTTTGGTGGTGAAAAACGGGGCGAAAACCTTTTCAAGGTGTTTCTGGTCAATCCCGCAGCCGGTGTCGGCAACTTTGACCTGGATCATCTCCCGACCATCCTCCTCTTTTATCCGTTCCGAGGTCACTGTCAGTTTTCCATTTGCTTTCATCGCTTGCAAGGCATTTTGATAAAGATTTAGGAAAACCTGTTTCATCTCGTGCAGGTCCACTTCGACTTCCGGGAGAGTCTCATCCAGAACAAAATCCAGGCCCACCTGGGCTTCCTTGAAATTCCCCTCAACAATGTACCCGACGTCCCTCAAAAACTTGCCCACGGGCGTCCGGACCAACTGGAGGGATCCCTCTTTGGACATGTCCATCATCCCGGCAACGATCCGGTTGATCCGGTCCACTTCCTCGATGATCGATTTGGTTTTCACCAGCAGGGCATCCGGCTCGGCCAGTTTTTGGAGTTTCCGGTTCAGAAGCTGAATGTTCCCGCGAATCGCCGATAGCGGGTTTCGGATCTCATGCGCGGCGCCGGCTGCCAGCTGGCCCACCACCGCCAGCCGGTCATTTCGGCGGACCTGCTGCTCCAATACTTTGATCGCCGTCAAATCGACAAAAATTCCCATCGCGCCGATCACCCGGTCGCCCTCGGCCAGAACCGGCGAGACGCTGACGCCCAGGACCTGCTTATTTCGTTCGCCCCGGTCAATCTGAATTTCAACGTTCCGGCGGTCCATTGAGGATGTCACCGCCTCCGTCAGAAGCCGGGCGAATTCCGCCAGCGGCGGCAAATCGGACACCTTCATTCCGAGGATGTCGCCGGCCTGATAATTCAAAATCGTCAGGCCCGCCGGATTCAGCGTGGTCACCCGGCCATCGAGATCGACCGCCAGAAGGCCGCTGGTGAGACTGAGGAGAATGCTCTCGTTATATTGTTTCATCTGCAGGATCTGCGTGACGAGTCGCGCGTTTTCAAGCGCGATGGCGGCCTGGGAGCAAAGCAGGGTCATGCGGTCATGGTCCGACTGAGTAAACTCATCCACCGCGCGGCTGCTCAGAAGAAGCAGAATCCCCAGGGTCTGATTTCCCACCCGCATCGGAACGTAAACCGCCGTCGGGTACCGGCCCTCGGACGGCATCGATATCGGCACCGGAGACTTCATGGCCCATTGCAGAAATCCCGACGTCTTCTGGCGATCGATCTCCGCCAGATCCTCCGGCGTGGTCTCCCAGGTTTCAGAGAGCGTAAAGCCGAGGTCCTCGGATCCCTGGTAGAGCGCCGCGCCGCCGATGGGCAGAATTTTTTCGCGGATCATGTTGATCAACAACTGCACGATCTCGTCCCGGGTCTGCGCCAGACCGATGGCCGACGAGAGGTCGCGAAGCGTGTTGAGCTCGTCCTTGCCCTTCGACAGCTCGTCGATGGCTTCCTGCTGAAGCTTGGTCGTCTCCGTCAGCTCCACCAGCCGGGCCCGGCCCTTGTCGATCGCCGAATTCACCTTGTCGGTCAGAGACACACCGCCCAGCAGGACCGGCGTGGCGGCTTCCCGCATGAATCCCTCCGACGCGGCGGCTTCGAATTCGTCGATCAGGGCCAGGACCTTTTTGACCAGAACGGTCATTTTGAGATAGGAAGCGGTGCTCTGCTGGGCCATGTCAGAGCATCTCCAGAAAGACTTCGGCTTTCTCGATTTCTTTTTCCGACGAGTTCCTGAGCTGCTCGATGTCCGCCTGGGCCAGTTTGAATTCGGCGATCGCGGTTTTGTCCAGCACCGGCATCTGGCTGTCTCCGCCGTTGCCGATTTTGAACGCCCGGCAGAGGAAATCGGCCAGATGAACGATCGCGGTCAACTGGGGATTGTATTTCGACAGCCCCCAGTTGTGGTGATAGGCGAGCGGGTCCTGAAGTTTTTTCGGCAGGTTCCATTTTTGGGCGAGGATGTACCCGACGTTGGCGTGAGTGAGTCCCAGAACTTTTGACTCGGCCTCGTACAGCAGGATGTTCTGGCTCCGGCATAAAGCCATCACGGCCTTGAACTCCTCATGGACATTCTGGTCCAGAACGATTTTGCCGATGTCGTGAATCAGCCCCGCCGTGAACGCCTCCTCCTTGTCCGGGTACCTCACCCGCTCCGCCAGCATCCGGCAGATCACGCCCACTCCGAGCGAATGCTCCCAGAACGCCCGCCGGTCAAACAGTTCCTCCTCACCCTTGTCCCGAAACAACTGGAACATCGTCGCGGTCAGGGCCAGGTTCTGGATGGCGTTAAACCCAAGAATCGTGGTCGCGTGTCCCACGGACGAAATTTGCGACGGAAATCCAAAATATGCCGAGTTCACCAGCCGCAGGACTCGGGAAGACAGGGAGGGATCCGCGGCGATCGCCGCGCCGACTTCCCGCGCGGAGGTCTTGGGATTCTGCACCATGGCATTGATTCGCGTCACCACCACGGGCAGAGTCGGCAGTTTCTCGATTTTCGCGATCAGCTCTTTAAGTTTGGATTTTTCCATCTGAGATCAGAATTCGCCCCGCCGGGAGGCAATTATTCCTCCGCCGGCTCGGACGCCCCCTCTGCCGGTTTCGACCCCGGCGCCGGCCGATCCATTCCACTCCGCGGCTCACCGGTGTCGGCTGACAACTCCTCCTCGGATTCCTCCTCCGGAAATGGCTCCTCCGACTCGGCAGTGTCCGAAGACAGCCCGACATCCTCATTCTCCTCCACCGGATCGTCCCCATCCACTGACTCGGACTCCGTGTCGACATCCTCCGGCTCATCCTCAAACTCCGACGCGTCTTCCAACGCCGCCTCGGACTCGCCGTCCACGGATTTCACATCGCCGGGCGCGGATGTCGGCGTATCCGAGGGTTCCAGCATACTTGCGGGTTCGTCCCCCGGCGCGGATTCAGTTGAAGAAGCGGGCGGGGCATTCAGCGCCGAAAAAATAGCCCAGGTCGCGCCGCTGACAACCAGCGTCAGAACACAGGCCGGCCATACCCACGTGCGCGGCTTCTTGCTCTCCATATTATATTGCGTCATCTGAATCCTCCTGACGTCCGATGGATTCGCCCGGCCCATTTGGGCGTACCGGAGGATTGTCTCACGGGCGGTTGCGTTGTCAAGAAAAACACAATAAATCCGTTGGATGTCCTGCATGGGCCGCCGAATCTTGATCTTGCCGGTCTTTCATGATCCTGTGTGTCGAAATGCGAAGTCTTCGGAATACCGGAAGGAATACGCGATGCCGCTGATCGTCATCGGATTGACCGGTGTCGTCCTTCTGACGGCAGGGTACAGGGTCTATGGGCGTTTTGTTGCGCGCGTGTTCGGGCTGGATCCGGCGAGGCGGACGCCCGCCCACGAATTTGCGGACGGCGTCGATTTCATTCCGACCCGGCCGGTCATCCTTCTGGGCCAGCATTTTGCCGCCATCGCCGCCGTGGGACCCATCGCGGGGCCGATTCTGGCTGGGACAAAATATGGCTGGCTGCTAAGTTTCGTCTGGATCATCTTCGGCGCGATTTTCGTCGGCGCTGTCCACGACTTCTCGGCTCTCATGGCCAGCGTCCGCCACAAAGCCCGGTCCATCGCGGAAATCGTCGGCGTCTACATGAACGCCTGGACTCAAAAAATCTTTCTGGTCTATATCTGGATTTCGCTCATCTATGTCATCATCGTCTTCGCGGATCTCACCGCCGCCGCGTTCGCCAGCCGGCCTCAGATGGGCGCGGAGAATTTCGGGCCGGGAGTGGCGACCAGTTCTCTTCTCTATTTGATCCTCGCGGTCGGCCTCGGAATCTGGATGTACCGGTACGGGGCGCCGCTCTTGCCGGTGACGGTAGTCGGGGTGATTTTTCTTTTGATCCTGATTGTCCTCGGCCAGAAGCTGCCCATCCACCTGGGACAGAAATCATGGGGAGCGATCATTCTTGGTTATTGTTTCATCGCCAGCGTCATTCCCCTCTGGATACTGCTTCAACCCCGGGGATACCTTGGCGGATTCATCCTCTACGCCAGCCTTCTGGCGGGCGCGCTGGGATTCGTGTTCTATCGTGAGCCGGTGAGCAGCCCGGCGTTTTCGGCTGATCTGCGCTGGGAGGTCTTCCCCCTGGGCGCCGGAGTTTTTCCGCTTCTCTTTACCACAATCGCCTGCGGCGCCTGCTCCGGGTTCCACGGCCTTGTCGCCGCCGGCACCACCGCCCGGCAACTGGACCGGGAAACTGACGCGCGGCTCGTCGGATACGGCGGGATGCTCCTTGAGGGATTCGTCGCGCTCGTGGCGCTCGCCACCGTCATCCTGTTCGTCTCCAAAGGCGGCGGCGGCGCGGCGCCGGATGAAATCTACGCGCGGGGCCTTGCCACCTTTCTGCAGATCGTCGGTATACCGTTCGCGATCGGCGTGTCGTTCGCCAAACTGGCTTTCGCCACGTTCATCTACGACACCCTCGACGTCGCCACCCGGCTGGGCCGGTACATTTTTCAGGAACTCACCGGCTGGACCGGCCGGGCCGGAAAATACGCGGGGACCTTTCTCACCATCGCGGTTCCCGCCGCCGTCCTGCTTGGCCAGCCCGAAGGCGGCGTGCCGGCATGGAAATCCTACTGGCCGCTTTTTGGGACATCCAATCAGCTTCTGGCCTGCCTGACTCTGGCGGCGATCACCCTGTGGCTGAGCCATGAGCGGCGGGCCTGGTGGGTGACGGGCATACCCTGCGTGTTCATGGGACTGGTCACACTCGGCAGTCTCTGGGCGATCAACGCCAAGTGGCTGCGGTCAGCTGAAACCGTTTCTCCTATCCACGCGGCAAGCCTAGGCCTGGCGGTTCTTGCCGCGGTATTTCTCGGTTCAACGCTCTTTTACCTGCTGAAGGAACTGAAGGCATTGAAGACCCGACCCGCCGATCCGGCGGTTTGAAAATTCCAGGAGGAAAAAACGATGACGACGGTGATCTTGTTGATCTGCTCCAATGTGTTCATGACGATGGCCTGGTACGGCCACCTCAAGTACAAGCAACACGCGCTGTGGATCGTGGTCTGGCCAGCTGGCTCATCGCTCTCCCGGAGTACATGCTCCAGGTTCCCGCCAACCGGTTCGGACACGGGTATTTCAGCGCGCCGCAGCTGAAAATCATCCAGGAGGTCATTTCGATATCCGTCTTCGTCCTGTTTTGCATCGCTTACTTGAAGGAACCCATGCGTTGGAACCATGCGGTGTCATTCGCGTTCATCCTGGCCGCTGTCTTTTTCGCGCTCCTCGACCCGCCCGCCGCGGCCGGGAATACGAGCCTGTATCAAAATGGCAGTCGGTAGTTGGATCGTATGGGTCATTTGGGTTCAGGCTCTAAAGGATGATCCGGCGCGGGCGATTTCCAAATATATTTGACAATTGTCCCATTTTTGTTTACCTTCCCGGCCAATGCGCCTGACTATCCTGATGAGATTGGGATTGATCCTGATAACCCTTGTCGCGGTGGGCGGACCGGTCTGGTCCAGCGAAGCGGAACTCGCTCTGCCGGATCTGGCGTCTCAGACCTTCCTCGGCATGAACGGGCACAACCTGCTGCTGATCGGGCTGGTCATCTGCGTTCTGGGCATGGCGTTCGGATTCGGAATGATGGCCAAGGTCCGCGACCTGCCCGTCCATCGGTCCATGAGCGACATTTCGGAGCTGATCTATGAGACGTGCAAGACCTACCTGATCACCCAGGGCAAATTCCTTTCCATCCTGTTCGCGTTTATCTGCGCTATCATCATCATCTACTTCGGCATGCTCCAGCACTTTTCGGCTATCCAGGTCGGCGTCATTGTTTTCTTTACCATCGTCGGCATCCTGGGCAGCTACGCGGTGGCGTGGTTTGGAATCCGCATCAATACCTACGCCAATTCCCGCGCCAGTTTCTCAGGACTCTACGGCCGGCCATGGCCGACCTACGAGATTCCCATCCAGGCGGGCATGTCGGTCGGGATGCTGCTCATCAGCGTGGAGCTGGTCATCATGCTGGCGATTCTGCTCTTTATCCCGGGCGCCTGGGCGGGCCCCTGTTTCATCGGGTTTGCCATCGGCGAGTCTCTCGGCGCAGCGGCCCTCCGGATCGCCGGCGGCATCTTCACCAAAATCGCCGACATCGGGTCGGACCTGATGAAGATCGTGTTCAAGATCAAGGAGGATGACGCGCGAAATCCGGGCGTGATCGCGGACTGCACCGGCGACAACGCCGGCGATTCGGTCGGCCCGACGGCCGACGGATTCGAGACCTACGGCGTCACGGGCGTGGCGCTCATCACGTTCATCTCGCTTGCGGTTTCCGATACGGCGATTCAGGTCCAGCTGCTGGTCTGGATTTTCGCCATGCGAATCGGCATGATCGTCACCAGCGCTCTCGGATATTTTCTTAACCAGTCCATCGCCAGGGCCCGATTCGGCAATGCCGAAAAATTCAATTTCGAAGTCCCGCTCACCACTCTCGTGTGGATCACGTCGGTTATCTCCATCGGCATGACATTCCTTGTCTCTAAACTCCTCATCCCCAACGTCGGCGGCGACCCGACGCTCTGGTGGAAACTCTCCGCCATCATCACCTGCGGCACCGTCGCCGGCGCGCTCATTCCGGAACTGGTGAAATCCTTCACGTCCACGGAGTCCCGGCATGTGCGCGAAGTTCTGGCGTCTTCCCGGGAGGGCGGGGCGTCCCTGAACATCCTGTCGGGGCTGGTCGCGGGTAATTTTTCCGCTTACTGGATGGGCATGTCCATCGTGGTTTTGATGGCCGCCGCCGCCCTGGTCAGCGACATGGGACTCATGGGGATCATGACCTTTCCGGCGGTGTTCGCGTTCGGACTTGTCGCATTCGGATTTCTGGGCATGGGACCGGTAACGATCGCCGTAGACAGTTTCGGT
>CAZHRJ010000006.1:42175-44926 GCA_964534765.1 uncultured bacterium
CTCCTACGGCCAGGTGACCGATAATGCCCAGTCGGTCAATGAACTGTCGCTCATCGAGCAGATTCCAAACATCAAGGCGGAGATCAAGAAGGAATTCGGATTCGAACCCAATTTCGCGCGCGCCAAGGAATATCTCGAACTGAATGACGGCGCGGGCAACACCTTCAAGGCCACCGCCAAGCCGGTATTGATCGGCACGGCGGTCGTCGGCGCTACGACGCTCATTTTCGCCATCATCATGCTCCTCATCCGGCAGTTCGGCGAGCAGGACGTGTACCGCAGTCTCTCCATTCTCAATCCATTATTCATGCTGGGTCTGATCACTGGCGGCGCCATGATCTACTGGTTTACCGGCGCCTCCATGCAGGCCGTCACCACCGGCGCGTACCAGGCGGTTGAGTTCATCAAGCGGAACATCAAGCTCGAGGGCGTGACGAAGGCGTCCGTGGAGGACAGCAAACGGGTCGTTGAGATCTGCACGCAGTACGCGCAGAAGGGGATGTTCAACATTTTCCTGGGAGTCTTTTCCGGAACACTGGGGTTTGCCTGCGTCGATCCGTTCTTTTTTGTCGGCTATCTGATCTCCATCGCCGTCTTCGGACTCTATCAGGCCATCTTCATGGCCAATGCCGGCGGCGCCTGGGACAACGCGAAAAAACTTGTGGAAACGGAACTCAACGCCAAGGGCACGGACCTCCACGCGGCGACGGTCGTGGGCGACACGGTCGGGGACCCGTTCAAGGACACGTCGTCGGTGTCGATGAACCCGGTCATCAAGTTCACCACGCTGTTTGGACTCCTCGCCGCCGAACTGGTGGTTGCGATCAAGTATCCGGCGGGAAGCTCCCTGGCCGACCCATCCGCAGGCGGGGCCACGGTCACGATGGCGATGTCGGCGGGATTTATTCTAATCTCGATGTTTTTTGTGTACCGCTCGTTCTACGGTATGCGCATCACCAAAACCGAATCCTGACAACGCGCGCCGCCGATCTCCGAACCCCGGGGCGGCCAAGCCTCTAAGCACCGACAGGGCGTCGGCGGGCCGGGCCAGTCGCCAGCGGGTGCCGCGCGCTCGTCGGCCGATCGCAATCGGGATGCCTTCCCGGGCCCGCACGGCGCGAAATAAATCCTCATCCGTTTTGTCGTCTCCCAGCGCGATACAGAACGCATCCGGCGATCCAATACGCCACAGCACGGCCGGCACGGCCAGTCCCTTGTGCGCCCTCCAGGGGCGCGCTTCGATCGCCCCCTTGCTGCGGATGCAGGCCAGAATCTTTTTTTCGGCGTAGGGCCGGATGAGGATTTGAAAGGCTCGGCGAGCGTCGCGGGATTTGGCCCGGCGGGCGAGCCGGAAATGGAGGGAGATGGACACGCGTTTATTTTCGAGCGTGAAAGTCGAATCGATACAGGCGCGAAGTCGCGGAACGAGCCTGCGGATGGCTGATTCGGCCGCGCGGCTCCGGACCAGTTTGAGAATGCGGCCCTGGCCGTACGACAGGTCCACGCCGTGAGTCCCGACGAACCAGGTCCGGCGAAGCGGCACGAGTTTTCGGATGGCCCTGATGGGCCGGCCGGTGACGATGACCGGGACGAGCCGCGGGGTTCGTTCAAGATCGCGAAGCAGGTCGAGGAGGGCCGCGCCGGGGATCGCGTCCTGGGGTCGGCCGGCGATGGGGATGAGGGTGCCGTCGTAGTCCATGAACACAATCAGGGTCTGACCGGGCCGCATGCGGCGGCGAATTCGGCCAAGAAGCGCCGGGACGCGGCCCGCGGTCATCGGTGGATCAACGAGATCGGCCCAGGAACACATTCAGAATTTGGAACGGAAGTCTGATCGGAATAGGGATCATCGCCGTTGTCATTCTCCGGATCCTCCTCTGGCGGTATCCCCTCTTTCGGGGCGTTTGCTCGTCTATTTTCATGTGCGGGTTGATTCTACCCACAAATGCCCCGGCGCGTCAAAGTCAGTACCTGCTGAGTCCGACAAAACTAATGGGCGCCGAACTCCCATTATTCACATCGAGATCACCAACCAGACCGCCGAACCAGACCGCCGGGCAAATGGATATTTTGCCTGTCAGATGGTACATTGAGTTCTGCTTTGTTGTTATTGTGTTCTGTATAATTAATGGGAGCTGGCAGTTGCCATCTGTCAGCCGATAATCTGCAAGCTGAAAGCTGACGGCTGATAGCTCAAAGATCGACTCCCATTACTTATCCGACATCAATAATCGGTGGCCGTAGCTCAGTTGGCAGAGCATCTGACTGTGGCTCAGAGGGTCGCGGGTTCAAATCCCGTCGGTCACCCATCCTGGGATTTTCGCTTAAGCTGAACGGTCAGGCGGGTCTCGCTTCCTCCGCGACGTCGGGCAGAAGAAAAGGTATGGATTTCCGCAGTTCTCCCATATAAATAAATCCGCCGCCGGGCTTGTCGATTCCGGCGGTCTCGATGACGAATTCGAACATGTCGGTCGCCTCCTTTTTTGAAACCACCACCGTCACGATCTCTTTTTCCTCCTGAATTTGCATCCCATCCTTGCCGATGGGATCTCCGACATTGGACCCGCGCGAGTAGTAGAAGTTGGCTGTGGTGATTCCCCGCTGATGGATGGCTTCGATCAGCGGTTTGCCGGCGCCCTTGGGCAGAATGCACGTGATGATTCTGCCGTCGATATCCGCCAAAATGCCCTCGGGACTCATCGATCCGGTGGGAACTACTTGTGGGCTTTCGTCAATTTCTCAACCAGCGCG
>CAZHRJ010000007.1:0-40390 GCA_964534765.1 uncultured bacterium
CCTGAACCAATCCGGCGGTACGTCCGGGTCGATCCGGTCAAACCGATGGTCAAGATCCCGGATCGGACGAGACACACGGTCCGCGATCCAATCCTGGATCGCCCTCTTTCCGCGGCTTTGAATAGACAGCCGGCCGTACCCGCCGACACAGATACGCGGGCCGCGATGCCCGTCAGCGCCCCGGTCGACACCACACCGGCTGTGGAGCCGGCGCCGGTGCGACGGTCAACCGCGACGGCGCCGGTTATGATTCTACCCACTCAGCCGCAGACGGGCGCGACGCTCGTAGGCCCCGGAAAGGCCGCCGGCCGGGACGCGGGTGTCCATCGGCCGGCCGATCTCCATGCGAAAATATCCGATCCGGCCGCGTTCCGGGTGGGACTATTAGGCGTCGCACAACAGTACCAGGCGGCCGTGTCATTCGAGGGGTTGGAGATTTTTTTTCGCGTCAAGGACCGGCAGACAGGAGGGTTGAAGGCTGACATTTCGAAGGTGATTCTGGGCAATCTGTCGGAGACCGGATCGATTTTCCGTATCCGGATCATCACCCCATGATGCCGCAAAGCGGCGCGGACGGGTTTTTCCTGCCGGAGGACTCCACATCCGGACGCGGGTGGATATGGATCAAGGCGGAGAGTCTGCTGGTGCTGGCGGTGATGGTTTACATCCCGGTCATTTTTTGGGGCGGATTCATCTGGGATGACCACGTCTATATCCTCCAGAACCCTCACATCCGGACGGTCGAAGGTTTGAAACACATTTGGCTCGATCCCCGCGCTACGCCACAGTACTATCCGCTCGTTCACACCACCTATTGGATCGAGTTTCATCTCTGGAATCTCCACCCGCTGGGATACCATCTGGTCAACGTCGTTCTCCATGGCATGAATGCCGCCATGATCTGGCTGGCGCTTCGGTGGCTTGCCGCTCCCGGCGCATGGCTCGCGGCCGCGATCTTCGCGGTTCACCCGGTCCATGCCGAATCCGTGGCCTGGATCACGGAACGAAAAAATGTCCTCTCCGGATTTTTTTATCTGGCGGCTCTCCTCTCGTACCTGAGTTTCCTGGGATTCCACCGGCCCGACGATGGCCATGGAGGGCCGAGTGCCGGACGCGACAAGGATGTTCAGCGTCCGGCCGACCGCCATGCATCAGATTGGCGTTTCTACGGGCTGGCGCTGCTCCTTTTTGCCGGCGCCCTTCTTAGCAAAACCGTGACCTGTTCCCTCCCGGTGATGATCGGGCTGATCCTCTGGTGGAAAACCGGCCGGCTCGATTTCAAAGAGGTGGCCCGTCTGCTTCCCCTTTTTTTCCTTGGCGCGGCACTCGGCCTCCATACCGTCTGGCTTGAAAGGCACCATGTCGGCGCCATGGGGCCGGAATGGAATTTTTCATGGATCGACCGATGCCTGATCGCCGGCCGGGCGCTCTGGTTTTACGCCGGAAAACTCTGCTGGCCCTCATCCCTCAGCTTTATCTATCCGCGCTGGCCCATCGACGCCTCCAGCCCATGGCAGTATGTGTTTCCGGCGGCGGCCATCGCCGTGGTTGCCGGAATCTGGATGGCGCGATCCAGAATCGGCCGGGGCCCGCTGGTGGCGGTGCTCTTCTTCGCGATTTCCCTCGTTCCGGCCCTTGGATTTTTTGACGTCTATCCCATGCGGTTTTCCTTCGTGGCCGATCACTTCCAGTATCTGGCCAGCATCGGACTCATCGTACTGGCGGCGGCCGCCTGCCGGAATCTGAAAGGGCCGTTGTTCCTGGTGATTCTCCCGCTGGGCTTAGTGACTGGATTCCAGTCGGGGGTCTACGAAAATCTGGAGACCCTATGGCGGGACACGATCGCCAAAAATCCGGGCGCATGGATCGCCCACAATAATCTGGGTGTCCGCCTCGTCGAACTCGGCAGACCGCTGGAGGCGATTGATCATTATGACACGGCAATCGCCCTGAAGACGGATTATGCCACCGCCCACTACAATCGAGGGATGGCCCTGCGTCAGGCGGGAAGGCAGATCGAAGTTCATGCGGAGTTTCGCCGGGCGCTGGAGATTGATCCATTTCATATCGGGTCTCTTCTCGAAGTCGGGATCGACCTCTCCGAGCGTCAGCAGGTTGATTCGGCTGTCCGTTGCTTCGAAAAAATCCTCGATCGTGATCCGGCACACGCTGATGCGCGGGCGTACCTTGAGCGGATCAGGGACGTCGGCGCCAATATCCACTACAATCTCGGCATCACCGCCGTCCGGCAGGAACGATTCGACGACGCCGCCGGTCATTTCAACGCGGCGCTTAAGCTCAGACCCGCGCATCTGAACGCCCGGCATAACCTGGCGGTCATCCTCAGCATGAAAGGCCGGGTCAATGAAGCCATCGAACAGTTCTCGATCATCCTGCAATATGACCCCCAGCACGCCGCTCGCCAAAACCTGGAGGCCGCGCGCGCCCTCAAACAGGCCGCACAGCCGAAATGACGATCGCGCCGAAGGACGCGCCGAAGGACGCGCCCAGCCGCCACGCAAGGGCCGCTTCCCGGCGCCGGGTCCTGCTGATCCTTTTTTGTTTTTTCCTCGTCATGGGCGGCATCGGTTTTTATGTCTTCACCGTAAGGCCCCTGATCAAAATCTGGAGCGCCCGCGATTGGGTCGAAACGCCTTGCGCGGTGACGTCGGCCGGCGTCCAACGGAGCCGGTCGGGAAAGAAGACGACGTACAAGGCGGTCATTTGCTACTCGTACCAGGTCAACGGGACTGATTACTCATCCTGTCAGTATGACCTGATGGGGTTCTCGATCAGCGTGACTTGATCCCATCGAACTTGACTCTTACTCCCGAACGACCTACCATCGCGTTTTTGAAAAAACTTGACAGGGCTCAGACTGTATTTTTGATCCTGGCGGCGGGGAAGGGGACTCGGATGCGGTCTCCCGGCGCCAAAGTTTTGCATCCTCTCGGCGGACGGCCCCTCCTTCTCTTGCTCGTGGACACGCTCCTGGCGGTTCCCCGGGCGAGAGTTGTGTGCGTGGTCGGACACGACGCGGAACTGGTTCGGAATGCCCTGCCGCCGGAAGTTCAGACTGTGACGCAGTGGCCGCAACGGGGAACGGGCGACGCGGTGCGGGTGGCCAGATCCAGAATCACCGGATCGCGGACGCTCGTTGTTCTGCCGGGAGACGCTCCCCTGATACGCCGGGAAACCATTCGCGCGCTCCTGGATCAGCATGGGCGCGCGCGGGCGCTGGCCACTGTTCTGACGGCCGAACCGGAAGATCCCGCGGCCTATGGCCGGGTGGTCGTGGGACGGGATGGTCAGGTTCAAAAAATCGTTGAGGCGGTGGACGCCGACGAGGAAACGCTGCGGATTCGAAACATCAATACCGGCGTTTACGCCTTCTGCCCGGAGGCGCTTTTTTCGGTGATCGGACAGATTGGAACACGGAATCGCAAAGGAGAATTCTACTTGACCGACAGTATCGAGCTTCTCTCAAAGCGCGGCCGGGTAGTCGCGCTGAGAACCGATGATCCCCAGGAAGTCGCCGGGATCAATGATCAGGCGGATCTGGCGCGACTTGAAGGCACGCTGCAAAAACGGCTCCGGGCCGGACTTCTCGCCGGCGGCGTGCAGATCCCCCATCCCCAGTCGGTGTATCTCGAACCGGACGTCAAAGTTGCGCCGGGCGCGCGGCTCTTGCCGGGAACCCATCTGCTGGGCAAAACAGTGGTGGGCCCGCAGGCGCTGATCGGGCCCGACACCCTAATCTCGAACAGCCGGATCGGGGCGAGATCCCGCGTCTGGTTTTCGGTGGTTGAGGATTCCATCATCGATTCCGATGTCCGAGTCGGACCCTACGCCCATCTGCGGCCCAAAACCCATCTGGCCCGAGGCGCGCGGATCGGAAATTTCGTCGAAACCAAGGCGGCCCGGATCGGCCCCAAGGCCCGGGTCCTCCATTTGTCCTATGTCGGCGACGCGACCGTCGGCGAGGACGCCAATATCGGCGCGGGAACCATCACGTGTAATTTTGACGGATTCAAAAAACACCCCACCCGCATCGCCGCTCGCGCCTTTATCGGATCCAATACCGCGCTCGTCGCCCCCGTTTCCGTCGGCGCCCGCGCAGTCGTCGGCGCCGGGTCGGTCATCACGCAAAACGTCCCGGCGGACGGCCTGGCCCTCACCCGCGCGCCCCAAGTCATGAAACGCGGCTGGGCTCGGAAAAAACGTGACCTCATGAAAAAACGCGGCGTGACCGGACCACGTCGGCGGCGATGAGCACCACAAACGGCATTCGGATTTTCTCCGGCTCATCCAATCCCGATCTCTGTCATTCGATCATCCGGCTCCTGGCTCTCGATCGCGGAAAACTCACCATCAACCGGTTCCGGGACGGCGAAATCCGGATCAGAATCGACGAATCGGTCCGCGGCACCGACGTATTCTTCGTCCAGTCGACCTGTCCGCCCGTCAATGAACACCTGATGGAGCTGCTCCTCGCCATCGACGCCGCCAAACGCGCCTCCGCCGGACGCATCACCGCCGTCATCCCCTATTTCGGATACGCCCGGCAGGACCGCAAAGACCTGCCGAGGGTGCCGATCAGCGCCAAGCTGGTTGCGGATCTCATTGCCACAGCCGGCGCCGACCGGGTCCTGGCCATGGATCTGCACGTCGACCAGTTGCAGGGATTCTTCGACATTCCCGTCGACCACATATTTGCCCGGCCCGTTATTCAAAAATACTTCCTGAAAAAAAGACTTAAAAAACTGGTCGTCTCGCCCGATACCGGGGGAGTCGAGCGATCCAGGGATCTGGCCAAACGGCTGTCCGCCCCGCTCGCCATTATTGACAAACGACGCACCGCGCCCAACCAGGCCGAGGTCATGAACATTGTCGGCGACGTTCGGGGATTTGATACGATCCTCTTTGATGATATTATCGATACCGGTGGCACCGTGGTGAAGGCCACCGACGCCCTGATCCAGGCCGGCGCACGGTCGGTCCGGGTGGCGTGCACTCATCCGATCTTTTCCGGCGACGCGCCCAGCCTCATGCAAAACAGCCGGCTGGCCGAAGTCGTCGTAACGGACACCATACCGGTCCCCAGGGACCGGCGATTTAAGAAGTTGACAGTGGTCAGCGTTTCCAAATTGTTCGCGGAAGCCATTTCCCGGATACATACCAATCGGTCGTTTCAGGGATTGATTTGAACAACGATGGCGCCGCCACGGCGCAGGAGGGTTATCCATGATGTTGACAGTTCAATTCAGAGATAATACGGGCAAAGGCGTCGCCGGGAAAATCAGAAAAAACAACCGCATACCCGGCATCCTCTACGGACGGGGCTATTCACCCAAACCCGTCGAGATCGACGCCCGGATGCTCCAGAAAGCGCTCCTCCTGGGAGCCGGGGAAGCGCACTTGATCGATCTCGTAATCGAGGGCGCGGGCGAACAGATGGCGGAGAAGGCCCTCATCAAGGCGATCCAGCGGCATCCGGTGACGGACCGGGTCGAGCATGTCGATTTTTACAGGGTCGTCATGACCGAAAAAATCGAGGTCGACGTCCAGCTCGTCCTGGCCGGGTCACCGGTCGGCATCAAACGCGGCGGGGTGCTTGAAAAGCGTCTCGACACCATCCGGGTCCGATGTCTGCCGGACCGGATTCCGGAGAAGTTCTCGCTGGACGTCGCTGATATGGAAGTCGGCCAAAGCCGTCATGTGTCGGATTTGAAAGCGCCGGAAGGTGTCACCATTCTGAATCATCCGGATCAGGCGCTGGCGGTTGTGACCGAGGTCAAGATCGTCGAGGAGACGCCGGTGGCGGCGGCAGCGGTCACGGCGGAGGGCGCTGCGGGCGCGGCGCCGGCCGCGGGCGCGGCGACTGTTGCAGGCGCGGATTCGAAGGAGAAAAAACCGGCGGAGTCTGAGAAGAAGGAAGGGGCCAAGGAAAAACAGAAAGGGAAAGGATAAGATCCCTGTTCCAACCCGATTTTTGCGTCGCCGGACTGGGAAATCCCGGAGACGACTACGGCCGGAACCGTCACAACGCCGGAAAAATCCTTTTGCAGGGCCTGGTTTCCTCCTGGAAATCCGTTGGCGCGGGCAGGAGTTCCGGGTGCGCCCTCTGGCGCGCCGATCGGCAGGGCCGGTCGATTCTGCTGGCCGAACCTCATTCCTATATGAACGAAAGCGGCGTGCCGCTGACTGATCTCATCCGGTCTCTCGGCCTCGGTCTCGACCGGTTCCTGATTCTTCACGACGAAATCGATCTCCCATTGGGCCGGGCTCAATTCAAACGCGGCGGGTCAAGCGCCGGACATCGAGGCGTTGACAGCCTGTATCAGCAGCTCGGGGAAACTGATTTTTATCGCCTCCGGATCGGCATTGGCCGGCATGCGACCGCCAGAGTCAAAGACTATGTCCTGTCCGATTTTTCCCGGGAAGAAATGGGCATCCTTCAATCAGAGATTCCGATATGGTCGGGCGGGCTGGAGGAATGGATCAAGGGCAGTCCCGGCAAAGCGGCGCAGATCATCAATACGCCGCCGACATCGGATCCCATCGACATTCCACCGGCCGCGTGAATTTTGTCGTTGAATTTGCCGCGTCCTAACGGTATGATCTCCTTAATCTCGGGGGGTTAGCTCAGCTGGGAGAGCGCTACGTTCGCAACGTAGAGGTCGTGGGTTCGACTCCCATACCCTCCAGGTTTTTCTCTCTGACGGCGCCGCCGGCAAAATCCAAAATCAGGGCAAATCCAAAACAAAAAGGGCAGTTTCAGGGCAGTGTTTTTATTGCGGTAACAGCAGTTCAATTTTCTCCATCAAGGCGTGGTCTTCGGCGCCTTTAACAAAAAGGTCCACTGCGCCTGACGCGAGGGCACGGGCGCGGACATCGGGATCTTGCTGGGACGTATAAATCAGGATCGGCACGCCGGTTAAAATTGGAACATGGGCGAGGCTCTCCACAAAATTGATACCGCTCCGCAGCCTTGGCGAATGAGGGTCATTCATCCATCCCACGCGTCTTCCGCGGATCCGGACACTCGACCTTGACCACGCCAGCCACCCCACACGTATAAAAGCCGCGCTCGCATCCAATCCCAGGTGGCGAACCGCGAGCCGCCCCCACGGCTCAAGCCCCACCTGTTGTCGCGGGCCCATGAAGTTTCGATACTTGATACACGAGTTCGTTTTCAGCCAGCGCCTGATACAAAACCGCCGGCCAGTCGCCATCCGTGAACGGATAGGCCGTAAGCTGATAGCGGAATAACGAGCGGACGACCTTTTCAGTGTAGGCGAGTGGGTTGAGTGCCATGTGTCAGAAAAACGTGCCCGACCACAATTGATCGAGAAAACTTTGCGGCGGGAATATTTCGATGCCGTCATCCGTCCGGCGCGGTTTGGGTTCAAGGCAGACCAGGATGCGTCGGCCCACCTTTGGATGATCTTTCTTCAATTCTCGCAGGCCTTTCAAATGCCGGTCCGTGATTTTCCGGGAAGATTTGCACTCGATGGCGCACTCCATCTGGTTCACGATGAAATCGACTTCGACGCCCGTGCTCAATTTCCAAAAGCTGTATTCCGCGTAGACTTCTTTGTACGCGTTATAACAGCATAATTCATGAAATACCCAGTTCTCGAAAGCCTTGCCGAACAGTTCCGAACCGGGCTCGATGTGCCTCCGCAGCGCCAGAAAATTGACCACGCCCACGTCGCTGAAATAAAACTTTGCGGCAACCGCCAACCGGCGCTTGGGTCTTTTCCGGTACGGAGGCAAAAACCGGCCCACCAGCGTATCCGACAATATTTCAAAGTACCCGCGAACAGCCTCTCTGGACACGCCCACATCCTGCGCAATATTGACGTAGTTGACCGGGTCGCCGTCCGAGAAAGCCGCGGCGGTCAGAAATCCGGAGAACGGCGGAAGGCTTCTCACCAGACCTTCGGCCGCAATTTCCTCCTTCAGATACTCGGACACATAACTGTTCAGCAGACGATGGGGCGAGGCGCTCTGATAAATTCGCGGCAAGTAGCCGTTGTTCAGCATGCGCTTCAGATCAAAATCATCTTTAAGCTCATGCCCGGACAACCCGTACAACTCAAACTTGATCCCGCGGCCGCCCAGCAGGTTCGCAGCCCCGCGTTTCACTTTGCGCGCGCTGGAGCCGCACAAAGCGAAGCGTACGCCGCGATTTTCGTGCAGCCAGTGGGCCTCGTCCAAGAGAGCCGGAACCTTCTGGACTTCATCAATGACAACAAATTTGACTCTTTCCTGCTCTGCCTCCTGCCGGAGGTATTCCGGATTCACCGAATACCTTCGAAACTCATCGGCCTTCAAAAGATCGATCCATTTCGCGCCGCCGTAAGACAACCTAAGCAGCGAGCTTTTCCCCGTCTGGCGCGCCCCCCACAGGAAAAACGTTTCACTGCCCGCATCGGGCAATTCGAGAAGTCTTTTGTAATGTGCATTCATATATTGCATATTACATGAAATGTGTGACTCGTCAACTCGATGTCAGCGGCCGGACACGCCCGGGAAGCGGACCTGAACGATGCCGTCACAACAACGCCCCCTGCCGGGGATCGGAGTCAGGGATTTTCCGGGCGCGTTTGCCGGCCGGGGCCTTGACATCTCTGTCGGAACCGGCACTTGGCCATCCATGGCCGCCGCCGCGCCTGTGACGGGCGGGGGTGAGGTGAGGCGCTCGACGCGTTTTTCGGAGTCGATGTCGGCCAGGAGCTGTTTGCATCCGTCTTTGCCGAGCAGATTGCGGGCGAAGCCATTGGAAAACGCGCCGAGATTTCTGTATGTTGACGTTGGGTGGTCGCAATCATAAAGCAGATGGTGGAGTTCATCCGAAGGAATACCTATAATGAACCGCCTTTGTTGAATTTTTGGTACGAAATCCGCAAGTAAATTTATCTATCGCCGGCGTCTGCAAAAAAAGAGGACTTGCATTTTTATGCGGAGTCCTCTGAATCGACCGACCTGCCTGCTATCTGTTTAAAGTTCGAACTTGCTCTTGGACGTTACCTTGGCGACCATAGACACGAAAACTCCAGCCGGCCCGCCAAGAATTGTTGCGAGAATCATCAATAACTTCAATCCGTCGGTGGAGGAAACGCGAATCACCAATAAGCTCCGGGGTGATTGTACCCACGATTATTCCCGTCAAAACGCGGTGAACGGATGGTCTTATTCCACAATTTTTTCGTCCAGAACCATCCGACGATGTTGTACCTCCTTGAGCCATTGAACAGGCGAGTTCCAATTAGTGACAATACCCTCCACGTATTTCTATCGGTAAATCCGCGAACAACGTCATGACGAAATCCAAAGTCAGGACAAATCCGAAACAATAAGGGCAGTTTCAGGTTTCACAAACCGATCATGACCCCGGGTCTTTTCCGATCGCTGTTTTCAGGTCGGCGCTCGCCTTGCGGTAGGATTCGATTAGCGGCTGTAATCCGGCAACAGGCCGGCCATTCGTCGCGTATTCCACCAGGAAGTTCATGCTGAAGTTCCCCGCTTCCAGCAGAGTACCTCCCTCCTTCAGCCGATCCGGATCAAACGATGCCCACGTAAGAAATATCGGGACTTCCCGCAAAAAAAGATGCGCGGCTGACTCAAACGCCCGCTGCGCATCGTCGATCCTGCCGGTCAACACGCACAAATGCCCCAGCCGCGTCAGGTTCTCCGTTGTCGGATGCGATTCCGCAGTCGCACGGATGTAGGGCACGGCATCATCCGGTTTTGACAGGATCATATATAAAGTGCCGATGTTGTTGTTGACCGCGGGATAATACGGATCGCGCTCCAAAAGCGTCAGGCTGTTTTCAAGCGCACGCTGTGTCTGTTTGGATCTGGACAGCACTCCGACCATCAGAGAAATCACGTCGTTTCGGTGTGGATCGTGAAAGAGAATGTCATTTCCCGTATACACGGCGTCGTCGATCCGATCCTCCTGAATCGCCAGCTTCATGTTTCGAACCAGATGATCGATTTGGAGCGACTTCCAAAAATAGATCTGCTGCAACAAAATCAAACCGCCCGCAAGGCTCAGCGTCAGGACAAAAAAACTTGCCGGCAGCTGTTTCGCCCCCGTTCCCTGAACAAGCCCCAGCCGCATGCCCAGCACGCTGAAACAAATCAGACTCCCGGCCGGCGTCAGCAGCCACCCTCCGCCGCAGACGTCTCGCGCCACCACAAATCCATATACCCCCAGAATAAACGCCCGGTCCCACGTCGTCCCGGAACTCATCGGCGCCCAAAACGGACACACCAGCAACACCAGCACAGCCGCCAACCCCAGCGTTCCCTGCTCGGCCAGAATCACCGCCATCGTCTGGGACATGCCCGGAATCCGTTCCGGTACCCCGCGAATGGTGGCTTCGGGCGGGCGATGCTGCATGAATTTTTTGGAAATCGATCCCGGACCCGCGCCAAGGAGTTTCTGCTCGCGCCACGTTGACCGCGCGGCCGAAAGCAGCGCGTGATCCGTCTGCCGGTTCTTTTGAACCAGTTCAATCTCTCCGACATTCATTCTTCCGGCAGTCAACGCTCCCCAAACGCCGAATAAAAGCATTGCGGTCAGAATAATCCCCGCGGTTTGGGCCGGCAGGCCCGACGGCGGGCCGGATGGCCGGTAAAACTTCGCCCACGCCAATCCCGCGCATGCGGCAAACGCCGACACGGCGTACGCCAAAATATCATCCCGGCCCGTAACTGGGGTTCTCCGGAGTAGAATCGCCAACGCGATCAGAATTCCGCACTGAATGAGGCGCAAGCCCGAGCGGGTCTGGGATACGGCCAGATAGGTCACATACAAAACGACGCACCACAAAAACCGGTCCAGCGTGTCGGGGGACGTGTGATATTTGTGCAGGTCGGACATGAAGTACGATCCGGCAAGAAGGGCCAGAAAAATGGCGATGCAGAATTGCGGCACGGCGCCAAAAAAGATCATCCGGCCCATGATCAGTCCTTCGAGAAGAATCACCACCAGAAAGATCAGCAGAAAGGTTTCGGAATACACCTGGTCCATCTGATCCGCTGAAAACGGCAGCGAAATGAGAATCGCCATGACAAACAATCCAACAGCGGCGGCGCGGAACGTGGCCACGATTCTACAGCCCGCTTCGAACCAGGATCTCGTCCAGCAACAGCCAGTGACGCGGATCGATCCGGATTCGATTCCCGGATCGATGAAAATATTCCGTCAGCCGGTCCTGATCAAGGCCCGGTCGAATCCTGTCCCACTCGCCGGGCCGAAGCGCCGCGCCCTGACAGGTCCTCAGGCCCAACAGCATCCGCTCGTGCCGGCCCTGCGGGCCTTCCGCATCCACTGGCTCTTCCTCGGCGGTTGGCAGGTCTCCGTTCAGAAGCATCTGCCGATAGAGCCGCCGGTCCGGAACATTTTTGTATCGGCGGGTGCCTGAAAATCCGACGGCGGCCGGACCCAGGCCGACATAGGATCCATACCGCCAGGTATTCTGATTGTGCCGGCATTCGTGCCCGGGGCGGGAGAAATTGGAGACCTCATATCGAACCAGACCCCGCCGGCCGGCGCTGTCAACCAGGCGGTCATACTGAGCGGCCGACTCGTCCGGCGGCAACGCGGTGATTCCGCGGCGGAAAAACGGCGTCCGCATCTCCACGCTGAGAGCATAGGCTGATAGATGATCCACGTGATTCGCCACGCCCCGCACCCCCGCCAGGACATCCTCCTCCGTCTGGCCCGGGATGCCGTACAGAAGATCCGCGTTTACAGAAAAATGCCCGGTGGCCGCCAGAATATCCAGTGCCAAAATCGCCTGATCGGGCCGATGGATCCGGCGAAGAAATCGGAGAATCGGCTCGCTCAAACTCTGAACGCCGACCGACACCCGGTTGATTCCAAGGTCATGCCAGAGTTTCACCGTTTCCTCCGTCACGCTGAGCGGATTGGCCTCGATGGATATTTCCGCGGCCGGCATGAATCGGATGCGATTCGTCAAGGCGTTGAAAATCGCGGTCCAGCCGACGGAAGTCAGAAGAGAAGGTGTCCCGCCGCCGAAATAGAGAGTTTCAATCACCGAGTCCCGGGTCAGACGGCGGTCCATCTCCAGTATCAGAGCCTCAACAAAATCTTGTCCCCAATCCGCCCGGTATCCCGTCCGGTAAAAATCGCAATACCCGCACGGATCCACGCAGAACGGTACGTGAACATATATATGGGCGCACCGGTTTCTCATCTCACCGCCACCCGCTGACCCGACTTGGAACTCTCACGGATCGATTCAATCACCCGCATCACCCGGTACCCGTCCTCGAACGTGCAGGACGCGCGCCGGCCGGACATCACATCGAGAAACTCACGCGCGGCTGAAACAAACATCTCATTCCGCTCGCTCGAATAGGTTCTGTCTGTCCAGTCGCCCGCGGGCGTTACCCCCAGCCGCAGGCGGTTGGGATCGTATGTCCACGCCATCGTCCCCCTATCGCCCACAACCGTGATCGACCGGTCATGGGGGCGGCCGTAGATATCCAGATGCATCGACACTCGAAGGCCATCTGGATACCAGAACCGCGCGTCTACGGTGTCGTCTGTGTCGATCTCCAGAGAACTCAGCCGCTCAACGCTGCCGGTCACCGCATCCGGCATTCCAAAAAACCACAGCATCAGATCGATAAAATGACTCTCATCCAGCAGCGCGCCGCCACCCTCTTGCCGGCTGGACATGAAAAAATCCTGGTACCGCTCCCACGGATGCCAGTCCGCCAGATGCGCGCTCAACACAAAACGCACATGCAATACCCGGCCGACCACGCCGCTTAGGAGGTCTGACTTGAGGTCCAAAATCGCGGGCCACCAGCGCCATGTGTATCCCAGCAGCGCCGGAACCGGTCGGGCGCGCCAGGCATCCAAAAGTCGCTGGGCGGACGGCGCGTCGAGGCCAACCGGCTTCTCAAGAAACACGCCGATCCCCCGGTTCATCGCGGCCAGCGACTGCTCAACATGGACCCGCGGCGGCGAACAGATGACAACCGCGTCGTAAGACTCCTCGGTCAGCGCATGATCGAGGTCGGCATACCGGCCCGACAGCTGGCAATCCCTGCCCGCCTCCCGCAGGCGATCTTCGCGTGGATCCACCGCCGAGACCCGGCATCCCAGATTCGAGAAGTTCTTGAGATGACGCCGGCCCGCGGATCCCGCACCCACGATCAGAAGATGCCGTTCCGTCATCGGATCATCCGCCCGAATTCATCTGTGTCACGTAGGATTCCGGATCAAAGACGCACTCAAGAAAAAGCGGCGAGCGGCGGCCCCAGGATGAGACGGCCGACGAAAAAATGTCGGCGGATCGGACTTCCCGGGCCTCGCTGCCCATGGATTCCATCGCCTTCCACCACGATGGCCGGGATACGGTGACGGCGCGGGCGCTGAAAAATGTACGGTTCCGCGAAGCGCTGATAATGCTGCCATACCGACCGTCGGTCATGAGAACAAAACAGATCGGCAGATTCTCCGCGATCGCCAGACGGACCTCTGCGGGATACATCCCCATTCCGCCGTCTCCAACAGCGCAAAATACCGGCGTGGCCGGCCGGCCGATCGACGCGCCGATCGCCGTCGGAATCCCGCCGCCCATGTACCGGCCGTTGTGGCTTCCCACGCACATCCGGGCCGAAGACGCGCGCCACAGGAGTTCCCCGATCCGGCAAAAACTGCCGGTGTCAAGCGCGAGCGTCAATGGGCCTTCGATCCGGTCAAGGACGTCAAAACAGGCGGCGGGAAGCCATCCGCGATGGATCAGATCATCCCTCAACTGTCGCCTTTCGATTTCCACTTCATCCATCCCCCATGATTTCGTCGCTAGAATCCCCAGCAACTCCTCCACTTCCGCGTCGGCCAGACTGACAATTTCCTCCGCTTCAAATCCGTCCGAAAAGTCGCCGGAAATCTCATCCACTAGAATCGTCGGCTGGCCGAACGGCGCCGGTTGAATAACCTCCGTATTCCGCAACCCCAGCCCCACGACCAGGTCTGATCGCGCCAGAACCCGGGACCGGCTCACGGGATCATGGTTCTCGCCGGTAAAAACACCCGCGCACTGCGCCAGTTGTTCATCCACCACCCCCTTGGCTGAGGCCGTCGTGAACAGCGGCAGACGAAGATTTTCCAGCAAACCGCGCCAGCGGCGGCGGCAGGATAACGACCCGGCAATCACCACCGGCCGGGCGGCAGATGAAATGATTCTGAGGCAGTTTCGGCCGGAAACTTGATCGATCGGCGGCGCGGAGAAATGCTTTGATTCCACGCCGCCGGCCAATTCCACGTGCACGGGACCGGGTATTTCCTCCCGGCTCAGTTCCAGAAGAGAAGACAGGCGCTTTTCCACTTCGTCCAGACCGATCAGGCCTTTCACAACCTGGCCCAGGACAGCCCCGGGATGCAGCCGTTTGTGCCGCCGGGCCGGGGGAGAATCGGATCCGTAGGCCTCGGAAATGGTCAGACCCGGCACGGTTTCGTAGAAGTTGTACAGGATGCCCGGAAACAGATTCGCAACGCCCGGACCTTTGATCGAAATCGCCGCTGATAGTCCGCCGCCCACGCGCCAGATCGCGCCTGACGAAATGGCCGCGGCTGATTCGTGGGACACCGGGTGGTATCGGACACCCAGCGACTCAAGGTGATGGATGAGTTCCATTGACTGGCCGCTGCCGGTGATCCCGAACGCGTGAGTGAGGCCCGCATCCCGAAGCCCGCGGGCTAAGATAGCGACCGGTTCGGATGAGGTCATGCGCCGAAATGCCGGCCGATCCGGACGCAGCACTGAATCAGAACCGATCGCAGGGCGTCCGGGCTGAATCCGGCGATATGAGGCGTGAGGATCAGATGCTCGTGTGACCTAGCATATTCCACCAGCGGATGATCGGAAATATCCGGCTCGCCCGTCAGCACGTCCAGGCCCGCCGCGGCCACTCGGCCGGACAGAAGCGCCGCAAGAAGCGCGGATTCGTCGATGACATCGCCCCGCGACGTGTTGACGAAAATGGCGCCGGGCCTCAGAAGCGCGAACTCCCGCGCGCCGATGAGTCCACGCGTTTCATTCGTCAAGGACACATGGATGGACACCACATCCGATCGCTCAAAAATTGCGCGCATATCCACTCGCTCGATTGTGCCCGGCCAGGGCTGAACATGCGGATCATATCCCAGACACACCATCCCAAATGATTTCGCGTAGTTCGACATCCATTGCCCGATGCGGCCGCATCCCACGACGCCGAGGATCCGGCCACGAAGCATCAGTCCCGGGTGGCGGGTCCTCTCCCACTGACCGGCCAGCACATCCGACACTGCCCCGCGCAGATGCCGGGCGCAGGCCATGAGCAGCAACCACGAGTGTTCAGCCGCGGCGGTGATCTCCCTTAAAGACTCGGGATCATCCCGAAGCGTGAACAGGGGAATGCCGCGGGCGGTCAGGACAGAC
Source organism: uncultured bacterium (assembly GCA_964534765.1). Taxonomy (GTDB): domain Bacteria; phylum Lindowbacteria; class 2-12-FULL-62-27; order 2-12-FULL-62-27; family 2-12-FULL-62-27; genus CAZHRJ01. The sequence goes on from CAZHRJ010000007.1 coordinate 15,480, forward strand.
GAATCCACATGATCCGCGCCTGTCGACGCGGCCGCGAACAGCCGCAGGTGGTCGGCGCGGCCGAGCCGGTCGGACGAAAAACGAATTTTCATGTACGCGTCCAGGATCACGTCACAGGCCGGTATCAGACGGTCGACAACGGACTCATCCAGCGTGACATCGACTTCATATCCGGCCGGCAAGGAAGACCGCACCACCGGGGCGAAGTCAGGTGGACCGATGTAGAGGAGGCGCATTACGTCACCTCGCCATCGCCGGCGCGACGGGTCTTTGGCGCATCCAGAACAGACATCATTTCCCCGGTTCTATCCGATACCCGTATTTTTCCCAGTGTACCAGCCAGGGACGCGACCAGAACCACATCGACCGACCAGGGTCTGCGGCGCGGGCGCGGTCCACTACCCCTGATCAAGCGCGCACTCAAGTATCTCCCGCCGAGTGGCGTGGTCGGCGGTGAGGACGAGACACACCCAGTCGCCATAGAGGTTGATGCCGAGTTCACAGTGGTATGCGATGTTCACTTGATATTTTTTCACAATCTGATGCGCGGCGTTTTTGTACTTGATCCGGTTGAACCGGCCGATCTGCATGCAGATGTTGTCGCTCTGAGGCCGGATCACCACTTTTTCGTCCCTCATTACCCTGGCGTATTCCGCCCAGATGTCGATGCCGCTGGCGTGATTCATCATGTCCAGATGAAAAAATCCCGGTGGACGGGCGTTGATCTCGACTCCGTAATAGTCCTCGCCAACACGGAAAAACTCAATATGGAAAAATCGTTTTTTAAGCCCAAATGCGCGGACCGCGCTAAAGCCGGTCTCTTTTAACTTTTCGGGAATCTCGCTTCGCCTGAGATTATAATAGTAAATGCTCTTCCCCGTGGTGGCGATCTCCAGGTCTCCGTCGTTGTAAACGTGCGCCGTATAAAAAACAATCTCGCCGTCCCGGTCGGTCAGGCCGTCAAAGGACATGAACTCCCGGTTCTCATCTCCAATGAATTTCTCCATGAAGTACACGGCGCCCGCCTTCCTCTTCCCCCAGAATTCGTGGATGTCGGAATCGGTCTTGATCCGGTACGTATGCGCCGAGCCCAGCCCCCGGTCGGGCTTGACGATGATGTCTCCGCCAACTTGCCTCTTGAAGTCCAGCACGGACCCGACATCTCGAATAATCTCTCCCGGAGCCGTTTTCGCGCCCGCCTGACGAAAGCGCTCCTTCATCTTCGATTTTCGGATCAGCCACTCCAGATCGGCCGGAAGGACGCCTTCGGCACCGAAGTCCAGCCGAAGCCGGGCATCCAGGGGAAGCCACCACTCATTGAAGGACTCGACGTAATCCATTTCGCCGTACTCGGCGATCAACTTCTCCATTTTTTTCCGGATCGGACGATAGCGGTCTTCGAGAATGCCGCCATTCGGATCATAACAGTCCAGGGGCTGACGGATGTGATGGCGCAGAGCCGATTTCAGGTCGGACTGGAACTGCGAATACGGCGCGTCGCCCATTCCAAAAACGGTGAAACCGGCCTCTTTGAGCCGTTTTGCGAAATAAAAGATCCGCGGCGGATAGGACGGAGACGGCATTAAAAAGTTCATTCGAGAGGTCACCGGCCCAGCAGGCGCAGGACGCCGATGGACAGATCGGGCAGGTAGGTAATCAGCAGCACACCCGCGCCGCGGATCAGCAGGAACAGCCACACATGCCGGTACAGCTCTGAGAGGGGCTTGCCGAACCGGGACGAGGCGAGGAGCAGATTCAGGCCGACGGGCGGAAAAATGAATCCGAGTTCGAGATTCGCCAGAAAGATAATCCCCAGATGAACCGGGTCGATCCCGAAGGCCGCGCCCATCGGCGCGAGCAGCGGCGTGAGAATGACAATCCCTGAATAGATCTCCAGAACGCTACCCAGAACAAGCAGCAGACCGTTCAGAACCAGAAGAAATACAACCGGCGATTCGATCCGCAACCGCACTTGCTCCAACATCTGGTCTGGAATTTGGGCGTCCACCAGATAACTCGTCAGGCCCATCGCCGTCGATAGAAGAATCATCACCGCTCCCACCAGCGCCGTCGATTTGACCAGAACCACCGGAAGGTCCCGCGCTACATGAATGTCCCGCATGACAAAACACTCGATCACGATCGTATACGCGCAGGCCGCGGCCGACGCTTCCACCATCGACGCCTGACCCGTCATGAACAGCCCTATCACCAGAACCGGAACCGATAATTCCCATTTCGCCGCCCAGAACGCTCCCACCATCTCCACCGCCGAAAACGGCTGATGCGCCGATTGAACCCGACGGCCCACAACGCCTCCGTAAACCGCAACGATCGCCACCAGCATCAGACCCGGCACCAGGCCGGCCAGATACAGCTGATCGGCCGGAACGTTCGCCACGACACTGTAGAGTATCACCGGCAGACTCGGAGGAAAGAGTAGCCCCAGGCTGCCGGCCGCGGTCACCAGTCCCAGCGAAAATCCCTCCGGATATCCGTCCCGGCGAAGAATCGGATAGACCAGTCCGCCCAGCGCGATGATCGTCACTCCGGATCCGCCGGTGAACGTTGTGAATAATACGCAGACCGACAGAACCAGCAGGGCCACGCCGCCCGGCATCCAGCCGAAGACCGCGCGAAAAAACCGGACCAGCCGGTCGGCGGCTTTTGATTCGGCCAGAATGTATCCGCAGGCGGTCAGAAGCGGTATGGCGGGAAGCGTCGGCGAGGCGATCAGGCGGTAAATTTCCGCCGGAACCGCGGCAACGGGCGTGCCGTCCTTGAAAAATAAAAAAAGCGCGATGCCGCCCATCGCCACAAATACCGGCGCGCCGAACAACGCGGCAAGAAGAATGCCGCCAATCACCGGAATCGTCCACGCGCCGGCCGATTCCTGAGCAAATGCCAGGCCATAAACCGCAACAACTCCGGCGGCTGACGCCATCTTCCCGGAGATCGCGTCAGAGGATTGAAACACATACCGGATCGCCATCAGTCCCAGGGACACGGGCATGACACATTCGCTGATCCACTCCGGCAGGCCGATCGGCAGGACACGGCCCTGCTCGCGATCCGCCAGGACCACATCCACACTCGCGCGCGCCAGCACAGCCAGAACGCAGGCAGCGACTCCGCAGGATATCATCCTCGCCCAGCGCCGCAGCCGGCCATCGGCCCACATGTCGGTCATGGAGAGTTTCAGATGCGCGCCGCGGCCCACGGCCAGCAAGCCGCCCAAAAACGTGAGCCACAGCGTGAGATGTTGAAGATAGGATGCCGCGCCGGGGACGTGAAACCCGCCGATCGGGCGGCCCAGCGCGTCGATGAGGGGAAGGATCGTAAAGAGGATCATCACGCAGGTTAACGCGCCTTTTTCGAGGCGATCCAGACAGGTTGAGACGTTCACCGGTAGGGCGGGCTGGAGGGTCCTTTTCGATAGTCGTTCCGGTATCCAATGGCGGCGTCAAATGCCCTGGCCGGAACGAGCCGGTCACGGATCGCCGGGTACAGCGCCTCCGCGGCCGATCGCCAGGCCGCCTCGTCGTCAGGATCGAGCCGGACAGCGGTGAGTCCCCGCTTCTTCATCGCGGCGGTTTCCTGCGGACCGGACTGGCGGATCTGCCGGCGCATTTTCTGGCCCGCCTCCTGCGCCGCCGCCTGCAGGGCCGGCCGGACTTGGGCCGGAATCTTTCCCCACGTCGATTTCGAAATCACCGTGGCGCCGAGCAGCGCGGCCCATTTGACTTCGGTCAGGTGAGGGGCGTCGGTATACCACTGAAAAATAACGGCCGCCTGAAGCGTCGTGGCGAGGGCATTGACGAGACCGGTCTTGAGTGAGGTCGACAGTTCAGTCGACGGCAGGGGAACCGGATGGAATCCGGCGGCCTTCCATATCTCGATGGCCTCATTGTCTCCGGCCCAGGTAAACAGCTTGAGCGATTTCATGTCGTCCGGTTTCCGGACGGGCGTCTTGGTGAAAAAATGAACCCAGCCGCCGTCCGCCCAGTTCAAAATCACGAATCCCTTCTCTTCAAAATCCTTCCGCAGCGCCGGCGTCATGCGGTCCAGAACATAATCCAGCTCCTCGTAGGACGCGTACATCATCGGGACTTGCAATGACAGAATCGACCGGTCGACATTGGACAGGCCCACGCTGGTCAAAAGCGCGGCGTTCAGAGTTCCCAATCGCATTTTTCGGACCACATCCGCGTCGTCCCCGGCAACCATGCCTGGATAGATCATCACCGTCACCTGCCCACCCGATTCCTTCTTCCACTTCTCGCCCATCTCCTGAAGGATCAAATGCCACGCCGATCCCTTCGGCGCCAGCGTCGCCATCTTGACGACCACCTTCTGATCCGCTGACGCCGGCGACGCCGCGGCGGATAAAATCCAGACGAGGACGAGCCGGAACGCGCGGCGCAGCGCGCGGTCACTCCACAAAGAGCGCCTCCATGCGGCCCAGCAGCCACCGGGCGCGTTTCTGGGCGATGAGGTTCGCCAGACGGTTGTTCGGATATCGGTTCACATCGATGGCGAGAGCCTCCTGGAGAGTCCGCTCAAACTCAACTCGATTCTGCTCCGCCGCCAAAACGGTCTCGGCATAAATCACCAGCGGAGCCGCTCGCCGGCCGCCACCCTGACGCATCGCCTCCGACAAATGCTCACGCGCACGCGCCGCCGATCCGCCCGCCGCCGCCGGCCGGCCGCCCTCGTAGGCGATGAAAAAATCATGGCTGGCCCCTTCGCCGAATCCCGTGTCCAGTTCGATCGATCGACGCATCAGCTTGGCGGCCAGAGGAAGATCGGCCATCAGATTCGCGTCATCTTTTGACAGCGAAATCAGCGCGCCCCAGGCGTTGGCCGTCCAGTGAAGAAGGGGGGCATCCTTCTTTCCCGTCCGCGAGAGGGCCTTGACGGGATCCGCGGACAAATCCTCCCGAAAATGCGGATGGGCGGTTTCTATTCCGCGAAGTCCGTAGTCGAGAGCCCGGCGGTATAATTTCCGGGCGCGGTCTCGAAGTTCGGTCGCGCGGGTCAGGTCCTGGTCCTCCACGTAATCGGCCTCGCACTGAACGTAGGCGTAGGCATACTGGGTAAACCCGCTCACGCCGGTCAGCAATAGACCCCGGTGATACGGCACCTCGTCGAGGAGGCCTTCGATGGTTTTCAGCGCGGCCGGACCCGCCTGTTGGATCAGCTCGGGATCATCGTCCCGCGAATACGTGGTCCCGCCGCGGGCAATGGCCTCCCCGAGCGCGTCGCCGAGCGACGTGACGGCAAGTCTGCGGCCGGAACAGCCGGTAAGCGCGATGGCGATCGTCAAAATCAGGATCAACCTCATGGGAGAATGGAAACATAAGCCTACAGAGCGTTCAACAGGTGGGCTCTCAATGGACGCAATGGAAAGCACGCACGGCCCAGGAGGATTCACTTCGCTATGACAACGATCCACTCGATTGTTTGGACGCTACCGGACTGGTATACACCATCCATGGAACATCTCTACCTCGTCGCCACGGTGTGGATCGGGCTTGCGGTCATCGCGGCCATGATCGCATTCCATTTTCGGATTTCGATCGCGCTGGTGGAAATTTGCGTGGGCGTGATCGCCGCCGCCGTGGTTCCGGGCGGCGCCGACCGCATGGGCGCCGGGTCCGAGTGGCTGAGATTTCTGGCTTCGTTGGGTGCCGTTCTCCTCACGTTTCTGGCCGGGGCGGAACTTGATCCGGAGAGTGTGCGGGCAAAATTGAAAGAGGTGACCGTGGTCGGCCTGGTCGGTTTTTTCGCGCCCTTTCTCGGATGCGCCGCCGTCGCCAGATGGGGTCTGGGCTGGAGCGTTTCCTCCAGCTGGCTGGCCGGGATCGCGCTGTCGACCACTTCGATGGCGGTCGTCTATGCGGTGATGCTGGACACGGGATTCAATCGAACGGAATTTGGCAAGGGGATTTTGGGCGCGTGTTTCATCAACGATCTGGGAACGGTCATCGCGCTGGGACTTCTGTTCGCGCCGTTTACTTACAAAACCGTCCTTTTCATCGGGGTCAGTATCGCCCTCCTCTACACCCTTCCCTACTTGACCACCCGATTGACGCTGGCCTACGGAAACCGCACGGCCGCGATCCGCACCAAATGGGTGCTGTTCGTGCTGTGCGGACTCGGAGCCCTGGCGCTCTGGGCGGGCAGCGAAGCCGTCCTGCCGGCCTACATCGCCGGCATGGTCCTGGCGGGATCGGCCGCGCGGGACATGGTTTGGATCCGGCGTCTGAGAACGCTGACCGTCGGGCTTCTCACGCCCTTTTATTTTCTGCGTGCCGGAACTCTGGTGTCCCTGCCGGCGCTCATCGCAGCGCCGCTGGTGTTTCTGGCGCTGCTGGGGGGAAAAGTCGCTTCAAAAATTTTCGGGCTTTATCCCGTCATCGGCTTTTTTCGGCGCGAAAAAAACGAGCGATGGTACTACACTCTCCTCATGTCGACGGGTCTGACCTTCGGCACCATTTCCTCCCTGTACGGCCTCTCCCACGGCATCGTGGATCTGTCACAATATTCGTTTCTGGTCGCCGCGGTGATCGCCAGCGCTGTGGTGCCCACTCTCATCGCCGGCGCGGCTTTTTTACCCCGGCACCTCCTGCCCGAAGCAAGTCCGTCTGACGGCCGAACCGGCCGGCGCGGCGAGGGCGGATTGGCGGAGGAAGGATAGAATTTTTGGGAATGATTACAATTTCATGAAAGTATCCCCCTTCGAGCCGCACCACATCGGATCCGTTACGATCCAGCAACTGCGCTGTTTTGCCGCCGTGGCCTGCCGGAAAACCTATCGGGGGTTGGAGTCGGACATCGGGATCGCTCAGCCGGCGGTATCGCGCGCCGTGATGCGGCTGGAGGACATCCTGGGCGCGAAGCTGTTTGAGCCGGACAACCGGACGGCGCTGACCGCATTTGGAGGAAAAGTGTATCGGGAGACGGAGAGGATACTTGGAATGATCGAATCCCTCAAACGGCTTGCCCTGGACGAAGCCGGGCGGGGCCGGCTGACCGGAACGGTGACGATCGGCGCCAAGTCGATCCTCGCTGAAACGATCCTCCCGGCGCTGATCGGAAAATTCAGGAAAAAACACCGACGCGCCCACATCCGGGTACGATGCGGGTCGGGCGACGATCTTCTCCGAATGCTCCGGGCGGGAGAAATCGACATCGCCATTTCACACCGGCGGCCGTGTCCCGCCGGCATCGGTTTCCGGAGCCTGCGGTCATATCCCAGACTGCTGGTCGTCCCTAAACGCCACCCCCTGGCAAAGGGCCCTCTGACCGCCGCGAGAATCGCCGCCGCCGACCTCATTTTACCCGGAAGAAAAACCAGAACCCACGCCGAGCTGATGGAGGCGCTGTCACAGTCCGTGACGGAGGATGAAATCAAAAACGTCATCGAGGTCACATCACCGGAATCCCAGATAAACTATGTGGCCATGGGATGGGGTGTCACCGTCATCGACGGCTCCGCCGCGAATCTCGTCTCTAACTCCCTCGTCACGCGGCCGCTGCCAACAAGCCTCCTGCCTGAAAGAGATGTCGGGATCTTTCATTCAGCGGAACGCTATACGCCCGGCGCGGTGAAACAATTCTTCGAGTCGATCGGCGAATTCGATGCTGATTAGCGACCGTAGGATTCCTCCGTCAGCACCTGCCGCAGTTTCTCCGATAATTGCCCGGTCGAAAAGGGCTTTTGCAGAAAATTGTCGGCAGTCAGAATGTCGCCGTATTCCCGCGCGATGCGGTCGGTATAGCCGGAAATGAAGAGCACGCGAAGATGGGGATGCATCCCGGCGATTTCCTTAAACAGGGCGGGACCGGTTTTCTGGGGCAAAATCACATCCGAAATCATCAGCCGGAAATCGCCGCCAGGGTCTCGGGCGGCGGCCAGGGCCTCCCGGTCGGTCGCGCAGGCGGTTACCGCGAAACCGAATTTCTCAAGCAGCCGGGTGATTGTGGACCGAAGGGATTCATCATCTTCCACCAGGAGAATCTTCCCTTGGCCATGAATCGTGTCGGCCTGAAGCGCCTTCCGCCGGTCCGGCCTGGATTTGTCGGCTATGCAGGGCAGAACAATTTTGAATGTGGTTCCCTTTCGCGGCTCACTGTAAACCTTGATCGAGCCATTGCACTGCTTCACGATCCCGTAGACCGTGGGAAGCCCGAGCCCGGTGCCTTTCTCCTTGGTGGTGAAAAAAGGCTCAAAAATCCGCGCCAGCGTGTCCTTGTCCATGCCAATGCCGTTGTCCTCCACCACCATCATGGCATACTGGCCCGGTTTGAGATCAAAGTCGATGCCCCGGTCCTCATCCGACAGATGCACAGGTTTTGTTTCGATGAACATTTTCCCGCCCGACGGCATCGCCTCCCGGGCGTTGATCATCAGATTCATGAGGATCTGCTCCATCTGGCTTTTGTCGGCGTTCACACGGCCCAAGTCCGGGTCGGCGTGGATCTCAAGCTCTATGTCCTCCCCGATCAGACGCTGGAGCATTTTCGCGGTGTCGCCGATCACCTGGTTTAAGTCCAGCACCTCCAGTTTGAGTACCTGAGCCCGGCTGAAAGCGAGGAGCTGCCGGGTGAGAGCGCTGCCCCGATGGGCCACGTTCTCGATCAGCGCCAACTCCTTGAGAGAATCCGGATCGGACGCGAGCGTTTCCTTCAGGACATCCGTGTTCAACAAAATGGTGGAGAGAATGTTGTTGTAGTCATGCGCAATCCCGCCGGCCAGCCGGCCGGCTGCGTCGAGTTTTTGGGCCTGCCGAAGTTTCTCTTCGCTTTCGTGAAGAGCCGCTTCAGCCTCTTTACGCCTGGTGATATCCACTATCGTACAGAGAACGACTTTCCCGTCTGGGGTGTCGAAGGCGTTTAACCCGATCTCGACCGGAAATTCGGAGCCGTCTTTGCGCAGTCCGAAAAGGTCGCGGCCAGCGCCCATGGGCCTTGCCTGCGGGTCGCGGCCAAAATCGCGGCGGAGGGACGGATGATTCCCGCGAAATTGAGCCGGAACAAGTTGTTCCACTGTGAGGGCCGCCATCTCGCCCGGCCCGTACCCGAATTGCCGGTGGGCTTCCGCGTTGGCCAGAACAATTCTGCCGGCCGCACTGACCATCAGGATTACGCTCGGGGACGATTCCACCACCATGCGGAAAATACGGTCGTTATCGATCATGGTTCGCAAGGTCGACACGCCGCGCTCGTTGGACATGGAAGCCCATGGATACCATCAGCCCATCTCTGATTCAACAAGTCCCATGGATGAGGTCCCACGCATGAGGTTACCGTGCTGGATAACTCACGATTTGGGCAGTTTCACGTAGAACCGTACTCCGGCGCCTTCTTCCGACTGAATGTTCTCCACGCCAATGACGCCGCCATGAGCCTCCACGATTCCCTTCGCGATCGCCAGTCCCAGACCGCTCTGGCCTTTGGATTTGCCCGCGATGGCGAATTGAACCGAGACATTGAATATCCTTTGGATTTGATCCGGATTCAATATCTGCGGACCGTCGTTCTCGACCGAAATCTCCACGGCCGATGGCCCATCGGCCAGACGCACCCGGACCATCGAGACCGCATATCGAACCGCGTTTTCCAGAAGATTCGTCAGCACCTGCCCCAGACGGTCGGCATCCGCGTTCAGAATAAGTGGGAAGTCGGACTCCGACGGATAAACAAATCGCCGGCCGGCCGACTGGAGCTTCCCGTCGAATGCCAGGCAACACTGCCGAACACACTCCCGGATATCGATCGGAACTCGGACGACGGAAAATGTTCCGGTATCGAGTTTCGATAGATCCACCAGATCGGATACCAGATGCCGCATCCGGTTGGCGTTCCTCAGGGTCATCGCCAGAAATTCCAATTGACGGGGTGACAGAATGCCCGACACCTCGTCTCTCAATAGCTCCAGCGATCCGACGACCGTCGCCAGCGGCGAATTCATGTCATGGACCACCATCGAGTAAAATGCCTTTCGGACGGAGGTCACCTCCCGCAGTCGGCGCTCGCTCTCCCTCAGATTTTCCTCCTCCTGGCGGCGCGCGGAAATGTCCCGGCCGCTCGAGACAAAATGGGTGATCGACCCGCGCCTGTCAAAAATCGGCGTGATGACCTTCTCCTCGCAATACAACTCCCCGTTCTTCTTCCGGTTGACCAGGATGCCCTCATAGACGTTCCCGGCCAGAATCGTGTTCCAGAGTTTCTTGTACACGGCGGGATCCTGGCGGCCGGACTTGAGGATACCGGGCTTTCGACCGAGGACTTCATGGCGCGAGTATCCGGTCAGACGCTCAAAAGCGGGATTGACATATTCTATCAGTCCCTCCCGGTCGGTGATGAGGACGCCTTCCGCAATTTGATGGACAACCGTCGACAGGATTTGGATCTCCTCCATCGGCTGATCCACCCGGCCCGGCCAATGCGACTCGTGGGCATGCCAGGCTGATTGCTCCGTGACCGGAGACATGACACTCATCTCAAAAATCCGGTGAGACGAGGCATCCGTCAGCGCCAGTCTGACTGATAAAATACCGGACTTTCCGGCAAGGCAGGTCCCTCTTGCCGGGCAAGAATGTCACGAATCTCATCCATCACGGTCTCAGCCTTGATCAGGCACATCACCGACGCTGTGTCGAATGTCGGGTCGGCGGTCTCTCGGAGCGATCGGACGCTTTCAATGAGCCGAATGGTCATATTCAATACGCCTTCGAACGCGGTCCGAACCGTATATATCCTCGTCTCAAGTCGGATGTCGGTCAGAGGAGATTCGGTCAGCCTCAGCTCGTGAATCCGGCAGTTCGTGTACTCCATGAGTGTCTCGACCAGATTCTCCAGGTCTGACTCGAACGTCCGCTGGTTGTCAATCAACGCGAGTCCAACGTTCATATCCGTCTCCGTACGCCTCAAAAGACGGTTCACCTTCCTGTACGCCCGGTCCAACTCTCGCTCGACCGGCGATTCGATCTCACATCCTACTGTCATTTTGACCCCCTTTTGGTCATTTGATTTTTCTCCAGCCGCATGCTCCCGTGCGGTATTTGCTGTATGAGCTGCCAATATCGTGCCGTCAGACCAGGGCGCGCTGAGAAACTATGTAATGCGTTGCCGGCAATGCCAATACGCATCAGAGCCGATGGGAGATTGGAATCTCTGAAATGTTGTCCGCTGTAATGAATTGAGACGGAATATGTCCGTTTGAAAATAATGGCTGCTGGGAAAGTCTTCGTGTCGTCTGATCGACCGGCTATCCGGAATATCAGGTGTCGTTCAACATCCACGCGGACAATACGCTCACCCTTGAGGCCGTACACGAAGCGGAGGAGGAATTGAAATCGCGGCCTGTCGAAATCCCGGGCGTGGCGGCGGTCTTTATTCACATCGAACCGTATGTCCGGCGCGCTGACGAAATTTGACATCATTCACATGCTGTCGTAGAATTCATCCGAGGTAGGCATCCCGCCCCCAACGCGCAATGAAGAAAATTCCCTCTTGGAATTTCCCGTGACTGGAGCGTTGGGGACAGGACATCCATGTCCGGAGGTACTTGGAATGAAACAATTAACGATTCGGAACGTCAGTGATGACTTGGCAAAGGCCTTGAGCAATGAGCAGCGGGTTCGAGGAACGTCACTCAATCAAACTGTGCTGGATCTTTTGCGCCGGGTCCTGGGTGTTGGGCCAGGTGCGTCATACGACAATGGGCTTGGGAAGCTGGCGCAGGGGTGGTCGGAGGATGAGGCGAAGCGGTTTGAGGCCGATACGGCCATTTTCGAGCAGATCGACGAGAAACAGTGGCGTTGAAACGGATTTGCCTGGACACATCCGCGTACAGTCACTTTAAACGAGGTCGGACGGAGGTTGTAGACATCGTGCGGCGCGCGCGGGTCGTCGGAGTTCCGGCCGTTGTTCTGGGAGAATTGCGCGCGGGATTTCTTCTCGGCGACCGGCCGGATGAAAATGAGGCGGAACTTCAAGAATTCCTTCAGCATCCCGCCGTCGTGGTCCACCAGGTGGATGACGAATCATCGGTCTGTTACGCGAAGATCGTCGTGGCCTTGCGGCGGGGAGGGACTCCCCTGCCCACGAATGACATCTGGGTTGCGGCGCTGGCCGTCCGTGAGGGTTCAACGATCGTGACGTACGACGAACATTTCCGCCGCATTAGCGGCGCCGCCCACCACATTTTGCAGGCGGCGCCGGCGTAGTACACCGAAACTTAAAAAACTTAAGGCCTGACGCCATCACCCGGTCTCACTGACGGGACCGCCGGCCGGCGGCCTGAAGACGCGTCAGAGAATATCATCCGATCTGAGTTCAAAAATCACGGCAAGGACATAGAGGAGAACGCTCACCAGCAGCAATGATTGCCCGACGGCCAGAAATAGCGTAAGTCTGAGCGGGGTGACGGAGAAAATGAGAGGCGCCGAGGCCAGCAGGCCCATCACCTGGGTCACGACTGAGAATAGAAGATATTTTCGTACTCGCGGGGGGGCGTTCATTGGGAGACCTCCGGCCGTTCCGTGCCTCCCTGTACTCCCACGACATGCCCCCCATCCGTGGGGGTTGGGTGCATGTCGCCGTGACAGTCCTGGCAACGAGTTTCGGCGTTCAACATGTCCTTGGCGCTCCAAAGACCAGCGTGTTCCTCCCGCGCGCGGTAGCTGCGGGCATTCCCGTGACAGTGGAAACAGGTTTCGTAATCATATTTCCCGTGAATCTTAATCGGCGTGTCATAGCCGATAACATAATAGTTGAGTAGATGCCGCAGGCCCGCCGCTTTGGCTTTCATCGGGGCGATGAGTTTGTAACCAGTGTGGCAGGTATAACACTGATTCTCGTTCACGCTCCGATTTTGGATATGAAGTGTCGCCAGATTGGTGCTGACCGGGTCGTAAATGTCGTTCACATGCGCCGCCATCGCGTGGCAAGACCCGCAGAACTCAACGGTCTTGGATCCCCGGGACGCCTGTTCGTTAAATCCCCAGAGGGCGGCCAGGGGGACAAACAGGAGAGGCATTGGCAAGATCCAGCGCATCCGGCGGTCGATTTCGGCTTGCCGGAGGTTCCAGCCGAATTTGGCCAGAAGAAATATCAGCAGAGCCAGACACAACGCGACTCCCCAATCTGACCATCCGTTCATTCCGGTCTTTCCTCCCCTCCCGCCCCGCGCGGCGCCGGCGGCGTGACACTGATCCGTGTCAGGCGGCCGTAGAGATCGACATCGTAGGTTCTACCGAAAAGCGTCACCTCGCTTTCTGATATCTTGCCGATGACTCCCAGCGCAAGCGTGATTGTGATCGCAATGGCGCCCAGCACCATCGCCGTCGGCCGACGTTTCGGGTGGCGCTCAGGGCTGCGGTCGATAAAGGGCAGGAGAATCAAGAGGAGCGGCGGGATCATGGACGTGAAGATGCCAAGCGTCTCCGGAAAATATTTGAGCATCTGGTAGGTCGACAGGAAATACCATTCGGGTTTGATCCCCGCCGGCGTGTTGAACGGATCGGCCGGCTCGCCCAACTCGGACGGAGAAAAGATCACGAATGCGAGGAGAATTCCCAGGAAGATCGTAAATACGCTCATTTCTTTGAGGACATGTTCAGGAAAAAATCGGAGACTCCGGTCCGGATGGAAGACGGGTTCAATGCCGACGCGGTCCATCGTCGAAAGATTTTGCAGGCGCATCAAAAATAAATGGAGGGAGACCAGCCCCACGATCACCCACGGCAAAACCACCACGTGCAGGACGTAAAACCTCGCCAGCGTCTCCCCGCTGACCGTTTCTCCGCCGCGCAGGAGAACCGCGAGGTGATTGCCGATGAGCGGCACCGCCCGCGTGACCTCCGTGCCGACCGTCGTGGCCCAGTAGGATAGCTGGTTCCAGGGAAGAAGATATCCGGTGAAACCGAACGTGACGGTGACGCCAAAAAGCGCGACGCCGGTGACCCACGTCAGTTCCCTCGGCTTTTTGTAACTGCCCATGACAAACACGCGGAGCATGTGGAGAATGAGCATGACAATCATGAGGGTGGCGCCCCAGGAGTGAAGCCCGCGGATGAGCCACCCCGCCGGCACTTCTGTCTGGATGAATTTGATCGAATCGAAGGCGTGATCGGACGTCGGCCGGTAATAGACCATGAGGAGGACCCCGGTGACAATCTGGTTCACGAGAAGAAACAGCGCGAGGCTTCCGAACGTGTGCCACCAGGAGACGTGCGGCGGGAGCGGTTTTTGAGCCTGATGTTGGGTGAAGTCTTTGAACGCGTCCCATGCGTAGCGTTCGCGCAAAAAGCGTTCGACGGCGGCCTTGAGTTTCCCGATACTCATACAGGCGGCACCCTCACTTTCACGTTGTCGCCGACAACGATCACCTCGTAGGCGAGGAGCGGGCCGGGTGGCGGGCCGGAAACGACCTTGCCGTCCTGTGAAAACACGCCGGCGTGGCACGGGCATTTGAATGTGCGGGTTGGCCCGTCCCATTGGACGATGCATCCCAAGTGCGGGCAGGCGAGAGAATAGGCCTTGAATTCAGATTCCGAAATCCGGATGACGGCGAAGGGATGGCCACCCACCTGAAAATTTCGAGCGTTGGCCACCCGCCAGTCCTTGATTGGGCCGGCGTCGATGACATCCTGCGCGCCGCCGCGTTTTCGCGCCGGCCAGAGGTAGGCACCGATGGGTGCAAGCATGGCAACCAGAACCGTCGCAAGTCCCACGCTCAGAAAATAGTCCAGGAATTGCCGGCGCGGCAGACCGTTGTTCATTTTGTTAATCGCGGCCATGATTTTGATCCACTTCCGCGCGTTTGGCGGCGCAGGAGATCGACAACGCGAGCAAAAAAAGGATGATGGGCACAAACATCAGCCGACGGATGCCCTCGCTCATGATTTTTTCCCTGATCGATTGCCGTATCTGATCCAGCCGGTTCGAATTTTCCCGCTGGACTTTGGAAAGGTCCGCTAAATTGAGCGCGTGCTGGGCCGGCGTCAGCGCGATGAGCGCCGTCTTGGCCTCCTCCATCTGAACCTGCGCTTCGCCGACGTCAAATCCCCGCGCGGCGGCTTTCTGCAGTTCGTCCGACACGGACGAAATGTCCCGCCGCAGTTGCCCGAATCCCACGCGAAACTCGTCCCGCACTTGGAGGGCTTTGCCGTCAGCGGGCTTGTGGCAGTCCTGACAGGCGGTGCGCAGGAGGTCTTCGGTCGGATGAAGAATGGCGTGATTGGAGTGGCAGGAAATGCAGGCTTTCATTTTTCCAGCGGCCGTGGCGCCTGCGTGAGGACTGTTTGAGAAAGCCAAGGCCTCCCGGATGTGGCAGGAGCCGCAGACCTCGCTGACCTGCCGAACGCCCGGCGGGACGGCCCCATGGTTGCCGTGGCAGGTGGCGCAGGTCGGCGCCGAGAGGTCCTTGCGGACGCGCAGAGCGTGCGCGTGAACACTGCGCTCGTAGTCAGCCGGATGGGCCGCGGACAATTTGTATTTCGACATCGTCGCCGCGTCCGCATGACATTTGCCGCACGTCGCCGGGACGTTCGTCGGATGGACGCTCGACGCCGGATCTTTGGGACGTTTGATGCCGTGCGACCCATGGCAGTCTGCGCAGACGGCGACGTTTTCGTCGCCGGCGCCGAACAGCTGCTCGCCGTGTTTGGATGTCCTGTAATGCGCCAACTGGTCGGTCGGCAGACGGAAGGGATTCATCCTGCGCACGTCACTGTGGCATCCGCCGCAAAATTCCGGGATGTCCTTCCGGCCCGGCTTGCCCTTGAACGACGTGTCGTCGAACATCGCCGACTCGGCCTGGACGTTTGGATTTCCCCCGTGACAGCCGTGACAGCCAACCTGGGCGTGGACGCTGGATCGCACACGCTCTACCAGATCCGGGTCCGTCTCGGCGTGGCATGACTCACAACTGCTCGCTGATGCCGGCTGGAGCCGCCCACACTGGAAGAAAACGGCCGCGACGATGATGAACTCCGTTGCGTACCCATTCAAAAAATATCGCTTTCTCACGGCATCTTTTTATGTCTGATGTGGAAATTTCGGCGACTATTCACTTCCTCTCCCCCGCACGGCCGCAATGGCCGCCAGCGCCTGTACGGACGGCATCCTATTTTGCCCCTTCCTTTTTCTTGTGCTCGTGCACCTTGCTCTTGCGCTTCTCGAAATTGAACTTCTCCTTCTCGAACGGATTGTCATTCCGGTGGCACTGCCTGCAAGTCGCCTCCGGCGGAATATTCAACCCGGCGGCGAGCGCCCTCTCCCGGTTTTTCATGACCGGAACGCTCGCGTAATCCGCTCCGGCCCCGTGGCAGGCTTCGCACGACACGCCTTCGTGGACGGATTTGCCGGTCTTCGGATCATGTCCCGTCGTATGGCAGGAAAGGCACGTCTTGAACTCTCCGGTCTTGACGAAGTGAACTCCTGTGTCGGTGACCACCGAGACTTCCGGATCGACCTTGAGGTCCGCCGGACGCTTGTTCACGGTTGACATCGCCGTGGCATGCTTGGTTTTCGACCACGACTCAAACTGGAGCTTGTGACACTTCTTGCACTTGTCCACTCCCACGTACGCGTGTTTGCCCTGCACGGCCGGCGGTTTGTCGGCAGCGCTCGCGCCCATGTCGGGCCAGAGCAGAATCGCCAGACAGATCAGCGAAAACAGGATGGCAAGGATCACGCCTGCCACCACAAACGTCCGCTCCATCATATTGATTTCCCTCTCATCGAGTTCCATGTCCGCCGCCGCCCGTCCTCTCACTCACCACATGTACTGACCTTCGATGACTGCGCTGTTCCGATGAATGGGACTTTTAGTTTCGTTGCGTTGGGCCGTGTATTCGAGCACGACGTGGCCGTTCTCGAACATCTCCCATTGGATTCCGCCGACGTTCTGCCGGATCCGGTCTCCCTTGTCACCCTTGTTGTAGTCCCAGAACTCATGCCGGGTGTAGAGGGTCAGTGGATTTTCCATCTTCAGATACTTCTCGACCGACATATCCATCTGGCCGTAATAGGCCTTCAACTTCTGCTTGTCTCCAGCCAGGTTCATCTTCTTGCCGCCCCAGGCCCAAAAGCCGGTCAGCTTGAACTCATCCATCACGTAATCCGCCATGGCGGCATGACGCTTGAAGGCCCTCTCGCCGCCGGTACCAGTCCACGCGCCGTCATAGTAGTAGTAGCCGATCCTGCTTCCATTATCGTTATAAGTGTAGTCGACGGTACCGTACCAGTCGCGATGGTTGTCGGTGTCGGTGACGTTGGTTCCCGCCGATCCGCCGGCGCCGTTCACGAGTCCCAGGGCCACAAAGACTTTGTCCTGAGCACGCGCGTATTCGATACCGTAATCACGTCTGAAAAATGCGTAGCTGGTGTTCTGGGCGTTGTAGTTGCTCGAGATGGTGTCGGTGGTTGTCAGGACAAGCGGTCTGGCATAAGAAACCCGCGCGCCGCCGCCAAATCGATGCATCAGCGAGGGCATGATCTGGCCCGCGCGGACGGTGTGATACTTGGGCCCGTCGCTCGACGTCCATTGGAGAAAAGACTCGGCGAGTTTCACTCGAGCGCCGTTGTCGCTCTGCGGCAGGGTCTGGTTGACGGTTTTACTCGAGTTTTCGTGTAGGTAAATCTCCGTGAAGTAAGCGAACTGCGAAGTCAGCGCGCCGCCTGTGTAGAGGGCGAAAGCGTGATGCTCGAAACTGCTACGCGGCTTTGTCGTCTCATCATACTTCGCGCGCAGTTTGGTGCTGAACGACAGATGATCGCTCACGTTCGGGCCGGCCTTTTCCTGTTCATATCGGTGTCCGCGCCTTAAAAAATCGGTCCCGTCCTTGTTCAAATCCCACTGTGCGCGATGACAGGCACTGCAGGAGACGCTGTACTTGCGTCCCCACGCGGCTATGGCGGAAGCCTCGTCCGTCATCGCGGTTAAAAATCCGAGCGAGATCAACACGCTCACAATCGCGTAAATTGGTTTCCGTCGCATGGCTTCAAGCCCCTTTCTTCTGCTCCTGATGGTGTCGTACATCTCCAGTTGCCGCCCATAGTTCGAGCGGTCCTGTCAGAACGGATTGTGCAAAAGCCACTCCGAATTCGGCTCGTGTGGAAAACAAACACGTAACGGCTTGGACCGAAAATGGTTGTCCCCTCTGTCCCAGAACATCCCGATTTCGGCGAACTGTTCATCGACAGGTCAACTGACCTGTTTCATTACAGGACGGACACTGCTCCCTCCACGGCGCGTCCCTCGATCGGCAGCAGTTTATTCATACGGCTTTGAGACTTACGAAATGTTGTCCATGACCGGTCCAGCCCGGACTGATAATTGCAACGGATGTTGACGGGTGAGAGAAAGGAGGACCTCTCATGAACTTCACGCCGGAAGAACTTCGAGAATATCGGGAGGCACTGAAAGACCGGATTTGCTCGATTTGCCAGAAGTTCGGATACGACGAGGTATGCGGGATCGGCGCTGAAGGCGAATGCCCTTTCGACCTGCACCTGACGCGAATGCTCGACGCTGTGCTGTCAACGCCGCGAAGCGACAAGATCGATGATTACATTCCAAGAATCCGCAAGATGGTCTGCAAGTATTGCCCGAATCAGAATGAAAGGGGCATTTGCAAGTCGCGGGACACCGCCTACTGCGGAATGGACGCCTTCATCGTGCTCGTGGTTCAGACCATAGAGGACGTTCAGGATCGATTGCGGAAGAAAGCCGATCAGAGTCTGTCCTGATTCGTGTCAGCCAGACAGTACCGGACACCGCATCCAAAAAATGACACCCTTCCGATCCGGTTGGGGGTTCTCCCATTATGCGTTTTTTGTCTCACCCCGGCTCTTCGGCACGGATTTCGCATGACTTCACTGAGAACTAAGGGGGTGAGAGAATGAATTTGCGCGAGGCTAACAGGTATTTCAGCCGCCCTATCTTTCGCCGATAGCCGGACATTTTTTGTCTTGAATTAGTACATATGCGCCACGATCATACCGAGGGCACATCTCGATAACATAAGCGAAATCAAGCGGATAAGATCATATCCTCCGGCTTCGCCGGGAAGGAATGGCGTTTGCACAGAATACTTGTAATCGCTTGAAGGAGGGTTGCTGGAATTGAACATTCCGACGGGGATCACCATAGAGATGACGGTGCGGGAAATCCTCAAAGTGTTTCCGCAGACCCGCGCGGTCTTTGACCGCTACGGCATGCAGGGCTGTGGTGGCTCAGAAGGGCCGGAGGAGCCGGTATCATTTTTCGCCGAGATACATGGGCTCGATACGGATGAACTCCTGCTGGAACTCGACACGGCAATCGCGAAGACCGCCCGGTCGCTGATCGCGCCGCTTCCTTTTCCCGCCGCGCGCTCATGTGCCAAACATTCGATGAAGGACCCCTGTCCGTGTGGGCCTGAGGAAATAAAAAGCGATCCGGAAGAACATCGAATATCCTCCCGCGCGGCGGCTTTGCTGAACGCACCCGAGTCGCAAGCCGGCGGCCGGAATCCTGACCTCCCTGTCGATTCCGGCACTGGAACGTCCATGTCCGGCGTGGGAAAATGCACTCATGGCGAAGCGGCTAAAAATCTGGCGCGAACGTTCATCCGCACAGCGCTGCTTGTTTTTCTCTGCTACGGCGCCCTGACCGGTATCGCCGCGTTTCTATTTCTGACCGCACCATGGGCGGCGCTTCCCGCCGTAATCCAATGGCCAGCCTTGGTTCAATCTCACGCTCACGCGCAGATGTTTGGATTCGTCCTAATGTTCATCCTCGGCATTTCCTATCATGTCATGCCAAGATTCATGGGCGGGCCGCTTCGGAATATTGGCGCGGCCTGGGCGTCGTACGGACTGCTTTTGGGCGGCCTGATTCTTCGAAGTCTGTACCAGCCCTTTGCGCAGAACCCCGTCGCGGCTGTCACGACATTTTTGGGATCGTTGTTCGAAGTAGCCGCCGTCGGCGCGTTTTTGTCCGTCATTCGGTCGACCCTGCGCGAACACAGACGCCGTCTTCCGGAGAGACGGAGCGGACAGCCCTTTGTTCATATCCGGTATCTCATGGCCGGCGGTGCGTGGCTGCTCGTTTCCGGCACTCTGGCCGCAATCAGCGCGGGAGTAATGCTGGTCCAGGAGGTCAACGTCCAGCCGGCCGGACTCAACGAAGTTTGGATGAACATTTCCATTTTCGGCTTCGCGGGCATGTTCATCTTCGGCGTCGGCCAGCGCACGATGCCGCATTTTCTCGCGCTCGATGATTTGAACCCGGCCGCGGGCCGCGCCGCGTTTGCGGCATTTACCGCGGGACTTGCGCTGCAAATCGCATCCCTCGGCCTGCCTTATTCCAAAGAATTACTTGCAACGTCGGCCATTCTCGAACTGATCGGATTTAGTCTGTTCTTAATCGCGGTGCCGCTCTTAGGCCGTCTACCCGTCCACCGGCCGGCGGCGCCACCCTTTTTTGCCTCATTCGTGCGTGCCGCCTTTGCCTTCGGCTGGCTGGGCACGGCCGGTTATGCGCTCGCGGCAGTTTCAGATGCCCTCGGGGTCGCCGTGCCCAGAACACTCACCGACGCCTACCGCCACGCTTGGACGATCGGATGGATCACCATGCTGATCGTCGGCGTCGGATACCGGCTGGTCCCGATCTTTTTCGGCAGGTCCCTATCCATGCCGCGCGCTGTTTGGGCCATTTTCACGCTGATGATCGGAGGCGTATGCATTCGAATCGGCGCGGATATTCTATCGACAAGATATCAATCCGCCTACGCATGGACAAATCTCTCCGGTATCCTGATCCTGATCGCCATGGCGATCTTCGCCCTCGAAATCTGGCGTCTGACGGCAACAGCGCAGACCACTGCATCCCAACCCGCACGACTGGCCATCACGCCCGCTTCCAACATCGCCGCCGTTCTGGAGGACCACCCGCAATTGCTGCCGATATTTGTCCGTCATGGGTTCGGCGCACTGCAAAATCCGGTCGCTCGTAAAACCGTCGCGCGATTCGTCTCGATCGAACAGGCGGCAAAGAAACATGGGGTCGATCCCACCGCGCTTCTGAATGAACTGAGAAACGCAGTCGGACAAGAATGATTCTGAACACACTTGATCCGCGGCGGGCCCCGTGATTACTTGGACTGGAAATCAGGATGAATCAGAAAACTTTCGTCATCGTCACCGGCTTCATCTTCTCCATCGTCGCGCTCCTCCATCTGTTGCGGATCATCTTCTCTTGGGAGGCCGTGATCGCCGGCTGGATCGTCCCTGCATGGGCCAGCTGGATCGCACTCGCAGTCTCCACGCTCCTGGCTGTTACGGCTTTCAAACTTGCGGCCGGCGCCCACCGGGATGTCATGAAATAGGACATTTTTTGTTTTCCGTTGATCATTCGGTTGTTTGATCTTCCATTCCACCTTCCTGATCCTCTGGAAGATACATGTGATTTCTGACCGAATCCCGCGGCGGCGTGCTTATTGCAAGTACACTACTCATGATCAACATCTCGACCCTCTATGCCGGCCGGTACAATGCGTCCGATGCCGTGCGCTACTCCAAGCCGTCGGATCCGAGCGACATCCGGCCGATCGTCGTGCTCAACCTGACTCGCCGGTGCAACCTGCGGTGTCTGCACTGCTATTCCGATTCGGACGGCAACCGCGCGCCGGCGGAGCTGACAAATGGGGAACTGACCGCGCTCCTCGATGACCTGGCCGATTACGGCGTCACGTTTGTCCTCTTCTCCGGTGGCGAACCACTGACCCGGCCGGACATTTTCGATCTGGCCCGGCATGCGGTGCGGCGGAAACTTCGAGTGACGCTGTCGACAAACGGCACTCTGATATCGCCGGAAGTCGCGAAGAAAATCGCAGCGGCCGGATTTTCATATGTCGGCATTTCCTTTGACGGCCTCGGTGACGTGAACGATTTTTTCCGCGGCGCCCGCGGCGCATTTGAGCAGGCCAGACGAGGGATGAATCACCTCCAACCGCTGGGTGTTCGTGTGGGGCTTCGTCTGACCTTGACCAAACACACGGTCGACGATTTGGACAATGTCCTGAAGTTCGTTGAAAAAGAACCAATCGGCCGGGCCTGTTTTTATCATCTCGCCTACGCCGGGCGCGGAAAGAGTATCCGGCCGGACGATCTTCCCCTCCGGGAACGCCGCAGGGCCATCGACAAATTGTGTGACGCCGCCGCAAAATTCGCCGATCAAGATCTCGGCAAGGAAATTCTGACTGTCGACAACCACTCCGACGGTCCCTACATCTACCTGAAACTTCTGCGTAACAACCCCACGCGCGCGGTCGCCGTCATGGAACGCCTCAAAAAACATGGCGGCGCGCGGACCAGTTCCGGTGTGGGACTTGCCGAAATTGACTGGGAGGGCCGCGTGCATGCGGACCAATTTTCCTTTCAGCGCACGCTCGGGAACATTCGAACGAAACCCTTTTCCGAAATCTGGAGCAATCCGGAGGACATCTATCATCGGCAACTTCGTGACCGGCTCGCCCATCTCAAGGGCCGGTGCGCGGCCTGCCGGTTCAAAACAATGTGCGGCGGCGGCCTCCGGTCACGCGCCGAAGCCGCAACCGGCGACTCCTGGGCGCCCGACCCTGCGTGCATGCTGACCGACGAGGAAACTGCCGACGGGCCGGCCGATTCCGCGAATGGAGGTCCTTTCGATGCAACCTAAATATCGCTTATCGGACTGCCCCTATCAAACCGGCAAAACAACGCTCATCTGCGAGGCCTGCCGGAGGCTCATGGTGCCAAGCGCCGATGAGGTGAACAAATACTGCGAGAGCGGCGACTTCAAAGATTGTCCCTATTATCGGGAGGCGATTAAACGCGAGGGGCGGAAACCGTCACAGTGAATCCCCCTTTTCCGACCCCACAGGGCACGGGCCTGGCCTGGAAAGATCACCCGGTTGCGGCGGTGGACTTTGCACTTGCGCCTTACACGGTCATCTGGGAAATCACCCGTGCCTGTGATCTGTGTTGTGTCCACTGCCGGGCAGCGGCGCAGAAGGCGCGCGACCCCAGGGAGTTGACCACCGCTGAGGGGTACCAGTTGATCAATGAAATCGCAGAATTTGGATCTCCCGTCTTCGTCATCACCGGCGGAGACCCCATGAAGCGATTTGACCTCGAGGACATGATTTGCTACGCGGCTAGGGAACGAAAACTCCGCACGTCGCTGACTCCATCGGCCACACAACTGGTGACTCGCGCGCGACTCAAGGAAATTCGAAATTGCGGCATCGCCCGCATCGCTCTGTCTCTCGACGGCCCAAACGCGGCCGTCCACGACGGCTTTCGGGGCGTAAACGGATGTTTCAGGCGAACGCTGGAGATCATCAGGGATCTCAAAGACCTCGGCATCCCGCTCCAGATCAACACAACCGTCGCTCGGCAGACCGTATCGGCACTTCCGGAAATCGCGCGGCTGGTCGAGGGATTCGGCGCTGTGCAGTGGAGCGTCTTTTTTCTTGTGCCAACGGGCTGCGGAAAAAATGAGGATATGATATCGCCTGGTCAACACGAACGCATTTTCCACTGGTTGTTCAATCTGACAAAAAAGGTGCCGTTCGATGTCAAAGCCACGGCCGCCCAGCATTATAGACGCGTGGTGATCCAAAGATCGCGGAGGGACGGCGGAACGCCGCAGGTGGCCGGAGACGGCCGGGGCTGTTCCGTGCAGGTCGCCGGGGCCGGATTTCAATTTGCCGACGGCATTCACCGTCCAACGCAGGGCGTCAACGACGGCAAGGGCCTTGTCTTCATCTCTCACACCGGCGATGTCTACCCGAGCGGATTTCTTCCCATCCGCGCGGGCAACGTCCGGAAAAAAAGCGTCGTCGACATCTATCGCAACAGCACGCTCTTCCGAAACCTCCGGGATCCGGACAAACTGAAGGGCAAGTGCGGCCTCTGCGAGTACCGCAGGGTCTGCGGCGGAAATCGCGCGCGCGCATGGGCCGTCTCGGGTGACCCGCTCGGGGAGGAGCCGGCGTGCATTTACATTCCGCCGCTGGCGCGGACCCATTGAAAATGACCATCTGTTCTGAAACAATACATCTGTCATGAAACAGTCATCCCGCGCGGCCCTGATCGTCCTCACCGCCCTGACTCTATCGGTCCTCGCTTGGGGCGTTTTTCAACTCCTGGCGTCCAACTTCCTCCGGAAATTCACGCTGGCGCAAGTCCATGCCATGTTCGTCATGCACGGCCTCGTCTGCGCGCTCCTCCTGGCCGCATGGGCCACTTTTTTCATTCTCCGCAGTCGAAAAAAACTGGAGGATCAGATCGCGGAAAAACAGATCCAGTTCGACCGGCGGATGGCCCAGTCCGAAAAAATGGCCGCGATCGGCCAGATCGCCGCTGGAGTCGCCCACCAGCTCAATACACCCCTTGGGTCGATCATGCTCACCGCTGAAATGCTCGATGAGGAACTGAACGGTGACACGGACCTCAAGGAAGAAGTAAAAAAAATCCTTCGGAATGCCAATTACTGCAAGGGCGTTGTCCGAAATCTTCTTCTGTACGCCAGGCCCCGTCGGGAGGAATTCAAGGAGGAAAGCATCTGCCTCATTATCAGGCGGACCGTATCCCTGTTCGAATCCGAGATCAAAAAACGCGGAATTAAAATCGCCCTCGATGTCGATTGCAAGGAGTGTGCGATGATCTGCAACAGCAGTCTTATGGAACAGTTGATGTTCAATCTCGTGCAGAACGCCGTCGACGCCCAGCCGGCCGGCGGGAGAATCACCATCAAGACGATCAACCCCGGGATCGGAACACTGACGATCGAAGTTGCCGATGCGGGACCCGGTATTTCGCAGGACGTCCTGCCGCACATATTCGAACCGTTTTACACCACCAAATCC
>CAZHRJ010000007.1:40490-42630 GCA_964534765.1 uncultured bacterium
ACTCTTTCGTCGCCGTTAACTGCGGCGCTCTACCGAAAGAACTGATCGAAAGCGAACTCTTCGGCCACAAAAAAGGCTCCTTCACCTCGGCCGTGTCTGACCACGACGGCATGTTCGTGGCGGCCGGCAAAGGCACCCTCTTTCTTGACGAGATCGGCGAAATGGCGCCCGCGGCGCAGGTCAAGCTCCTGCGGGCGCTGCAGGAAAAGGCGATTCGGCCGGTGGGTGACACGAAGGAACGAGCGGTTGAGGCCAGAATTCTGGCGGCGACAAACCAGGACATTGAGCAGGCGATCCTGGCCCGGCAGATCCGCGAGGACCTCTACTATCGTCTCTCGGTGATAACGATTCAGATACCGGCATTGAGACATCGCCGGGAGGACATCCCGATACTGGTCTCACATTTTATCGAAAAATTCAATTCGGTCTTCGGCCGAACGGTTGCCGGCCTCTCATCGGAGGCAATCGATATCGTGCAGTCCCATCCATGGCCCGGCAACGTCCGCCAGCTCGAAAATGTCATCGAGGGATGTTTTGCCATGGGCGTCGACCGGCAAATCGAGCCAAGGGATCTCCCTGCGGCCATCCGAGTCTCGACCGCCGCCCATGTTGGCGAAGTTCCAAGGCTCATCGAATCTGAAAAAATCCTTATCGAGCGCGCGCTCGAAGCCGCCGGCGGCAACAAATCTCACGCAGCCCGAATCCTCGGCATCTCCCGCACTCGCCTCTACAACAAGATCGAAACATACAAAATCGAAGAGTGATCCGGCGGTTTCCCCTATTCAAGAGGTTGCTCGCGCTCTCTCAGCGCTTGGCGCCCATCCTGCTACGTCGACCCGTCACTACCTGATACAGATCCTCCGTGGGGCGAGACAAATAATTCGAAGAAATCAAATGCCAGATGTGCGGAAAACCGGATATATGTCCCCAAGAGGCGCCATCGCATATATGAGTATTTGGACGATTCCATATTCGGGGTGTGGGTCCTGCGCTACACAAGCGAGAAGGAGACGACGCGGTATCGGCTCCTCTGTATGAGCCGTAATCTGACGTTCGATCGTTCATGGGACACCCTTGTGACTCTGGACGGACAGTTGGAGGAGCGCTGAGAAGTCCTCATATCACAGGTGCGGCGCTGGGAGAGTCATGCTCATCGACAAGCGTCTGACGAATTATCTGAAATGGTGGGCGGGTATTCTGGGTCTTGTCTACGACGAAGCCGGAGGGTTTTTGAGCAAGGACGTATCTTCTCCTTCCGGCCCGCTTTTTCCTCCGGAGGTACCCAGGAAGCCGGACAGGCACTCAAAGCAATTCGTGATGATTACCGAAAAATTTGCAGGTGTGCCGGACGTGACGGATTACAGCCTGCGGCATACGGCTGCCAGCAACTTTGCAAATGCCGCCTTTCGCGCCGGATTCGACTTGAAGGAAATCGCGGATCACTTGGGCTGCACCGTTGCCACGCTGATCAAGTCGTATTTACACAGGCTGGACGAGCGTGATAATAAGGAGCGTCAGGATCGGTTGGCGGAAGCCATGCGGCAATCGCACATGCAGAAGACTTCGATGGTCACGATACCCGAGCGGGGCACCAAGCCAGGCAAGGGGTTTGGGAAAATCATCAGATTTCCGGGAAAGGCGGTCAACGAATGATGGATAGGTTGGCCGAGGTTTTGGTGGGAGTTTGCGGCAGGAACTTGGGATTTGACGGCACGGTTCCGTGAATGGCGGAACCCAAAATTTGCCATGAATTTGCCATAACGGGGCAAAAAATGGAAAATGTGTTTTGGGCGAAACTTATAAGATAAATCTGAATAATGAGTTATAAATCATGGAGAGGTGGCCGAGTGGCCGAAGGCAATCGCCTGCTAAGCGATTGAACGCTTAATAGGTGTTCCGCGGGTTCGAATCCCGCCCTCTCCGTATGTTGGGAGAAAAGGCTGCATGGATTCCTCCAGCTCACATCCGTCGTTCCCGGAAGCGGTGCGGTTCTGGGTCAAGCTTGGATTCATCAATTTTGGCGGGCCCTCGGGGCAGATTGCGATAATGCATGAGGAGCTGGTGGAGCGCCGGAAGTGGATATCCGAGGAACAGTTTCTCCATGCCCTCAACTACTGCATGATGCTGCCGGGGCCCGAGG
>CAZHRJ010000008.1:0-41699 GCA_964534765.1 uncultured bacterium
TTTTCAATCCCATCGGCTCCCTCCCGCAATCGCCGGGACGATGCTGATTTCGTCACCGGACTTGACCGGCGCCTTCAGGTCATCCTTTTGCCGGATGTCGTCTTCGTTGACGAACACATTGACGAAACTCCGGATTTTTCCGTTATCCGCGAAGAGATGCGGTTTGATGTCTGGGTAAGCGCCGACAAAATTTTTCAAAGCCTCTCCGACCGTTTTTCCCTCGGCCAGAACCGATGCCCGGTCGCCCGTGTGCTGCCGAAGAACCGTCGGAACCAAAATCGTCACCGCCATGATTACGTCTCCTTCCAGAACCGTTCTGTCAGATATTTATCCGCATTATCCGGAAAAATCGTCACAATAACCGCCGGTTTTTTCCCCGCGGGCCCTAAGGCCTTCACAACCTCGGCCGCCGCCGCCAAGGCCGCGCCGGATGAGAGGCCGATCAGAAATCCCTCGAGTCGAGCCGTCCTGCGAATGGCCTCGTGAGACGCTTCGGTCGATATAAACCGGGTCTCATCCGGGAATGACCGATCATATATTCTCGGCACAATCGACGTCGCCATGTGTTTCATGCCTTCAAGCCCGTGAAACGGCGAATCAGGCTCAACGGCGATAACTCGAACCGCCGGATTTTTCGATTTCAAATACCGGCCGGTCCCCATCACCGTCCCGCCCGTGCCGACCGTGGCCACCAGATGCGTGACCTTCCCCCTCGTTTGCTCCCAGATTTCCGGGCCTGTCGAATCAAAATGAGCCTTCCAGTTGTTGTCATTGCCGTACTGGTCCGGGTAGAAAAATCGAGCCGGGGATTTGTCAAAAACCCGCCGGGCCTCCCGGATCGCCCCATCCGACCCTTCTTGAGCGCTCGTATAGATAACCTCCGCGCCGAGTGCGGCCAGAATCATTTTCCGTTCCGGGCTGATGTTGGCCGGAACACAGAGACGGAGCCGATACCCTCGAGAAGCGGCGATGCAGGCATAAGCGATTCCAGTGTTGCCGCTGGTCGCATCGAGAATCATTTTATCCTTCGTCAGTTGCCCGGCACGTTCCCCGTCCTGGATCATCCGGGCCGCCGCACGGTCCTTGACCGATCCGCCGGGATTGACCCACTCGGCCTTGGCCAGCAGCGTCACCCGTGGCGGGATCGGGATGACTCGCGACAACCGAATCAGCGGCGTTTGGCCCACCAAGCCTACGAAATCCCTGCCTGGCGATAACTCATACCCCCGGGGCGCACTCCGCGCACCGCGCCGCACGGTCCGACCACTCATGGAGTGTAACCCAGCGCCGGATGGATGGCAATAATGATCATGATCCGGATTCGGACAAAAAGAAAATTTCCTTGTGAATTTTTTCGGCCAAAACCCGCTCGGCCCGAAGGCGATGCTCAATCGCCGCGATCATCGCGCCGTTGCCGGCCAGAAAAAACTCTTTCCCCTCGACACCGCCCAACACTTCGACACACCGGTCGCTCAACCGGCCGCGGGATCCCGGCCAGTCGGAGCCGGGATTTTCGAGAAAAATTTCGTATGAAAAATTGGGGAAGGCGTCCTTCAACTCCCGGAGTTCCTCTTGAAAAAACAGATCGGACTCGTTTTTCAGACCCCATAAAAACCGGAAGGACTTTTCCGGACAGACGGGCAGTTTGCTTTTCAGGATGCTGTAGATGGGCGAGATGCCGGTTCCGGACGCCATCAGGACGATTTCGGTTTCTGTCCGGTCCGGAAACGTAAATTTGCCCATCCCCCATGGGCCGGAAAATCGAACCCGGTCGCCAATGGCCAAGTCGGCAACAAACCGCGATGCGGCGCCGACCACTTTGACGCACAGAGAGAATCTGCGGCTGTCAGGCGCGGCGGCGATGGAGTAAGACCTTTTGATGACCCTGCCGTTCTGTTCCGCGGTATGGAGAATGATATACTGCCCCGACACATACCGAATTTCGGCCGGATCCAGCATTTCGAAATCGACCTGCGCGACGTTGGGCCGATGCATTTTTTTCGAAATGACGCACGCTGTCAGCGGTGTGGCCATGATGGTATAGTATACTTGAAAACAATCTGTTGGAAAGTCCGGGAAGGAGTGAGGAGCATGGCGATCGAACAAATCGTTCCGAAGACCGCACACGACCGGATGACGGACTCGGCGGACGCGGCGACCTATCTGGATGTCCGGACGGTTGAAGAGTACGAGGCGGGCCATCCGGCGGGAGCGCACAACGTGCCGGTGATGAACCGGGTAGACGGCCAAATGACGCCGAATCCCCATTTTGCGGAAGAGGTTCAAAACCGGTTTGGCATGACAGATCGGCTGGTAGTCGGCTGCATGGCCGGCGGCCGGTCGCAGAAGGCATGTGAGATTCTGCAGTCAGCCGGGTTTACCCGTCTGGCCAATGTGCAGGGCGGGTTTGGCGGCGCGCGGGACGCGAGCGGTCAGATTGCGGTCAAAGGCTGGAGTCAGGAAGGTCTTCCGACCGAATCCGGCAGGCCGGCAGGCCGGGCATACGGAAAAACGTAGACCATGGAAGGTCAGTGACAGTCTCATGTCCGAGGTCATTGACGATTCCGGGCGGGAGGCTCTTCATCAGGAAGTCAACCGCTGGATTCAGAACGCCCTCGGCGCGCTCAAGGCCGGTAAACTGGGGGATGCCAAAGACCTGTTTCTGCGGGTGGTCTCGCGGGCGCCGGCGTTTGCGGACGGATACTACAATCTGGGCGTGATTTGCGATCTTGAACACGAGCCGGAACAGGCTATCCGGTATTACACTCAGGCGCTCAAACACAATGCTCAGCACGCCGAGTGTCTGACCAACATGGGCGCGGCCCATTCAAACGCGGGCCGATACAGCATCGCGATCCCATTTTTCAAGCGCGCGATCACGAGCAACCCGAATCTGATTCAACCCCGAGTGAACCTCGGAATCACCTATCGCCATCTGGAACAGCCGGCGCAGGCGCTGGAAACGCTGAGCGCGGCCGCCCAGATGGACCCGTCAAACGCCTACATTTTGTATCTCGCCGGCTGCGCGGCTCAGGAATCGGGCCGGCCGACGGAGGCGGAGCGATTTTGCAAGGCGGCGTTACACTGCCGGCCGAACTACACGGATGCGGCGTTGCTGCTGGTGGACGTTCTGATCGAGATGGAAAATGCGGAAGAGGCGGTCTCGCTGCTGGAAGGATTTATGGGCCAAAATCCCAATGACGCCACGGCCGGCGAGTGTCTTTTGCGTATCCGGCAAAGCTTCCAGGCCGGATAGTTCCTACGGACGGGTAGGCGGCGCCTCGGCGCGGCCGCTTGAACAGCGGGAACAGGGGCAGAGGGCTCTAAGCCTATCGTAGGTATAGATCCCCGTTGAGTGCAGGTCGCTCCAGAAAATTTGTATGGCATACCGGCCCACCGGAACAATTTTCTGCGGATGCACATCGGCTGGAATAGACAGGGGATTCAGGAGGCGCGCGCCGGTCATCTCGTGGACACAGGCCGCGCAGGCGCAGTCCAGCCTGAGGGATCGGGCGGGAAAGACGCTGATGTGGCCGTCCATCCAGAGGATTTGGATGTCGTGTTGATTGGCGCGAGAAATTTCCTGTGGGATGTTTGCAAGATCCGCATTCATGGGCGGCGTCAAAACGTGATTTTCACGTCTCCCGACGACACGCCGCTCATATTGAGGATGCTGACCTGGGCCGCCAGGTTTTCGGCGACATGCTGAAATGACTTGGCGGACGGCGATGAGGGATCGGCGATCAGGAGTGGACAGCCCGCATCCGACGCGGTCCGGATTTCGGTTGCAAGAGGGATTTCTCCCAGAAACGGCAAATCAAGGTCGACCGCGGCCCGGCGGGCGCCGCCGTTGCCGAAGACGTCGTCCCGCTCGTTGCAGTGCCGGCAGACGAAATGGCTCATATTTTCGACGAGTCCGAGGACGGGGCATTTCAATTTTTGGAACAGGACGATGGCCTTCTGGGCGATTTTCAGGGCGACATCCTGCGGGGTGGAGACGATGACCGCGCCGGTGAGGGGGATTTTCTGGCAGAGGGTGAGCTGCACGTCGCCCGTTCCCGGCGGCAGATCAACGACGAGGTAATCGAGTTCTCCCCATTCCACGTCACCCAGAAACTGGGTGATCATCTGAATCAGCATCGGCCCCCGCCAGATAACCGCCTCATTTTCTTGGAGAAAAAATCCCATGGAGATGACCTTCACTCCATATTGAACGGGCGGGATAATCCGCCGCTCCTCCAGAATTTCGGGGCCCTGGAGAACTCCCATGATCATCGGGATGCTGGGTCCGTAAATATCGGCGTCCATGAGCCCCACGCGGGCGCCCATCCGGGCCAGCGCGATGGCCAGGTTGGCGCTGACGGTCGATTTGCCGACTCCGCCCTTGCCGCTGGCCACGGGGATGACATTGAGGACGCCGGGAATGAGCTGATTCTTGATCTCGGATCTGTTGGGCCGGACCGCGGCGGTCATGGTCACGTCGACCGAGGCCACTCCCGGGATCCGGGAGACGATGGACTGAGCGTCGGATTTGAATTTTTCCCGAACGGGGCAGGCCGGTGTGGTCATTTCGATAGTGAAGGAAACGCGGCCGCCATCAATGGATATGTTTTTGACGAACCCCAGAGTGACAATATCCTGATGCAAATCGGGATCTTCAATTTTTCGCAGAGCGTCAAGCACCGCGATCTCGGTTACAGCCATGGAGAAGATCCGGTTCCGGCGATGTCGACAACCCGCGCCTGCGCACCATCAATCGATGAGACTCTAAGGACGCCTCCAGGCGAGGCGGCGCGCGTGGAGACCATGGCCAGCGCGACCGATTTCGAGTATTTGATCGATCGGGCGGCGGACGTGACGTTACCAACCGGCTCCGGCGGTTCGGCGCCGTCCAGATACACGGCATCTCCCGGCGCGGGGGGCGGGCCGGCCGGCACCATTCCGACGAGCCGGCGGCGGACATCGCCATACGTTTTGATCCGCGCGACCACTTCCTGTCCGGTGAAACACCCCTTGGTAAAACTGACCGCGCGATTTTCCAACGCCGCTTCCTGCGGGAAATGTTCCCACGAATAATCTATCCCGAATTTCGGCTGCGCCGCCTCGATCCTCAAAATGTCCCTGGCTATCGCGCCGACCGGTCCGCCATCCTGGCCCTGCGCGACAAAGACCAATTTTTCAAACCACTCGGCCGCCTGATCCGCCGCGACCCGGATATCCACTCCGGCCTCAATCGTTCTGGAACAGCGAATCACGCTCACACCTTTTTCCTCAATCCAGTCAAACTCTCTCTTGCCCGGCATCCGAAGGTTCAATTGATCCATCGCCTCAACCAGCCGGCTGCCGGAGAGATTAAAGAATTGCCAATCCCGGGAAGCGTCTTGAATCCGGACATCCTCCATGACCAGGGATGACTCCAGGAATGATTTCAGAGGCTCAAGAAGCGATTCTTCCACACCCAGGTCAATCCGGTCCGGCGCGACAAGGACAGTCAACGGGTACTGGATTTTGCCCTTGGCTGTCAGGATGAGCGAGAAGCACCCCTGTCCGGTCGACAGGGATGCAACGTCGTTGGAGGAAATGCTGTGGATGAAGCCGACCCGGTCGGCGCCGGTGAGTGTGAGGCCGGACAAATCCATAGGAAGGACTCCCACGGCCCGATGGACGAACGCGGCTTCGGCGCAGGCGTCCTGAAATTCGGCGCGGGCAAAAAGAGGCGGCGGCGTGGCCACTTGAGCCATCAAGCCGGATGGGGGAGGGATCCGGGGGTAGGCGGTGTGGATAAAGGGGAAGAGGGGAGCGGATCCTCTTTTTTGAACGAGACCGAAGAACCGCAGCCGCAGGACGCGGCAACGCGGGGACTGATAATGGTAAACCCGGCACCCTGATATTTCATCAGAAAATGGAGGCTCGATCCGTTCAGAAATCTCAAACTCTTTTCATCAACGATAACCCTCGACCCGTTGTGCTCGAACACCCGGTCGGCGTCTTTCGGGCGGTCCATCCGCATCACATATTCGTACCCGGAACAGCCGCCGGCCTTGACGCCCACCCGAAACGCATAATCGGCCGAATTCAGCTTCTGTTCGGTCATAAAAATACTGATCCACCGGGCCGCCTCGTCCGTGATCCGGATGGTCAACGCTTGGGAAGGACTGGTTGTCGACTCCATGACGGTCATCTCCCTTTGGGATCGGTCTTCTGGTTCAAGGCTTTTTCGAGGGTGGTCCAGGCCAGTAGCGCACATTTGACCCTGGCGGGAAAGTCCGCCACGCCTTTTAAGGCCTCCATGTCGCCCAGCTCATCATCCGAAAGTTTTTCCTCGCCGTGCATCATGGCCTTGATCCCGTCGATATATTTTTTCGCATGATCGGCTCCATGGCCTTTGATGACCTCGGTCATCATCGACGCCGATGCCATGCTGATCGAACAGCCCTTGCCCTCGAACCGGATATCCTTGACGAGTCCGCCGTCGAGTTTGCCGTGAATGCAGATCTCGTCGCCGCAGAGGGGGTTGGACTCAAAGATGTTGATATCCGGATTCTCCAGCTTGCCCTGGTTTCTGGGGCTTTTGTAATGATCCAGGATGATCTCCTGGTACAGTCCTTCGAGACTCATGCCGGCACCTTGAAAATCTGCTGCGCTCTCTGGATGCCCAAGATCAGGCGATCCACGTCGTCTTCCACATTATACACATAAAATCCGGCGCGTGCCGTCGCGGCGACATTTAATTTTTTCATCAGGGGCTGCGCGCAGTGGTGGCCGGCGCGGATGGCCACGGCCGATTCACGGTCCAGGATGGTCGCCAGGTCATGGGGATGGATGCCCTGCACGTTAAATGACACGACGCCACCGCGCCGATCCGGATCCAGGGGGCCGTAGAGGGTGATGCCCCGGGATTGCCGGAGTTTGTCGACGGCATACCGGGTCAGGCGTTTTTCATGTTCCCGGACGGCCGGCATGCCGATGGATTTCAAGAAATCGATTGCGGCGCCAAGCCCGATCGCGCCCGCGATATCGGGCGTTCCCGCTTCAAATTTCCATGGCAGGTCGTTCCAAGTCGAATGGTCAAGGAACACTTGGCGAATCATATCGCCGCCTCCCTGAAAGGGAGGCATGTGCTCCAGGACGGATTTTTTGACGTAAAGAACACCGATACCGGTGGGGGCGCACATTTTATGGCCGGAGAAGGCGAAAAAGTCGCAATGAAAGTCACGGACGTCAACCGGCAGATGAGGCGTACCCTGGGCGCCGTCGACGAAAACCTTGGCGCCGGCGGAATGAGCAAGATCCGCGATCTGCCGGACAGGATTAATGGTGCCGAGGACATTGGAGACATGAGTAAACGAGATAAGAACGGTCCGTTTGGTCAGGAGGTCGGCGACTTTCCGGATGTCCAGCGTCCCATCAGGTTCCATGGGGACAAATTTCAGGAGAGCCTTTTTTTCCTGTGCCAGAATTTGCCAGGGGACGAGATTGGAATGATGTTCCATTTCGGTAAGGAGGATTTCGTCTCCCTCCGAGACGAACGATCTCCCCCAAGCGAAAGCCGCGAGATTGATCGATTCGGTCGCGCCGCGGGTGAAAATGATTTCTTCGACCGATTCGGCGTTGATGAACTCCCGAACTTTTTCGCGCGCCCCCTCATACGCAGCGGTCGACTCCTCGGCCAGCCGGTAAGCGCCGCGGTGAACGTTCGCGTTGTACGTTTCATAATACCGCGTCAAAGCCTGGATAACCGATCGGGGTTTCTGGGTGGTGGCCGGATTATCGAGATAGACCAGCCGTTTGCCGTCGTACTGCCTGGAGAGGACAGGGAACCGGCCGCGAAGGTCGACCGGGTCGAATGGCAAAAAGGCGGCCCGGGACTGCGGCGCGCTGGGCGGGGTCGAGTCGTCTTTTTTCAGCATGACGGCCATCTCCGGATCCGAACCGCTACAGTCCCGACCGGGACGCGGCCGGGATCGACACGTCAACCCAGACCTGATCGCCTTCGACCTTGACCGCATAGGTGCGGACGGCCGTGACCGCGGGCATGGTGAGAGCCGCGCCGGTTTTGATATTGAAGAGGGCGCCATGCCATGGGCATTCGACGGTATCGTTGTCGATGGCGCCATCGGAAAGAGAGGCTTCCTCATGAGTGCAGATATCATCGATGGCGAAGAATTCGCCGTTCAGATTAAACACCGCCACCCGGTGTCCATCGACCTCGAAAAGTTTTCCCGATCCGGCGGCGACGACGCCGGTTTTAACGACGGGCTGGTAAGCCACAGGGCATCTCCTCCTTAAGCGTCGTGATCAAGAAAATAATCAAATTTCGCCTGGAGGGCGCGCCGGACACGTTCCTGGAGGGCCGCGACCGGGACGCCCTTCAAGACTTCCTCGTAAAACCCCAGGACAATCATCTTTCGCGCGAGTGTTTCCGGAATGCCGCGGCTGCGGAGATAAAAAAGTTCTTCCGATGAGATTTCACCAACCGTCGCCGCGTGTTTGCAGACGACATCGTTGGCCTCGATTTCAAGCGTCGGGACAGAATCGGACCGGGCCTTATCGGAGAGGAGCATGGTATGATCGGCGAGAAAGGATTGGGTCTGGTTTGCGTCGTGTTCGACGACGATCCGACCGCGAAAACAGGACCGGGCGTGGTCGTCACAGACACCCTTGTAGACGATATTGCCCTCCGTATGCGGAGCCTTGTGGGTCAGGAGAGTGACAATATCCGACTGCTGCCAGCCCTTGATGTAGTAGAGCCCCAGGAGTTCACAGCGGGTGCCGCTGCCGACCAGATCACAGTCGATGAATCCCTTGTTGATCTTGCCGCCCAGCTCCGCGGTGAGCCAAGCGACATTCGTGTCTTTGGCGCCGACCGCTTTTTCACTGGCAAAAACGAATGTGTTGGGATCGTATTGCTGCATGGAAATAAACCGGAGACGCGAGCCTTCCGACAGATGGGCTTCGAGGACGCTGGAGACGAGGTTCTGCCGCGCGACACCGCCGCCGGTTCCGGATCGCTCCTCGAAATAGCTGAGGGACGATCCGCGATCCAGGACGATCAGGGTATGGGGGAAGAGTCCCGATCCGGCGGCGTCGGCGAAGACGAGGGACCTCTGGGGGAGGTCGACGTGGACGTTTGGCGGAACATAAATGAACGTTCCGCCGGACTGAAATGCGTAGTGAAGCGCGACGAATTTGTTGTGCGCCGGGGGGCGGATGGCGCCATAATATTTTTGAACGAGATCGGGATGTTCGCGGGCGGCGGCGTCAAATCCGCACAAGAGGACCCCTTTTTTTTGAAGTTCCGGGTCGATCTCCACGTAGACGTCCTCGGAGTTGTGCTGGACAAGGAGTCCGGAGGACTTGGGGCCGAGTGCGACACGGGATCGAATCGATTCCGACAATCCATCAAGACCGTCAACCGGCCGGCCGGCCGATGAGTTGGATGCGAAAGGTGCAATCGAGTCGAACCGGATGGGCCGAAGGTCCGTCCGGCGCCATTCCTCGTCCTTGCGCGTGGGCATGGGGAGTGTCAGATGGATATCCCACGATCGTTTTCGAAAGGAGGTCTGCCAGGCGGGCTCGGATGACCGCCACTGGAGGAATGACTCAAAACCCGCGGCGTTCAGTCCCACGGTTTGAGTCAGTTCAGCCGTAGTCATCGTCGTTTTGGTGATTGGACCGCTGCCTGCGCGAGCAACGCCGCGGATCAGCCGCAGGCTCCGGTCATTTCCAACTCGATCAGGCGGTTTAATTCGACCGCATACTCCATGGGGAGTTCTTTGACCAGGGGTTCGATAAATCCCCGGACGATCATCGTCATGGCCTCGCCTTCGGGAATGCCGCGGCTCATGAGGTAAAACAGCTGTTCGTCCCCGATTTTGGAAACGGTGGCCTCGTGGCCGATCGACACGCGGTCTTCCTCGTTCTCCATATACGGAAACGTATCGGATTTGCTTTCCGGATCCAGCAGGAGCGCGTCGCACCGGACGTGGGATTTAACGTCCTTGGCGCCTTTTTCGACTTTCACCAGCCCCCGATAGCTGGTCCGGCCGGATCCCTTGGAGATGGACTTGGAGACGATCTGCGAGGTGGTATGCGGAGCGCAGTGAACCATTTTGCCGCCGGCGTCCTGGTGCTGGCCATCTCCGGCGAAAGCGATCGACAGGACCTCACCTTTGGCGCCGGGCTCAAGCATGTAGACGGCGGGATATTTCATGGTGAGTTTGGATCCGAGGTTGCCGTCGACCCATTCGACAGTGGCGCCTTCGTAGGCGACGGCGCGTTTGGTGACGAGATTATAGACGTTTTTGGACCAGTTCTGAATGGTCGTATATCGGATGCGCGCGCCTTTTTTGGCGATCAACTCGACCACCGCCGAATGGAGCGAGTCGCTCGAATAGACGGGCGCGGTACACCCCTCGACGTAGTGGACGAATGAGCCTTCGTCCGCGATGATGAGCGTGCGTTCGAACTGTCCCATGTTTTTGGCATTGATCCTGAAATAGGCCTGAAGAGGCACTTCAACGTGGACTCCGGGCGGGACGTAGACGAATGACCCGCCGGACCAGACCGCGGAGTTCAAAGCGGCGAATTTGTTGTCCGCCGGTGGAATGATCGTTCCGAAATACTTTTTGAAGAGGTCGGGAAACTTTTTAGCGGCCTCGGTCGGATCGAGGAAAATGACGCCCTGTTTGGCCCATTTTTCCTGGAGACTGTGATAGACGACTTCGGATTCGTACTGGGCGCCGACGCCGCCGAGGAATTTGCGTTCGGCGTCCGGGATGCCGAGTTTATCGAAGGTATTTTTGATGTAGGACGGTACGTCGTCCCAGGAATCCTCGTTTGAGCGGTCCGAGGGTTTGATGTAGTAGTAGATATTGTTAAAGTCAAGGTCGCCCAGGTGGCCGCCCCAGGTGGGCATGGGTTTTCTCTGAAAGATATCAAGCGACCGCTGGCGGAACTGGCGCATCCACTCGGGTTCTTCCTTGATGTGAGAAATCTGGTCGACTATCCGGCTGCTCAACCCCTTCTCCGCTTTATAGACATAGTCTTCCTGGTCGGAAAACCCGTAGATGTACTGATCCTTGGATTTTGTCAGTTCCTCGAGGTTCTTATCCACACTGGCCATGATTCAAATCTCCTTCGCGATTTCAGAGTCAGGCGACGCCCGCCGCGGCGGGGACACCGTATTTTTGCCGGATCCAGTCGTAGCCGCGGGCTTCGAGTTCGTGGGCGAATTCGGGGCCGCCGGAGACGACGAGTCTGCCGTCCATCAGGACGTGAACGTAATGCGGTTTGATGTAATTAAGCAACCGCTGATAATGCGTAATGACCAGAGCGCCCATGTCGGGTCCGACGAAGCGGTTGACGCCGTCGGCGACGGTTTTGAGCGCGTCGATATCAAGCCCGGAATCGGTCTCATCGAGGATGGCCATTTCGGGCCGAAGGATCGCCATCTGGAGGATCTCGACCCGCTTTTTTTCTCCGCCGGAAAACCCGTCATTGAGATACCGAAACGCGAAATCCTCCTTGAGGCTCAAGAGTTTCATGTTTTCCTTGAGAATTTTCAAAAACTCCCGGGCGGAAATCTGATTGCCGTTTTTACCCGCGGCCTCGGCCTGAGCTCCTGAGAGGATTTTGGGCGCCTCGCCACCCGCGCGTTTGGAGTTGATCGCGGTGCGGAGGAAATTGCCGACCGTCACGCCGGGGACGGCGGCCGGGTATTGAAACGCAAGGAACAGTCCCTCCCGCGCGCGCTGGTCCGAGGGCATGGCGAACAGGTCCGCGCCTTTAAAAGTGGCGGACCCGCGGGTGATCGTGTATTTGGGGTGACCGGCGAGGGCAAAGGAGAGCGTGCTTTTGCCGGATCCGTTCGGACCCATGAGAGCGTGGACTTCGCCCTTGTTCACTTTGAGCGAAACGCCTTTGACAATCTCCTTGCCTTCAACCTCCACATGCAGGTCATTGATTTCGATCGTTGCCAACGAACTTCACCTCCGTTAATTCGACAGGGTCGCCGCTTGAGAATGCCGGGCCGCCATCAATCGCTCGACCTCTTTTTCCTCTTGAATCATGTCCGAGAGAGTGGTGCGGCCCAGCGTCGCGTAAATCTGCCGGGCCAGCACCATCCACACCGGCCGAATGCCGCAGCTGCCCATGTGGCTGCAGGCATCCAGTTTCCCCGGGAACTCGGAACACATCTCCCTCGAATAAAAAAATCCGCCCAGGGACCGCATGACCTCTCCCAGCGTGATCTGTTCCGGCGGCCGCGTGAGGGTATATCCGCCATTGATTCCCCGGACACTGGCCACCAGGCCCGATTTTCGAAGAAGGATCAGGAGTTTCGTGACGTAATCAGTCGAGAGACCCTCGGTTTTGGAAATCTCCGTCACCGAAATGGAGACCCCATGCCCCACGCGGGCAAGCTGTAAAATGCACCTTAACCCATACTCTTCCTGCTTCGAAATCTTCATAGCTGTCCAACATCCTAGCGAAACCTGACATAGAAGTCAAGTATTATGGATAAAAAAGTCAGGTATAGACACTGATCTGTAACTTATTCATACATAGGTAAATGTTATTCCAACACTATAGTGGATAAGTTGGAGAGTCCATCATCTGACGAAGAACTGTTTGTAGGATGCCGTTGTTTTCGAAGTATTCGATTTCGATGGAACTGTCGAGTCGGGCTATGACGTCAAATTCAGTGGCGCGGCTATCGGGAACATCGACTGCACGGATGGAAATGATTTTTTTGGGACTGAGTTTATCGGAAATACCGAGGATATCGTAGGTTTCGCGGCCGGTCAGTTTGAGGGATTCCCGCGATTGCGCGGGCATGAATTGCAAGGGCAAAACGCCCATGCCGACGAGATTGCTGCGGTGAATCCGCTCGTAGCTTTCGGCGATCACCGCCCTGACGCCGAGCAGGAGGGTGCCTTTGGCGGCCCAGTCCCGGGATGAACCGGAACCGTACTCTTTTCCGGCGATGATCATAAGCGGGGTGCGGTCGGCCTGGTATCGGAGTGCGGCGTCGTAAATGGACATTTTTTCTCCGGAGGGAAGATGGATGGTCCATCCGCCGTCAGTCCCTTCAACCAGAAGGTTTTTGAGGCGGATATTGGCGAACGTCCCGCGCATCATGACTTCGTGATTCCCGCGCCGGGCGCCGTAACTATTGAATTCCCTCTGAGCCACGCCGTGCTCGATCAGGAATTTTCCGGCGGGACTGTCGGCCTTGATCGAACCCGCCGGAGAGATGTGATCGGTGGTGACGGAATCGCCGACCATGACAAGGACGCGGCAGGCGTGAAGGTCGCGTGGAGGAGCGGGCGCGGCGCCGTGTTCGAGATCGAGGAAGAAAGGCGGCTCTTGGATATAGGTCGAGGACTGATCCCATTCGTAGAGATCGCCCTCGGGAACCGGCATCTGACGCCAGTTGTCATCGCCGTCGAAGACATGGGCATAGCGGCTGCGGAAAGCCCGCGACGTGACGACGCGCCGGCTGAGGGAATCGATTTCCTCCCGGGTCGGCCAGATGTCCTTGAGGAAGACCGGCCGGCCGTCCGATCCCGTGCCGATGGCGTCCTCGGAGAGGTTCAGATCAACGCGGCCGGCGAGGGCAAAGGCGACGACGAGCGGGGGCGAGGCGAGGTAGCTGGCTTTGACGGAGGGATTGATCCGGCCTTCGAAGTTCCGGTTGCCGGAGAGGACGGCGACCGCGACGAGATTATTTTCCCGGATGGCCGTGTCGACCGGTTCGGGCAGTGGGCCGCTGTTGCCGATGCAGGTGGTGCATCCGTATCCGACCAGATGGAATTTCAATTCTTCGAGATAGGACAGGAGACCGGCGGCGCGAAGGTAATCGGTGACGACCCGTGATCCGGGAGCGAGGCTGGTTTTGACTTGGGGTTTGACCGTGAGCCCCCGTTCGCGGGCTTTTTTTGCGAGCAGTCCCGCGCCGATGAGGACAGACGGGTTGGACGTGTTGGTGCAGCTGGTAATGGCGGCGATGACAACGGATCCGTCCTCGACCTGATCGGAATGGCCATTCAGCCGGACCGGAGCGCTTCGCTTACCGGGCGGCGCCTTGAAATAACCGTGGAGCGCCTCATCGAAGGATTGGGGAGTGTCTTTGAGGCGGACGCGGTCCTGAGGTCTGCGGGGGCCGGCGATGGAGGGTTCGAGTTTGGAGAGATCGAAGTGAAGGATTTCGGAAAAAACCGGATCGGCAAGGGAGGCGGTCCGAAAAAGACCCTGCTCCTTGCAGTATCGCTCGACCAGATCGACGACGTATTCATCGCGGCCGGTGAGCCGGAGGTATCGGAGGGTTTCGTCATCGACTGGGAAGAACCCCATGGTGGCGCCGTATTCGGGAGCCATGTTGGCGATGGTGGCGCGGTCGGGAAGGCTCAAAGAATCCAGGCCCGGGCCGAAAAATTCGACGAATTTTCCGACGACGCCTTTTTTTCGAAGTTGTTCCGTGACCGTAAGGACCAGGTCGGTTGCGGTGGCGCCCGGCGGCATCTCGCCGGTGAATTTAAAACCGATGACTTCGGGCACGAGCATATAGAGCGGCTGGCCGAGCATGCAGGCCTCGGCCTCGATTCCGCCGACTCCCCATCCGAGGACGCCAAGGCCGTTGATCATGGTGGTGTGGGAATCGGTGCCGACGAGAGTATCCGGGAACGCGAAGATCTCGCCGTTTTTTTCCGCCGTTTGAACGACTTTGGCCAGGAACTCGAGGTTGACCTGGTGAACGATTCCTGTTCCGGGAGGGACAACGGAGAAATTTTGAAATGCGCGCTGTGCCCAGCGGAGGAACATGTAGCGTTCGCGGTTTCGGCCAAACTCGAGTTCGACATTTTTATCGAAAGCGTCAGGTGATCCGAAGGCATCGACCTGGACGGAATGGTCAATGACGAGGTCGACCGGGACGATGGGATTGATGCGGCCGGGGTCATGGTTTGAGCGTTTCATGACGTTTCGCATGGCCGCGAGGTCCGCGACGCAGGGCACGCCGGTAAAATCCTGCAGGACGACCCGCGCGGGAATAAACGCGATCTCCCGGTCATCGCCCTTCGGGTTCCATCGCGCGAGGGCGAGACAATCCTCATGGGAGACGGTTTTGCCGTCGCAGTTGCGGAGAAGATTTTCGAGGAGGATTCTGATGGAAAATGGCAGCCGCGCGGCGGTCGGGACGGCCTCGACGACTTTCTCGAGCCGATAATAGACGACCGGGTCTTTTTTAGTTTTCAGAAACGCCAAGGATCCGAACGTGTTTTGAAGCGTCATAGGTCCGCCATGGTAATATGGAGGGCGGTGAATTCAACCCCCCTTCCGATTCGGCCCGCGGCCGGCTACTCCGCTCAGCCTGTTTCGGGCGTGATCTGGATGGCGCTGACCTTGTCGAGGATGACGCCGTGTGTCTGGTGATTAGCGACAATTAAAATTCCCACCAGACGACCAGTAAGGAGATTACTGTCAAAAACCGCAGGGGTTCGCGGGATGTACAGGATCTGGAATTCATCAACACGAAACTGCGTCGTTCATCCGGCGGTCATTCTCCAAGCCATCGCCGATTGCCGCGTCTGTAATCGTCGCAATATTCCAGTGTGGGGATTACCCATTTGCCGACTTCAGGCAGGTCCGCATGATTCACAGAATCCTCCCGGCTGTCATTGACGTAACCGCCTTTTGCAAACGCATACTGCAAACGAAGGCCGTATGGATGTCCCTCGCCGCCGCCGGTTCTCCACCAGGTTTCAAAGGGATGATATCCCCTTTCGATGTCGGACAAAACCCGAATGAGGCCGACCTCCACCTCGCCAAGGATGATCCAGCCGATGCCGGTCATTTTGTAGATACGAAAGATAAGGAAATCAGGGTAAAAACGATCGGGAACAGTCTGTGCCGAACCATGTGTTCGATCACTTTAAATGATATTCCGCCACCGCCTCCATGGCCAGTTTCATGACACCCCGGCGGGCGGTGCCCGTACCCAGAAGGACCGCCAGAAGTTCCGTGCCCGATAGAGACTTGGGCCCCCGGCGGACCAATTTTTCTCTCGGACGATCCGATTCCGGCATCGTCGAGAGACGGTTCATGTCGCTGATTCACCCTCTTGCCGCCGACCCGACTTGGCCGCAAGGGGGCCGATGACATTCAAGAAATGGGGGCCATATTTGGCGGTAAGCCGCGGGCCGAACCCCCGGATTTTCCGGAGATCCTCCAGGCTGCGGGGGCGCTGTTGGGCGACTTCAATCAACATCCGGTCGTGGGCGACACAATAGGGCGGCACACCCTCGGCGAGTGCAAGATTTTTTCTGAGGACCCGCAATCGCTCAAAGACCGCCATGACAGCCGCGTCCGGCTTAGCGGCCGACGATTCCTGCTCCCGGATGACCAACGCGCGATCGGACGCCGCCGACCGGGTCGATGCCTTTTTCCTTTTGGACTGTTTGGGTGGTTTGACCGCGCCTCTATCGAGATTCACTTTCACGCCGGACTCGCCGCGGCACACATCACAAAGGCCGCACTGATAGCGGAGAGGTTTACCGGTGAAATAGTCCAGGATCAATCCGCGGCGGCAGAATCGATTGTTATAGGCATAGGCGACGACGCGTTTGAGACGTTGGGAGTCCCATATTTTTTTTCGGGCAAGCGAATCCCAGTCAATCGGCAATTTTTCGACTTGTGGCGATACGGGACAGACGGCACGGCCCCGAAAGGGCGGGGCATAGGATAAAATCCCGGCATGGGCCAGCTCGGTCAGATGCCGGGACAGGGCCGACCACTCCAACCCGGTCAGCCGGCACAACTCATTTTTCGAGACATCCACCCCGTCCACCAGATCTTCCCCAAACGACTTATCCAAGTCGGCGAGAATCCGGATTTTGGTCCCACCCC
Organism: uncultured bacterium; assembly: GCA_964534765.1. Lineage (GTDB taxonomy): Bacteria > Lindowbacteria > 2-12-FULL-62-27 > 2-12-FULL-62-27 > 2-12-FULL-62-27 > CAZHRJ01. The sequence goes on from CAZHRJ010000008.1 coordinate 16,906, forward strand.
GATCCGGCGCGTCCTTCGGCGCGTCCTTCGGCGCGGAAAACTTGATTCGACGCAGATGCGCCGGATTTTCGCCGCTTTTTCCCCGCTCGATCAACCCCTGCCGCTCAAGGATGATGATGGCCGTATGGACCTGCATATCGTTTTTCAAACCCAGGGACGAGGCCATCTCCCGAGTCGATATTTCGACCGGCCCGGCCTCCGGGGACAATTTCCAGATTCTGGCGTAGACCGACTCGATCACGGACCGCGGCGGATTGGCGCCATCGATGAAGAATTCCTGGGTACGGGTATCCGCATAATTAAAGAGCAAGATCCCCCTGCAGGGAAGCCCGTCCCGGCCGGCGCGGCCGACCTCCTGATAGTATCCTTCGATGGACCCCGGAACATCGAAATGAGCGACGAGCCGGATATCCCGCTTGTCGATGCCCATGCCGAACGCGACCGTGGCGACGATGACCGACACGTCATCCCGCATGAAGGCCTGCTGGACATTCGATCGCTCGATCTCATCCAATCCGGCATGATAGACGCGGCAGGGCCGGTCCCGGCGGTTTAATCGGTCGGCGACTTTTTCGGCGTTTTTCCGTGTGGCCGTATAGACAATCGCCGGGACGTTATCCGCCAGGGCCTCTTCGATCGCGTCGAATTTGGCTTCCTGCCCGGGCACAACCTCGACGTCCAGTATCAAATTCGCCCGGTCGAACCCCGCGATGAACTCAACGGGCGACTCCATTCCCAAGCCCCTGGCAATATCCTTGCGGACTTCGGGCGTGGCCGTTGCCGTGAAAGCCGCGACCGGCGGCCGGCCAACCTGTCCGGCGGCGGCCGCGAGGCGCAAATAGTGGGGCCGAAAATCGTGACCCCACTGAGAGACACAGTGCGCCTCGTCCACGACGAACAGAGACACATCAATTTCCTTGACCGCGCCCAAAAACCGGTGCGAGGAGAATCGTTCGGGAGCGACATAAAGAATTTTAATATCGCCGCGTTTCAAAGCCGCCAGGCAGGTGAGCTGATCCGTGAAGGAGAGAGAAGAGTTGACGAATGCCGCGGGGAGGTTAAGTTTCCGAAGGGCCTGTACCTGGTCAGCCATAAGCGAGATCAATGGGGAGACGACGATGGTGGCGCCGGGGAAGAGGAGCGCGGGGAGCTGGTAGCAGAGGGACTTGCCATATCCGGTGGGCATGACCGACAGGACATCCTGGCCATCCAGGATGGCGCGGATGACATCCTCTTGGCCGGGCCGAAACTCAGGGATGGCAAACCGGCTCTGGAGAATATCGGAGATGGAAGGCGCCCCGGGCGGCCTGCTCAGGGGCACATCCAATACCCCACCCGGCTCCCCGGCGAGGGAGGCGTTACGGTTCAGATAATATCCGCCCTATTCAGCCTTGCTGTCAGCGGTTTCTTCCTCCGCTTCGCCACTGACCAGCGCGGCGCCTTCATCCCGGAGCCTGCGGCGAATTTCCAGTTCGATCTGAGCGAGGAGATCGGCGTTGTCTTCAATGAACAACCGCGCGGCATCGCGGCCCTGGCCGATTTTCTGGCCGTTGAAGGAAAGCCACGATCCCGCCTTTTGGACGACCCCCTGAAGGAGAGCGGCTTCGAGGGCGCAACCGGCGCGGGATACGCCGTGTCCGAAGAAGAGGTCGAATTCAGCCGACCGAAACGGCGGCGCGACCTTGTTCTTGACGACTTTGATCCGCACCCGGTTACCGATGACATCGGCGCCGCGTTTGAGCTGTTCGATGCGCCGGATATCGAGCCGGAGGGAGGAGTAGAATTTGAGTGCGCGACCGCCGGGCGTGGTTTCTGGGCTACCGAACATGACGCCGATTTTTTCGCGGAGCTGATTGATGAAGATACAGGAGGTTTTGGATCGGGCGATGGCCGCGGTGAGTTTCCGAAGGGCCTGGGACATGAGCCGCGCCTGCAATCCCATGTGCTGCTGGCCCATTTCGCCTTCGAGTTCCGCCTGAGGCACGAGCGCGGCGACGCTATCGATGACGACGATATCGACCGCGCCGCTTCTGACGAGCGATTCGGTAATCTCCAGCGCCTGTTCGCCCGTATCGGGCTGAGAGATGAGCAGGTTCTGGACATCGACGCCGAGTTTGGCGCCATAGACCGGATCGAGCGCGTGTTCAGCGTCGATGAAGGCGGCGATGCCGCCGGATCTTTGTATGGCCGCGATGATATGGAGCGTGATGGTAGTTTTCCCGGAGCTTTCCGGGCCGAAAATTTCAATGACCCGGCCGCGAGGAATTCCCTCGAGGCCGATTGCCAGATCAAGCGGCAGAATTCCCGTGGGAAGCGCTTCGACCTCGATCGCCTTTTTATCGCCGAGCCGCATGATGCTGCCGCGCCCGAACCGCTTTTCAATGGAATCCAACGTTGCCTTGAGTACCTTGAGTTTCTCTTCTTCCGCCATATTCATCCCACCTCCCGAAATCTCCGTCTCCAATCCGGAGACGGCGGCGCCTGGTTTGTTAAACCGTGTTAAACCGGCGCCGGACGATGCGAAGCACCGTAACTCTGGTTGAAACTTGCGTCAAACGAAATCTGTAAAAGTTGTCAGGGTCTATCGAGCCTGAGCCGGAATTTTATCGTACTTATCGATAAACGCCCGGATCGCCTCGATGTGCTCCATAATGAGCTTGGCCTTTTTGAGGCCGAACTTGAGGCCGAACTGATCCATTTCGTCACGGTAAAGCCCAAGCATGGGTTTGCCGTTGAATTCAGATTCTCTGGCCAGGGTCATGGGACATCACCTCCACTGTTTTAGGAGCGAGTCAAAGCTCGCCGACATTTTGTCCAGATGATCGGAAATGGGCCCCGGGGTGACGCTAAGATCGAGCGACAGATACACCCCCGGAGCCAGCTTATATATATGGAGAGGCGGTCGGTCCGCCGGGGCCGACTGTTGGGGTGGTACCTGCGTGGATGCGGGATGGCGGTCAGAGGCCGCGGGTCTGGGCCAGAAATCCAGGGACGGATCCTGCTGAGCCTGACGGACCGCCTGTTGAAGGATGCCCGGGGGAACGGTGGAGATGGCGGTCAGGTCGGATAGGGAGGCGTGTTTGAGTTTATCGCGGATCTGGCGGATGGTCAGACCTCTGGATTGAAGGCGTTTGATGGCCAGCAGTTCGAGCAGGTGCCTGCGGCCGTAGAAAGCGCGCCGGCCGTCGAAACGGGTGGGGGGAGACAGAAGCCCGATTGAGGAATAGAACCGCGCGGTGCGTTCGTCAGGGACTTCGCGAACCCGCGATGGCAGCTCGTCGATACGGACGGAGAGGAGGACTCGATTGAGAGCGAAGAGGAGGTTTCGGAGCCTGAGATCTGAGGGGCGGTGTGATTTTTTCATCTTGGGGATATCATAACACTGTTATATAACAGTGTCAAATAGAATTACCAGTATACTGTTTAAGTCGATGAAAATCAGTGTAGAACAATGTCTTGGTATGAGATGGTGAAGGGGAAACTTACAGCAGAGACGCAGAGTTACAAGTCCGGGAGGATTTATAATCGGCTGGCCGATCTCATCTGTTCCGGCAGCGGCAATCCGACAACCTCCGTCACCCTTCGTCGTCTCCGTTTCCTCTATGCCGCCCGCGCCGGAAAGATTTCGGAAAAATTGATAGAAGAAACCAGGCGTGAGAAATGAAGGAGGGACAGGTGCGCTACAGGTCAATGTCCAGCGCGAAGACGAGAGCCTGGTTGAGTTCCCGAATTTTATCCGGAGGCAGGATGCCGATGCGCGCGGTAAGGTCTGATTTGGGAAGTGTCTGGATGAGGTCGACGTTGATGACGGACGGCTTGGACAGCCAGACCTCGCGTCCTACCGGTATTTCAACAGGGATTTTTCTGATGCGCGACGTTACGGGCGCAACGCTCACGAACTCACGCACGTCGACAGCCGAGTTTCGGGTGAGCACCACAACGGGATGCCGTTTGGTTTTGGGGAGATTGGCCCACCATATTTCCCCCCGCCTCATCCGTACGGCGCCTCATCATCCCACAGGCGCGCATAGACCTCCGCGGGTGGCAGCGGCTCATCGCCGGTTTCAGGCATCGCCCGGTACCCCCGCCGATCCCGCCGGATCCGCTCCCGGCGCTTCATTTCCTCAAACGAAAACCGTACGATCCTCCGAAACACAGCGCTTCGCGTCTCGCCCGTTCTCCGTCGGATACGCTCGATCTCATTCAAGAGGGGAGGAGGGATCGTGATCGTGACCCGTTCCACAGCCTTCGCAGATTTCATACTTGGATCATACGATTTCATACGAAGGTTGTCAAATCATCAGGCGCCGGGTCTCCTCATTCGCGTTTTCACCGGATGGCCGAGCGCCGGCGATGACAGGTGGGGTGCCGACGACGACAAACAAAGCTACCTCCTCCCCATCGACGCCAACCCCGACTTTCCGGCCGGTACTGCCTACCGCCTCGAGGCCCTCTACTGAGAAGGTTTTTTTAGCCGAGGTCGATTTCTTTAAAATCCGAGAAGCCGATTTCTTTTTTATCGCGATTCAACCAGAATCGGGTGGAGGTGAAGTCTTTGGGGAGAGTCAGGGAATAGTCGAGGATGGAGATCTGGGAGCCGCGATGAATTTTTTCCTTAACGCTGACAAATCCGGGCTGCGCGGTTGCGGATCGTTTTTTAATATCGGCGAGTTCATTTTGAAATGTTCGCAAATCCGCGGCGTTGGATTGGGACGCGGCCTGCAGTTGGAGGAGCCGTGTTTCCTTGGGCGGCGGGAGGCGTTTGGATCGTTCTTTGAGTTTGGTCAGAGTCGATAGTTCCTGATTGATTTTGTCCGATGATTCCTTGATATCAGATATTTTTTTTTCCAGGGCGTCGAGCCGGACCTTAACCGCCGGGTCGAGGCCGATTTCGATGAGTGTTTTGGTCGCGGTTTCAGCGCCGATGGTATGGGCTTCGACGCAGGCGCCGGCCAGTATTCTGCCGCCGGTGATGCAGGCGTGTTTTCCGCCGCGGACCACGACATGCCGGCCGGCGGAGACATGGGAATGGAGAATGATTTCGGACACGACCACGTCCTTGCCCGCTTCGACGCGGGCGTTTTCGACGAACCGGGCCGACACCGAGCCTTTGGCCTTGATGAGCGTTTCGGGCGATCCGATGATTCCCTTTTCGATCACCACATTGCGGCCGGCATCGATAAGGGCCTTGGATACCGTCTGAGCGACGACATCCCCCGTAGCCTTGACGGAGAATCCCTCGTGGATGGCGCCGCCGACCTGGACGGACCCGTCGAAATCGATATTGCCGATTTTAAAATCGACATCGCCTTCGCAGACCAGCACCGGTTCGACCGAAATGGACGATCCCTGAATGGAGACGTGGCCCGCGCAGGCGGCCGAATAGTCGCGGCCGTCTTTGGAGACCACCACATTTTGTCCCGCGGCCGGCGCAAGGTCCTTGCCGGGCACGGCCTTGAGCGCCGCCGAGAAGACGTCCGATCCATCCACGCCGGCAGTGGGCGGCGTGCGGCGGATGAGGACCTCGTCTTTTTTGGCGAAGACGAGCGAGGAGTATTCGTGGTAGTCAACGCGACCGAGTTCATTTTCCCCCTTTTTTTGTCTGGCCTTGTCGATGACGAGAAACTCGGCCTTCCCGTCCTCGCCGTTTCTGGGAGGCATACCGCGCGCGATGACGAGTGGACCGCCGTAGGATCCGGCGGAGACGAACTCCGCGACGGCTTTGGGATCGACGCCCTGGACACCGATTTCGGTGATTTTCCTGGAGATGTCATCGAGGTCGACCGGTTTACCGCCGGTTTCCGGCGGCGAGATTTCGAGGTGGGCGGTCATTTTATCGGTGGAGATGGAGATTTGGAACGATCCATCCCGTGCCGGTTTTGGAGAAGACTCTTGTTTCTCATCCGCCATGATCGACTCCTTCCGCGTTTACCTGACTTATCGGCCTTTGCCGGTCTGAACAAAACCTCCGTGAGAGGAAGCGCCCCCGCGGGCATTTCATATGATAGAAGGATTCCAAATGGCGGCGGGTCAGTATCAGGGGACAAGAATCTTGATATTATGTTTTTTTGCCGCGATCGGGATGGCAACCGCGGCTGACGGCGGAGTTCTTTACCGGAACACGTTTGACACGCCCATTCCCGTAGGCGGCGACCCGATTCTGGCGGGATCAGAGGGCGTGCGAATGGAGGGCGGGCTCATCAGCGTGGCGTATTCATCGGAGCAGACGGCGCCGCCGGGTGGTGTGGAGGTGACGCTGCCCGAGTCGCCGACCGATCCGGCCGAGCGGCGGATTGAGATGACTTTTTTGGGCGGCGGCACGGACATCTCCAATTCTCTCTTTATCAGCTACGCGGTGAGCCCAGGCGATGGATGGCTGCTTCCGCCTCTGCCCGCGGGCGCGACCTTCGGCGCGACGCGGTCCGGGTACATCATGCGGCTGATCCGGCACGGTGACGGGAGCAATGAGATCAAACTCTATCGCGCCGACGGCGGCTGGACCAACGAGTTGAAATCGGACTGGACAGTGCCGTTCAATCCTGTCACGGCCCTGCGGAAGATCGAAATACTCCACCGGCAAGACGGCGAGCACCGGATTACCGCCCGATTCGACACCGGAATCCCGATTGAGAGGACGTATCGATTCGAGGACGCCCAGTATCCGCCCGGCGGGAACCGGCGGGGTCTGCAGGTCATTGCGAAAGGGCATACCGGTCTTCGGAACACCGTGCGTGTGTACACCGACACATGGCTGGTCACTGATGCGGCCCTTGCTTCGTCCGAAAAGTCCGCCGTCCCGCGGGCGAAGCCCGCCGGACCGCCGGACCGCCGCGGCGGCACGAATGTTGATACGGACCATGCGTTGACGAAGGCCGGGATACATTATGAGAAAGGCGAACTTGCCGCCGGTCGGGACCTCTGTGTTGGCCTCATCGATCAGGACAGCATGAATTCAGACGCGTTGGATCTTCTGGGCCGGATCGAGGCGTCGATGGGCAATTTTTCGAGCGCGCATCGATATACAACCCGGGCGTTGGATATCCGGAGGGAGAAGCACGGATCCGATCATCCGAAGGTAGCGGAGAGTTTAACGCATCTAGGGCGGATCCATGGCGTAAGGGATCCGTTTGAAGCTGAATCCCTGTACCAATCGTCTCAGGCGATCCGGGAAAAAACTCTCGGCCCGGATCATCCGTCCATCGCCGAGAATCTGGCGGATCTGGCGGCGCTTTATCAGCGGCAGAATCGATGGCCGGAGGCGCAGCTGCTCTATGAGCGGGCATTGTCTATCCGGGAGAAGGATCAGGGCACTGGCCAGTGGGACCTATCGAACCTGCTGGCCGTGATGGCGAAGCTGTACCGGGACATGGATCAATACGACACGGCGGAACGAGCCTACCGTCGCGCGCTGGATATAGGCGAGAAAGTCAAGGGCCGTGATTCACCGGATCTGATGGGCATCATGCGAAATCTGGCGCACTTTTATCGAACGTACGAACGGGACGACAAGGCGGCGCCGTTGAACGAAAGACTGGTCGGCATCATGGAAAAATCGTTGGGCCCCTACCATACGGACGTGGCGGACAACCTGAACGATCTGGCCATCATCTATCATTTTCAAGGCCGGCATGCCGAAGCCGAGCGAGGATTCCGGCGAGTCATCGAGATTCGAGAGCGATCTCTCGGCAAGGACAATCCGAAAACGGGAGGCGCCGTCTTCAACATGGCGCTGGCGATTTATGCCCAGGGACGAATTTCCGAGGCCGGGCCGCATTATGAGCGATCCCTGGCCATCATGGAAAAAGACGTGGGACTGGAACATCCGGTGCTGGTGGACGCTCTCAACAATCTCGCGGCCGTGTATTACGCCGAGGGCCGATACGCCAAGGCTGAGCCGTTGTTCCGACGTGCCCTGGCCATCCACGAGAAGAGCCAGTCGGGCGAGCCGCGGCCGGAGATGGCGAACGTCCTGGAGAATCTTTCGAATCTATACCGGGCAATGGACCGGCCGATCGAATCGGAGTTTTATGGGCAGCGCATGCGGAAGATTCGTGAAAAGCATGCCGTGTCGGAAAGAAAGGGCGGCAGATGAGAAGTGGTACATCTGCGAACAAGGAGGAATTGACCGCAGAGGCGCAGAGATGACGCGGAGTTGACGCAGAGGATGAAGAAGATTTTATAGAGAAGGATTTCGTAAGGGTTTCCCCTTGACGGATGGGGAGGCGGGAAGTTACAGGGGGAATAGAGATGGGGAGCCCGAGAAGTGGAAGATCTGACGATCCGAATTGAGGAGCAGGTCGACGAGCTGATCCGGTTGAAGGAAACCCGGGACCGGGAGAATACGGTTCTGCGCCGGGAGAACGAACGCCTCCGGAACACCCTCTCCGAACTCACTCTGGAACGCGACACCCTGGCCGGCCGCGTGAAACTCAGCGCATCCCACGTCGAAAACGCTTTGACCCGGCTGAAACACATGACCGAGGAGTTCTGATGTTCCCGCCGCGGCCGAGCACCGGGCGGTCCATCCCGGCCGTCTTAAACGGTGTGGCGCACCCTTCGTCAAACAGTACATCCTGTACTGCTCCGGGTACGGCGCCATCCGTGGCGCCTTATCCCTGACATGGCCAGTGTTGAGGTTTTGATCCTTGGCAAGTCGCACGTTTTTGAGACCCCTGGAAATCCCGACCGTGTGCGTGCGGCGGCGCGACTTTTGGAACGGAAACTGAATACCGTATCGGAAGTGTACGGTCTGATATCGAACGAGCAGATGCTGACGCTGGCGGCCCTGAATCTGGCTGAGGAACTGATGAGGCTGAAGCAGGAGACGAAACTGGACCATGTGGAGGATTTTCTGAAGGGCCTCACGGAACGGCTGGACCTGGCTTTGAGGGCCGAACCCCGGGCCGGGAAAGCAGCGCCGCCGGCATGAAACGGATCATGGGTGTGGACGAAGCGGGCCGAGGTCCGGTGTTGGGACCGCTAGTGGTGGGCGCGGTGGTAGCGGAGGAATCGTCGATGGAAGGATTCCGGGAGCTGGGCGTGCGGGATTCGAAGGCGTTGACTCGGAAGGCCCGTGAACGGATCTACGACCGGCTGGTGGAGCGATACCGGCTGGAATACGAGCTCATTTTGCCGGCCGCGATCAATCATCCGGACTCCAACCTGAGCCAGCTGGAGTACGACACGGTCAGTGTCCTGGTGGCACGTCATGAGCCGGACCTGCTGGTGGTGGACGCTTTTTTGCCGCCGGAGAAGCTGGCGAAGCGCCTGACGCGGCAATTTCCGAGCGTAGCGGTGATCGCCGAGTGGAAGGCGGACGAGAATTATCCGATCGTGTCGGCGGCGTCGATCGTTGCGAAAGTGATCCGGGACCGCGAGGTTGATCGGTTGAAGGACATCCACGGCGACCTGGGATCGGGATATCCGGGCGATCCGAAGACGAAGACATGGCTGAAGCGCGAACTTTTGAAGAACCGGCTGGTGGTTCAGCATTTGCCTGAGTGCGTGCGGGTGAAATGGTCGACGGTGCGGCGACTGAGGGATGAGCCGCCCTGATGGGACGGATGCCAACCGTAGTCCTGGCAAAGGAGGGCTGTACATCTCGGCATTCCTCAGCTATAAACGGGACGCCATCATGAAAAAGCAGGTAACGACGTACGAGGAGCTTGAGCAGATCGCCGCGAGACAGCTGGGCGGGCTGGTCAAGCCGCAGGCTCTTGGGTTTGTCTTATCCGGACTGGAATTTGCGTTGCGTGGACTGCGCCAGCGGCGGCATATTTCTGGGCAGGAGTTGTGCAGCGCCGTGCGGGACATGGCGGCGCGGGAATACGGTCTGATGGCCAAGGAAGTTTTAAACGAGTGGGGGATTGATTCAACCGAGATGATCGGCCGGATCGTTTTCGCGCTGGTGGAGTCGAAGAAGATGACGAAGACGGATGAGGACAGTCTGGCCGATTTCACGCAGGTATTTGATTTTGATGAAGCCTTTTCGCCGGCCGCGATATTGAAAGCCTCAAGGGAAGTTCGACCCCGCGCCCGGCGCCGACCATCCTGACCATTTCGATTCAACCGGGGCTTCTGTACGCGGCTTTTCTCAAGGCGCGGCAGTGGCAGTGGGAGTCTCCGTATTACGACACGATCGAGATCCGTCTGTTTGAATGGCGGCTGAGGGACAACCTGCGGTATCTTTCCGCATGCCTGCGGCACGGATACCGCTGGTCGCCGCTCATCCGATTTTCCGTCCCGAAAAAGCCGCGGGAAGACCGGCCGTACGCATACCGGAATTTTATGGACGAGGTAGCCGCGGTGTCGATCGTGCTGACCGCGCGGGACCGCCTGGAGCGGGCGATGGACCGGCGTGGCCGTGCGTCGTTTGGGAACCGGCTGGCGCATCCGGGCCAGGACCAGTTGTTTTTAGACTGGCGGGACTCGTGGGGGCAGTTTGAGTCGATGGCAAGGCAAGCGGCGGGGCGCAACCGGTATTACGTCAAGACCGACATCCGAAAATTTTATCCGCACATTCGCGCGGGCCGGTTGATCGCGACGCTGGGCCGGTATCTTGGGGACAATTCCATTTTCCACGCGCTGCGGACTCTGATCGCCCGGGAAAGTCCGGGCCTGCCGGCGGGCCCGACGATTTCCGGCGCGCTGGCCAACGTCTACCTGACACCGCTGGATCTGGACCTGCTGGGCGACTGGGGCCTGCGCGGCCGGTACCTGCGGTATGTGGACGACATGTTTTTGTTTGGAGGCGACCGTCAGGATCTGGTCCGAACTTTCAGCGGCCTGCAGCGTCGGCTTTACACCCAGCTGGGTTTGCCGACCCATCACGGCAAGGCGGAGATCGGCCGAAGCACCCGGTCGTTTGAGGGCCGTCCAAGTCCGGCGAGCTGGGTGGGGATATCGGCGTCGTTTGACCGGATCGCGCGGACGCTCTATCATGTCCCGCCGGAGTATCTGGGTCTGTACGCGCGATTGCCGGCTCTGACCCTCAGGACCTATGCCCAGGGACTCCGGTCGGCCGGATTATTTGTTTCGACCGACTGGCTGGCTCAGCATTTTCTGGCGCTGCGGGGCCGGCATCCGCCGGCGGACGGATGGGACAGTTATTTTCATCTGCGATATCCAAGGCTGAATCTGAACGAGCCCTACGCCTCCGCGGATGGGTGGGCCCGGTCGCTCATAGGGATGAACCGGGGCTTTGGGCGGGCGATTCAATCGATGCGTCGTGTCCTGCAGACGGGTTTTATCCGGGAGTTTCGGAGAATTCCGCTTAGGGTGAGTGCGGCGGATGCGCAGAGGGTGAAATCGCAGATTTTTGGACTGCGATTTTACGCCAGCCGATTATCGATGTTCGACTGCGGCGCGGTATCGGACCGGTTTCAGCGATTACTGGATCAGCCCTGGGCGCTGGAGCCGTCGATCACGACGAACGGACTTCTATCGGCGCCGAACGCGGCGAACCGTTTTTTGGAGGCGCTATTTTCGCGGAGGTCGCTGATGGTGCGTGTGAAATCCGCGTGGGCGCTGGGAGAGCTGGGCGCGCTGCGCGCGATTTTCGGCCTGTGGCGTGCGGCGCATCCGGGGTATCCGATTCTGATCCGTCGAGCGGCTCTGGAAGCGATCGTCCGTATCGACCGGTTTGACCTGCTGCCGGCGGAGGAAGTGTATCGGGCCGCGAGTGTCGATCGGGACGCGGGCATCCGAAAATATCATTACATATTTTTGGGCAGGCTCCGGCATCCGGCGGGCCGGGAACTGCTGGCGGAGCGAGCGCGAACCGAGGGAGATTTTTTCGCGAGGCGCGCCGCGGAATTCGCGCTGGCGACTCCCGGCAGTCTTCTGGCCATGCCCGCGACGCCGACCCGGCATGCCTCAGCGCCGCTTCTGCCCAGCCGGACCCGGACGCCTTAGGAAAATGGAGGGCAAGCGCCCGGACCGGTCACCATCCCGTGTCCTCATCTACGGCGCCGGGTCAGCCGGAGAACTGGTCGTCCGGGGCTTGGCCGGGGTGAACCCGCGCCTCGTAGAGCCGGTTGCGTTTATCGATGATGACGCATCCAAAGCCGGCGGCGCCCTTCAGGGACTTCCGATCGAATCATCTTCGGGGCCGATTCAACCCATTCTGAAAAAATACCGCGCGGATCGCGTGCTCATCGCGATGCCGTCCGTTTCCGGCCTACGAATCCGGGAGATTCACAGGAAGCTGCTGTCAGAAGAGATTCCAGCGTGGATCGTGCCCGGGATATCGAGCATCGTATCGAGCGACCAGCCGATCACGACGTACCGGACGGTGAATCCGGAGGATTTTCTGCGCCGGCATCCGCGCGTTCTGGAGACCGGCCGGGTGGGGCCTTATCTATCGGGCCAGCGGGTGCTGGTGACCGGCGCGGGCGGGACGATCGGAACGGAGCTGGTGAGCCAGTTGCGAGGATTCGAACTCGAGGCGCTGGGATGCGTCGATCATTCGGAGCTGGCGATCTATCACCTCAAGGAAAAGATGACGGGCGGCGGCCGCGCGCCGGACTGGTATTTGTCCGACATGTCGAGATCAGGCGACGTGGATCATGTCTTTGGATCGTTTCAGCCGACGGTTGTATTTCACGCGGCGGCCTACAAGCACGTGTCGATTCTGGAGGGATCGATGCGCGCCGCGATCCTGAACAACGTCGGATCGACGTTGAACATGGTCCATGCGGCGCTGTCCGCGCCATGTGTGGAAGCGTTTGTTCACATTTCGACGGACAAGGCCATTTTGCCGACGTCGGTCATGGGCGCGACGAAACGGGCCGGCGAATTGATTCTGCAGTCGGCCCAGGCTCGCGCCGGTGTGGATCAGCGATTTCTTTCGGTGCGATTCGGCAACGTGCTGGGCAGTTCAGGCAGTGTGCTGCCGAAGCTGATCGAGCAGATCGAGCGCGGCGGTCCCGTGACAGTGACGGACCCGAGGGCGCGGCGGTATTTCATGTTGACGTCGGAGGCGGTGGAGCTGGTGCTGTTGTCGGCGGCGATTGGCCGGGGCGGCCGGATCTATCTGCTGGATCTGGGCGAGCCGATCGTGATATCCGATCTCGTCAACGACCTCATCCGTTTTTTCGGCAAGACTCCGGGGAGGGACATCCCGATCGTCCATACGGGTCTTTTGCCCGGTGAAAAACTGGTGGAGGACCTGTCGGTCGTGCCCACGCGGGTCGCGCGCGACGCGGAGCATCTTCTGGAAGTCATCGACGAGCCGGCGGCGTTGGAAGGGATCGACGCGGCCGTACAACGGTTGATGGAGTCGGTGGATATTCGACAAGAGGATGCGGCGCAGGCGCTCGGTGAGCTGGTGCCGGAGTATCAGCCCTCGGGGAGGGAAGAAGAGGTCAGACTATAGACCACCGCGGCAAGTCTTTTTGTCGTACGGCGCATACTCTCTTGTGGGAAGGTTGATGACGATACTGAAATACGGCGTATCCATGCACAACTCAACGCGCGGCCCGATGCATCAGGAATACAAATAAGATTCTCCCCAGAGGAGGATCTGGTAGGGGACGGTGCATTTTTGGAACTGGTGGACCGCGGCGCGCCAGGATGTGCGGCCGCCGAGCGGGTAATGCGCGAGTTCGTTGACATGGCCGGGCAGGATGAGACCGGCGTTGCCATACAGGAAAAGGATTTCGAGGATTTTTTCGTTTGGAAATTTCGGGCTGACGCCGTCGAATTTGGGGATGAGGATATCCGGCGGGGTTTCCCATATCAGGCTTTCCGCGTAGTCATGATCACCCGTGTGATAAATCCGCACTCCGCGGTCCACGATGACCTCGTAGGTGACACAAATGACATTCCGGCCATTGTCATAGACGTGTATCCCGGGTCTGGACACAACCGTGAGTCCATGAATTTTTTTTCGGCCGGCCGGGTCGATCCCGACGACGTGGTGCGGGAACCGGTGCCGGATGGTGTCCGGCACGATGACCGGTTTTTTGAGTGCGAGGAAGCGCGCGACCAGCTCATGATCGGCGTGGTCGCTGTGATCGTGTGTGATCAGGAGCGCATCGAGCAGACCCGCGAGCCTGTAAGGGACATCGTCTGGAATTTCCCATGCGAGGTTCCAGATATGCCTGCCGGTCACGACATCGATGCCAAAGCACGTGTGCGGCGTTTTAAAGACATACCCATGATTGTAAATGTGCCACACGCGGACGCCGTGTTTGACGCGGGTTTTTTCGATTTCGTCCATCGCGTTCCGGACGCGTCGGACAAAAAATTCGCGGATGGTGGAACTGCGGTTGACGTGGGGCTGCTGGAGATAATCATCGACGAATGTGATGCACATGTCGCGAATCCACGGGTTGCCAATGCCGGGCGGGTTCTGGATCAGTGCTTCGTGGATGCCTGACATCTGGCCGGGAGCGCCGGGGATATCGGCCCAGGTATCGAAGAATGCGGCGGGTCCGTGTTTGTTCTGGGTTTTGTTGAAATTGAGCGGATCGTCGGCGACGCGTTCGCCGTCGACCCAGAACCGGTACAAGTAACGAGTCGGCGCCGGGAGTTTCCAAGGTGGGGAAATCCACCAACCATCCTCAAGCGGGCTGAGGGGATTAGCGTCTTTTTTCCAACCGTTAAAACTGCCGATCACCGTGACCTGCCGGGCGGCGGGCAGGCGCGCGAAGAAGATCACCTCGTCGTCACATACATAGGGCGCGGTTTCGAACTGGCCGAGCCTGCGGACGCCCAAGGACATCAGTGGAATCGAATCAAAAGGGAATCCGCGCGACCGCGAGAGTGCACCGGGATCCCTTGACTTTCGGCACCACCAGCTGAGCCAGCCCGGTGGGAGACTCGATCAGCGAAGCCGATTCCGCGCCGAGGAGCGCCGACGGTTCAGACACGCCGACGACGTTCAAATATTTTTCCGCGTAGGGCGACGGAGTCACGACACGATCTTTCAATTGATTGAGCCGGTCGCGTGAGAAGGATTCGAATTCGAATCCAAATTTTTTAACGAATTCGACAACCCCCGGTTCCTTTTCCTTGAGGTCGACAGTCGCGACCTTGCGAACACACTTTTCGGACAGGTCATTAGCGGCGAGGGTCCGTGAAACGAGATCCTCGAGTTCCTGCGGAGTGACCCCGGAGTCACAACCCATGCCAAGGCACAGGGATTTGGGCCTATAGACAACGGTGAGACCTGTCAGATGCCTCAGTCCCGCCAGCGCGTTTCGCCGGTCGGTGACCAGGAGGACAGCCGACACGGCCGGCCCACCGTCAAACATCCGGTCGACCGAATCAAACTCCCGCACCGTGGGCGGGATCGGAGTGGGCCGCATCCACCAATTTTTCTCGCCCGTTTCCCGGACGAACGCGACCGGTTCCTCATTGACGACGGCGGCGCTGACGGCGGTGACTGTCGAGAAGTCGTCGATGGTCCAGCCGATTTTTCGACCCACAAGATCGACCGGGACGGTTTTACCGACGTCGGAGGCGGTGGTAACGATGGGCGCCGCGCCGATTTTATCGGCGAGGATTTCGGCCATCTCATTTGCCCCGCCGAGATGTCCGGATAGGACACTGATGACGTATCTGGCCGCGTCATCGATAACCAGGACGGCCGGGTCAGTTTTTTTGTCCTTCAGGTGCGGCGCGATGAGCCGGACGACCGCGCCGAGGGACACAAAAAAGACAAGGGTGACATACTCGGCAAAGATTCGCCCGATGACGTCCTTCAAGGCCTCCTCGTAATACGTAACCGGCATACCGGCGTCCGCTGTTTCATCTTTGAATTTGGGCGAGATGAAGAGGTCGGCGTCGTGGATGCGCGCCGCGAGGGCGCGGGCCTTGACAGCGCCGTGTTTGGTGATGGCGACGACCGCGAGAGATTTCCTCATGGGGTGGGCTCCTTTTTAACGATGATGAGGGACAGGTAATTGACCTTTTTGCCTCGAAGAGCGGAAATATCGCCGACAATCCGTTCTTCATGGCTGCCGACCCGCTCGACAAAGATCGACTGCCGGGTAAGCCCGGCGGCGTCGATGGCGTCGAGGACCTGGTCAAGGACGCCGGATATTTTCATGAGGACGATGACATCGAACTCGCGGAGTGTCTGGAGGATTTTTTCGGGTTCGTATGTGGCGGGCAGAACCGCCATGCGTTCATCGCTGACCGCGAGAGGTCTACGAGAGGCGACCGCGGCCGCGGTAAGGGATGAGACGCCCGGGATAACCACGATGGGGATTTCCGGATGTTCGGCCTGGAAGAGGGAGTACATATGGAGGAATGTGCTGTAGAAGAAGGGATCCCCTTCCGTGATGAAGGCGACGTTTTTTCCCTGTTTGAGATGGGCAACCATTTTTTCCATGGACTCCCGCCAGATGGGCTTGATGGGTTCCGTGTCCTTCAGCATGGGAAACAAAAGCCCCATCCGTTTGGTCTGTTCGGGCAGAATCCCGTTGACGATCCGTGACGCGTAGCTGTCGGCGCCTTCCTTGCAAGCCGGATAGGCGACGACATCGACGGAGTTGAGGACCCGATGAGCTTTGACGGTGATGAGTTCCGGGTCGCCCGGCCCGACGCCGACGCCAAAGAATGTTCCCGTCTTTTTCATCAGACGCCGGATGCGGCATCGCGCCATGCGGTGACGACCGTCACCGGGTTGAGGGCTTCGAATCGGGTCATATCGAGGATAGGCGAGCCCCGGGCGATTTGGACCTGGACGAGTTCAAAAGCGAGGCCGAGTGCTTTCAAGGCGTGGATGGTTTCGGCGAGGTTTTCGACAGTAGCCAGATTCAGCACGATGCGGCCCGCCGGCGTGAGTCTGCGGAGAACCGATTCCAGGATTTCGCGGACGCTCTTGCCGCTGCCGCCGACGAACACCGCGTCGGGGTCATCCGGAATCTGCGGAAGGACATCCGGCGCGCGGCCGAGGATGGGTGCGACGTTTAGGACGCCGAATCTGGCGATGTTTTCCCGGACGTTTTCGATATCCTCCTCATTTTTTTCCACCGCATATACTTTCCCCCGGCAAGCGATACGCGCGCACTCGACGGCGACGCTGCCGGACCCGGCGCCGATATCCCAGACGACGGCCGCGGGAAAGAGCCGGAGTCTGGCGATGGAGAGGATGCGGATTTCGGATTTGGTGATAAGCCCGAGTTTGGGTTTGCGATGGGCGAACGATTCCTCCGGCAAGCCGATATCGAGCCTACCGGCGTCTCTGACGACGGCGCCTGGGGCCGCGGAGCGGCGGATGAGGATCACCGTATTGAGGGAGTCAAACTGCCGGCCGGAAAGATCGGCGAGAGGGAATCGGTTGACGGACTGATTGGGATTACCGAGCCGTTCGCAGACGACGGCGTCGAACTGGTCCAATCCGCGGTCAGCCAGAAATACGGCGATTTTTCCCGGGGTTGATCCGTCCTCAGTAAAGACGCCGATGAGATCCGCGACGCGGGCCGGCTCAAGGAGTCGATCGAGTGGTTTGGCATGGACGGAAACGAGAGCGGCTTCGTCCCAAGGCAAACGCGCGGCGGCGAAGGCCAACTGCATGGCCGACACCGCCGGCAGGATCTCGATTACTTCCGGCGGGAATTTTTTGATCAGGTAAGATCCGATGCCAAAAAAAAGCGGATCACCGGAAGCCAGGACCGCCATCGGCATTTTCCGGGCCAGTCCCGCGGCGAGTCGGTCGACCAGTTCCTTGAGATTGGATTTGATGACCAGTTTATCGGCGTGGTGGTCCGGGAAAAAGGCGAGGTGGCGGTCACCTCCGGCGAGGAATTTCGCTTTCTGGATCAATCGCAGTCGCCCGGGCGGCAACCCGTCGATTCCGTCGTCCCCGATCCCGATGACGGAGATGGGAGGCGAATCAGATTCCATCGGATCCGAGCATTCTGCCTTCAAAATCGGTCAGGAGGCAACTGACTTTCGCCCGGGACTCAATATGTTTTTCGCAATTTTTCACGACCTTGACGCAAATCCTGTCAAAAAATCCGGGCAAAGCGATTTTTTCGACGATTTCATAGACATGCCGGGCGGTATTGGCCGCCGCGATTTCCAAAACGGCGGTTTCGCTTGCGCCGCAGGACTTGGCGATTTTCGCGAGCATACCGATATCGACTTCGGATCCGGATGCGTGAGTCATCATGCGGCCCTGGGCGATTTTGGATATTTTTCCGGGCATCCCGCATATCCGGATGTCGCGGACGCCGCGGTTGACGGCGGCTTTAAGGGAGAATCCGACAAAATCGCCCATCTGTACAAAGGCCTCCCCCTTCAAATCCGGAAAAGCCTGCTGGGCGAATCGTTCGCTTTTACCTCCCGTGGTCAGAACGACGGCCGGCGATGAGCCCGCGACGGCGACATCGATGGCCTGTTCGATGCTGGCCTTGTAGGCGGCGGTTGAAAACGGTTTGACGATACCGGTGGTGCCGAGGATGGAGATGCCGCCGACGATACCGAGCCGCGCATTGAGGGTTTTTTTGGCCATCTCCTCGCCGCCGGGCACGGATATGACGACGGAAAATCCCGTCGGAGCGGAGGATGACTGCAATTCGACCGATTCTCCAACCGCGCGGTCGATCATCTGGCGCGGGACCGGATTGATGGCGGGACCGCCGACGGGCAGACCGAGTCCCGGTTTGGTGATCTTCCCGACACCCGAGCCGCCCATGATGGAAACCCCCGGATGGGGTGAGGGCCGAACCGTGGATATGATGTGAGCCAGATGGGTGCAATCCGGGTCATCGCCGGCGTCCTTGACGACCTCCGCCTCGGCCGAATCCGGCGCGAAGTCACAGCGGACAACGGCGAACGTGACTTTTTTTCCAATCGGGAGAGAGATTTCGATTTCCGAGACTTTTTGCTGAGTCAGAAGCGCGAGCGCTGCGGCCTTGGTGGCGGCGGCGGCGCAGGCGCCGGTTGTAAATCCGGTGCGAAGGGATTTTTTATCCGAGGGAGGAGATTCGACATCCATGGCGGATGGTGAATGGCTAGGCGGATTTGGCGAGCGAGAGCAGCGCGTTGACGATGGCGACGGCAGCGGGAGTGCCGCCTTTTCGGCCGCGCGTGATGATGTGCGGGTATCCGATGATTCGGAGGGCATCTTTAGATTCGACCGCCGATACGAATCCAACCGGAACGCCGACGACCAGCGCGGGCCGAAGCTCACTCGATTCGATCAGCCGGACCACCTCGAAGAGCGCGGTGGGGGCGTTGCCGATGGCATAGACCGCCGCCGGCGCCTCCCGGGCGGCTTTCCGCATCGATACGATCGCCCGCGTCACGCCTTCTCGTTTGGCTTCATCGATCACATCAGGGTCAGTGATAAAAGATTTGACCTGACCGACGCCGAAATGGGCGAGCGCCGGTTTGGAAATTCCGGCCTGAATCATGGCGACATCGACAACGATGTCGCCTCCCCGGCGGATCGAATCGATGCCGCGGTCGATCGCGTCCGGAGAAAAGAGGATGGTTTTGGCGAATTCGAAATCGGCGGTGGCGTGGATCACCCGCCGGACGATCTGAAATTCGTTCGGCGAAAAGGAATGGGGCCCCAGTTCCTCCTCGATGATCCGGAAACTTTCCGCCTCGATGGCCGCCGGATCCCTGAGTTTCGGAGCCCGGCCACCTTCGGTGGTCTGTGGTTGGATGCTCATCAGCAGGTTTCTATCATGCGTGGCGGTGAGCCACAACGGATGGCGGCGATTGCGGTGTCCGATCGAGCCCGGCGGCGGCCGGGGAGACGGATCGCAGCGGTCGGCCGGCGTCAGAGACGCCGGCACTTGGGGCGCCGGAGGCGCTGATCCGGCCGGGTCCGGACTGTTTTATTCGGTCGGCCCACGAAAGAAGGGCGTGGAAAAAATTGGGGTTGCCCAGCGCCGAGAGGTGCAGGTAAGACGCAAGGACATGATGGGTTTGCCAGCCGCCGGGATGTTTTTCCGCGGCGCCGATTTTCCGCGCCAGATAGAATGATTTCAAGCGCCGATCCGGTTCGAATGTGGACCAGTGATATTCATGTCCGACGATCGACTGATTTTTCCTCAAAAACAGGACCGGGCGGGTGATCCGGGCGCGCCAGTATCCGAGCGCCTGGCGCCGGGAGTGCATGACGCATCGGCCGGGCAGGACATCGAGCATGGGGAAAGACGTTCCGCCGGTCGTGACAATCTGAGACGCCAGATACATGAGCCCCCCGCATTCGGCATAGGCCGGCAAGCCGGAAAGGAGGAGCCGGCGAAGGCTCTGGCGGAGCACGGTGTTGGCCGACAATTTTTCCGCAAAGACTTCGGGAAACCCGCCGCCGAGATACACAAGGTCGGCCGGAGGCGGCTCGTGATCGGCAAGAGGAGAAAATAGGATCACGTTCCGGCAGGTTGAGTTCAACCGGTCGATCGTTTCCGGATAATAGAACGAAAAGGCCTCATCTTGCGCGATTGCCACCGTCAGATCCAGCCGGTGATTTTTGCGCGAAGGGAGGCTGGACCGTGTTTGAGAAATGGCGCGGCCGGGGCAAATCCGGTTCAGCCTGGTTCCCAAACTCCGCGAGAGGGCAGCGCCATATCTTTTGTAGAGATCATCCGACGCTTTCAACTCGGATGCCGGCACGAGACCCAGATGCCTGGACGGAAGAGCCGGGACATCCTCCCGGGACAAATAGCCCAGGACCGGAACGCGGGCGAGTCTGCGAATGCCGTGGATGAGGAGGTCCGCGTGCCGGCGGGATGCGACGAAATTCAGAAGGACGCCGACCAGAGGGACGCCGCTCAGAAGTTGCCGGGCGCCGAGGATTTCCGCGGCGATGCTTTGTGCGCAGGACCGGGCATCGCACACAAGGAGTACCGGCACAGCGAGTCTGCGAGCGACATCGGCTGTGCTGGCCGTGATTTTTCCGGGGAAGGGACCGTCAAAGAGGCCCATGGCGCCCTCGATGACCGCAACGGAGCAACCGGCGGCGCCGAGGACGGCATTTTGGCGGAGTCCGCGATCGGTTTGAAGAATCGGGTCAAGATTTCTTGTCAGGATGGCGCCGGCGCGGGCGTAGTGGCTGGGATCGAGAAAATCTGGCCCGATCTTGAATGCGGCGACTTTTTTTCCATAATTTTTAAACGCGCGGATGAGACCAAGCGTGACCGTGGTTTTTCCGACGCCGCTGCGAAGTCCGGCGACCACGACCGCAGGGACGTTCATGAGAGGAGAAACGCGGCCAGCGCGGAGAGCGCCGTAAAAACGAGGGACGCAAAGACGGCCAGTTTGGAAGCCGCGGCGATATCGACCGGCGTGGGCAGCCGGGCGCCGTCGCCCAGAAAGGGTTTGTCGACCTTCTGACCGAAATAAACCGCGGGACCGCCGAGTGTGAGTCCGAGAGCGCCGGCCGCGGCCGATTCCGGCCAGCCGGCGTTGGGGCTGGGATGAAGGCTCGCGAATAGCCGAATGGAGCGGAATCCGTCCCGGACACGGCCGGAGACAAGTGGCGATCCGAGCGACAGGAAGACGGCCGTGAGGCGGGCCGGGACGAAATTAGCCGCGTCATCCATCCGCGCGGAGGCCCATCCGAATGTTCGATAGGGTTCCTGTTTGTATCCAACCATTGAATCCAGGGTATTGATGATTCGGTATCCCCACGCTCCGAGGGGTCCAAAGAGGGCCGCGAAGAAGAGGGGCGCGGTAAAGGCGTCGACGCAGTTTTCAGAAATACTCTCGACTGTGGCCAACGTCAGTTTCGAATGATCCAGCCCGGAAACGTCCCGGCCGCAAATTTTCGCGACGCCGCCCCGCGCGGCATCGATTTTCCCCGCTTGAAGCGCTTCTCGAATCCGTCGACCTTCCCGGATGAGCGAGGAGAGCGCGATGGAGAAGTAGATAAGAAGAGCGCCGGAAAAAAACCGCCAAGCCGGGGATGGATGGGCCATCCAGACCGCCGCGGCCGGCGCGAGACCCAGCGAGAACGCGAAGACCGTCAGGAGGACGCCGCCGAAACGGCCGCTCAGTCCAACGCCACGGAGCGCGCGCTCGAGGGCTGAGATCAGAAGACCGATCCATCGAACCGGATGCCAGCGGGATGGAGGATCGGAGAAGAACCAATCCAAAACCACCGCGGACAGGATCATGCCGGTAATCATGATCGGGATTCTATCCCGACGTGTACATCCTGCACCTTTTTAGCCTTAAGCCAGCAAAGATAATTTTCATCGAATGGCGTTAACTCCTTAACATCCAAACCGAAACGAGAATTATAGGGAATCCAAGAATACAGGAAATGTAATTCATCCTGATAGACAACTGTTTTACACAAGTCTAGTGGACTCAAGAAATTAATTTCCTGCCTTCCTGGATTCCATATAATTATCTTAGCGGGCATGTCTTTTTAGTCTCCCATATCCTTCGAGAAAGACGGAATCCATTTCAAAACCCCTGACACGCGGGTATCAACGATCTTACATCGTAGGTGACGACAACCAACATCAGCGCACAACGCACGGCGGATACGCGGGCAGAACGCCGGCCATCAGCCGTGTCCGGTGTCGGCCGGATGGGCTTGTTATGCGGCGCGCAGAGGCCCAATGCGAGCGACGTCGTTTTCGATGGACTTGGCGGCATCCCAAAGGTCAACTGCGCGTTGCGCGTTCAGCCAGAATTCGGGAGAGTTTCCGAATAGACGGCCCAGCCGCAACGCCATCTCCGGACTGACGCCCCGGCGTTCACGCAATAGCTCGTTGATCGACTGACGCGAAACCCTGACAGCGTCGGCAAGACCTGAAACCGTGAGTTCAAAATCCGGCAGGAAATCCTCCCGCAACATTTCGCCCGGATGGGTTGGCCTGCGCAACATTTTGCCCTTATTTTCGATGCTCATGCGTTGCACCTCAATTCAATGATAGTCGCAAAACTCGACATCGTAGGCATCGCCATCAACGAACCGAAAGCAGATGCGCCACTGATCATTTACCGAAATCGAATACTGCCCTTTCCGATCTTGCGCAAGGGCATGCAGGCGATTCCCCGGCGGAACACGAAGATCTTCGAGTCTCGCGGCCAGATCGATATACTCGAGCTTGCGGCGCGCCCGTCCAACAACGTCCGTCGGAATCCGTTTCGCCCTGCCCGTGGCGTACAACTCCAGCGTACGACGGTCGGCGAACGACTTGATCATGTCCGATTGTAACGTGTCACGTGACGAGAGTCAACCCCGGATTTCTACGTAACACGCCCATTTACTGAATAAGGACAAAAGAAAACCTCGTTTTTCTCTCTGGAAAACCTGATAAAATCAGGCTGCGGTAAAAACCAGAAATTTCACCCAATGGGTGAAACAGAGGTGATTGCTATGGTATTTCCAAACCTGGTCAAATTTCAAGTCAAAGAAACGGATCAATCCATTACCCCCTTCGCGGGATTGGCTCTGATCGGCCGGCTCGCCAAACAATTGAGATTACTCGACCGGATCAACCAAACTCTGCCTTTCAAGGAACGCGAACGAGGATTTCATCCAAGCGAAGTGGTCATGAGCATCGCCAACGTGTTTCTGGCGGGCGGCACCTGCCTCAACGATGTCCACGCCTTCGATTCGGATGCCGCGTTGACCAAACTCTTCGGCATCAAAAAGTTTCCGGATGATTCCACGTTGGGCGTGTTCCTCCGAAAATTTACGAAACTCGCCATCTTTCGTCTCGGCCACCTAAACACCACACTCGTGCGACGCCTCATCTCCGAACAAGGCCTTTCGCGTCTCACCATTGACTCCGACAGCAGCATCTTTCCTTCTCACAAAAAAGACGCCCTCTGGACATATGTCGAAAAGATTCGCGGATATAATCCGCTCTTCGCCTCCATCGCAGACGGCTTCAGCCGCACCACACCATCCCCTTCGCCGTCTTTCGCGAAGGCAACGCCGCGCCTCAATCCCACGCACTCAGTTTCAGCCATGCCCTGTGGCAGGCGCTTCCGGAAGGTCTCGACCTCTGGTTTCGCCTTGACAGTGCGTGGTTTCGGGCCGATGTCCTCGACTTCTGGCATGAAAAGGGCGCTCATTTCGCCATCACCGCCGACCTCGATTCTTCCGTGAGGAAATCGTGTAAATCCATCCCCGAACGAGACTGGAAACGCGCCTCCTGGGATCCAACCGCCTCCATCGCTGAAACGGTCCATGTCCTCTCCAAAAGTAAACGCGCCTACCGGCTCATCGTTCTGCGCTTCCCCAAACTCCAGCCCGATCTCTTTGATGATCGCTACCACTATCACGCCATCTTCACCAACATCGACGATTGGGCGCCGGAAGCCGTCATCGTCTGGCGGCGAAAACGATTCGGTGACGAACACCTCTTCGATGAATTCAAAAACGATCTCGGCGGCAAACACCTTCCCTGCGACGACTTCCTCCCCAACGCCGCCTTCTTCCAAATCCTCGTCCTCGCCTACAATCTCGTCCAATATCTCAAATTTCGTTTCTTGCCGCAGAACCGGCATTCCGTCTCGATCAAAACGTTTCGCTTTCATTGGATCACCGTCGCCGCGTCCGTCACCGTCCACGCTCGACGTATCTGCCTGAACCTTTTCAAAGATTATTCCCACGTCAAACTTTTTGAACGCCTCTCTTGGAGGCTGCTCGCCGTCGGATAATTTTCGTTCCACGCCCCGCCCACATCTTTTTTCTGGAAAGCCTTTCATCTTCTACGGAGAAACTCTGCCCAAATTGTAAAATTTCCTACCCACACCAACCCCGACAACCCAGATTTCTCTTGGGTCATTTTATCCTGCTCATATTCCGCCCTCTTTTCTCTGTTCACAGCGGATTTTCAGGGCTTATGTAGAAATCGAGG
>CAZHRJ010000009.1:0-39556 GCA_964534765.1 uncultured bacterium
ATAAGAGACAGGCCGCAGGACTAGCGACCGCAAAGTTTTATTCGGCGTACTTCGATCTCAACTTCCATTTCCTCGCTGTTCGACCAAGCGTTGCGGAGACGAAAAAGTCTTTTGGAGAACCTGCGGGCGGAGGGAACAGACGCCTATCGCCTGTTTCATGGCATCTCCGAGGGCCGGCCGGGCCTGACGATCGACCGGTATGGGTCGCTTCTCCTGATGCAGACATTCCGCGAGTGTTTGGGGCCGGCGGAGCCGGATGTGATTGAAACCTATCTGCGCGAAAAAATTTCCGAGGCATTCGTCTTTGTATACAACCACCGCGGTCCCGGGAAGCCGACGGCCGTGGGCCGGTCTGATGATGATCGGCATCGACCGAGTCCGGAATCGCTGGTCGAGCGGACATGCCGGGAGTTCGGTCTTAAATATGTGATCCGTGCGCGGCACCGGGGGATCGATCCGTGGCTTTTCCTCGATCTGCGCGCCGGGCGACGATATATCCGGCAGACCGCCGGTGGGTGCAGAGTTTTAAACCTGTTTTCGTACACGTGCACCGCCGGCATTTGCGCGGCGGCCGCCGGCGCGGCCGAGGTATGGAATGTGGATTTCGCGTTGACAAGCCTCAAGATCGGCCGAAAAAACGCGTCGATCAATCATATTCGGAATGACCGATTTCGGATCATCGAGGAGGATTGTTTGCCCGTCATGCGCCAGCTGGCCGGATTGCCGCCCGGGGTTCGCAGGAGTCAGAGGCGAAAATTCCAGAGATTCGATCCGCGCCAATTCGATCTGGTCATTCTCGATCCTCCATCGTGGTCAAAGGGGCCATTCGGAGCGGTTGATGTCGCCGGAGACTATCAGGGCCTGTTCAAACCGGCGATTCTGGCCGCCAGGCCATCCGGGGGACGAATCATCGCGACCAACCATATCCCTTCGGTCGAACTCAATTCCTGGGTCGACGCACTGAAACGCTGTGCCGCAAAAGCCGGGAGACCGATTCGATCAGTTAAACCGATTACGCCGGAGGGCGACTTTCCTTCATTTGACGGCCATCATCCATTAAAAATCGTGGTGTTTGAGGTTTGAATGGAGAGGAAAAGAACACCGCCGGGAGGCGGGCCGTGACTGGACTGCGTCGCCTCCCGGCGGTGGGTCAAACAGGGGCTGGTATCCGGAACTCGGATAATGTAAGGGTTCGCCGATTACTGTTTTTCCGTGATCTGGACCATCTCCTCGGATTTCAAGGTTTCCGCCGGCTTGCCCAACCGCGAGAGATTCAGCGTCGCTTTGGCGTGGGTCGGATCCAGGTCCACGGCTTTGGCGTAAGCGTCTTTTGCGCCCGCCGTATCGCCGGTTTTTTCCAGGGCCATTCCGAGATTATTGAACAGGATGGCCGGCGCCTTATCCTGTTTGCCGCCCTCCGTCAGGATATCCCTGGCTCCGGCAAAATCGCCCTTCTGAATGAGAAGATAGCCGAGGTTGTTGTAAGACCACGCGAATGTCGGCGTTTTCTCAATAGCCGATCGAAACGCCGCCTCCGCGGAGTCGAAGTCATCCAGTTCCATGTAGGCCAGCCCGACCACGTTGTCGATCGCGCCATCTTTGGAATTCATCTCCTGCGCGTCCAGCGCATTTTCCAGGGCCTCTTCAAACCGGCCGAGCTTGATCTGCGTCCGCGCCAGATGTTTGAAAGGTTTTGAAAACTTTGACCATTTCTCGCAGACGGCCGAAAATTCACGCTCCGCCTCCTCGTACGCGCCCTCGTCGTACAACTGCAAGCCACGCGTATATCGCTGCTCGGTTGTCATGAATCCCTGCACCGCTCCCGTGGGGTCGACTCTGACCGGTTTCTGAATTTCCGTTACCGATGGCGAAGGCGCCGTCGCCAAAGCCGCCGTCGACTCCACCTGACTGGTGCATCCACCCAGGATCACCATTCCTGCCATCCCGCCTGCCACCGCCATTACCGCTTTTAAGGAACCATTCATGTTCCTCACCTCCGATTGTGTCCGCAGACCTTCGATTGCGGAAGATTGAATTCGCCCCAGGGGCTTGAAGGAGTAGTGCAAGATTGGATCCAGCCGGAGGAATTGGCAGGAAGAAAATGGCAAGCGATTGGATTGACAACGGTTGCGGACGCTTACGCAATAATGGGACAAGGAAGGGGCGATGGTATTTGTTTCAGGTATGCGACGGGCGTCGCATGGATGCGACAAATGGACGTTCAGGTCTGACGAAGTTTGATGCCGAATTTATCGAGTTTGCGGTAGAGCTGGCTCCGTGAGATGCCGAGTCTCAGTGCCGCGTCGGCCGGATTGCCGCCGCAGGCCGAGAGGGTATCCCGCAGGATATCCATTTCGTGAGCGTCGAGTTTCCGGCGCAGATCTCCCGCGGAAGTCTGACCGGAGGGAATCGACAGGAGCGGTTCGAGCATCTCATCGGTGATCAGGCCGTCGGCCATGATGGCCAATCGCTCGCAGAGATTCTTGAGTTCACGAATATTGCCAGGCCAAGGCGCCTGATGGAGAGTTCGCAGTGCGTCGGCCGACCAGTCGAGATTTTCCCGGCGGTATTTTCTGGCGTAATGCCCAAGAAAGTGGTTGGCCAGAATATCAATGTCCGGGCCGCGATCGCGGAGGGGGGGCAGGCGGATGGGAATGACGTTCAGCCGGAAGAACAAGTCTTCACGGAATTGACCGGCCCGCGCCGCGGCCTGAAGGTCCCGGTTGGTTGCGGCCAGGATGCGGATGTCCGCCCGGCGGATCTGTTCTGAGCCGAGCCGCTGAATCTCTCCCGACTCGATCGCGCGCAGGAGTTTGGGCTGGAGCGCGATTGGCATTTCGGCGATTTCGTCCAAAAAAAGCGTCCCGCCATCCGCCAGCTCGAACTTTCCCTTCTTCATCGCCGCCGCCCCGGTAAAGGCTCCTTTTTCGTGGCCGAAGAGTTCAGACTCCACCAGCGATTCGGGAATAGCCGCGACATTGACCGGAACGAACGGCCTGGCCAAGCGTGGGCTGTGGGAATGGATCCATTCCGCCACCCGTTCCTTTCCGGTCCCGCTCTCACCCTGGATGAGCACGCCCGCATCCGTTGGCGCCACTTTTGCGGCAGTCTCCATCACCTCCCGCCAGGCGCTGGATATTCCGATCGGGTCGGCCCCGCCGGATCGTTCCGACAGAATTGCGATGTGGCCTTTGATGCGATCGTACTCGATCGCGCGGCTGATCGTGACGATGACCTTGTCGATGGAAAGCGGCTTTTCGAGAAAATCAAACGCTCCTTCCTTGACCGCCAAAACAGCTTCCCGGAGAGTCGCGTTACCCGAGATCATCACAACGCTGACTCCCTCCGCGTGCAGATGAGAAAGCAAAGCCATGCCGTCCTCGCCAGGCATCCGGACGTCGACCAGTGCCACATCCGGATGGAACGATTGGCAGAGCCGCCGCGCCCGATCCGCGTTCTCGGCACAGGAGACGTCGTACCCTTCCCGGCCCAGCCCCAGGGCCAGGCTCTCCCGGATGCCGGGTTCGTCGTCCACCACGAGAATTCGCCAGGTCCTGGTCAAGACGCCTCCAGAAGAAGGGACGCCCGAAACGCGGCGCCCGGAGTTTCAGGAAACGGAGATGGGAACAGGTGGATGAGGTCTCCGCCATGTTCGATCATGATTTTCCGGCTTACCGCAAGACCCAAACCGCTGCCGCTCGATTTGGTTGTCTGATAGGGCGTAAATAATTTGGGCAAAATCTCGGCCGGAACGCCCGGACCGCTGTCGGAGACGGTCAGGACGGCGTAGGGGGCATCGAGTTTGGTTTCGACCCGAATCGCCGGCGGCCGGCTCATCGCCGGGGATTGGACGGCGTCGACAGCGTTTAGAATGAGATTTCGGATGACCTCGGAGAACATCCCGGCGTCAATGCGCACCGGCGGCAGAGCCGGGTCCAAGTGTTCGATCCAGACGATGGCTTTGTGTTTTTGTCGAAATTCATCGATCACGGATTTGACGGTCGAGACAAGATTCCCGGGCCGTATCTGCGGCGCCGGAAACCGGGCGAACTGAGAGAATTCGGAGAGCAGCTTTTCAAGGTGCGCGATCTCGTTCAACACCATGTCGGCGCTCCGTTCCGCCAGTGCGGCAAGAGCCGGGTCTTTGTCTCGCGCGGCGCGGCTGATCGTGGTGGCGACAGTTTTGATGGGGGAGAGCGGATTTTTGATTTCGTGCGCCATCATTCGGGCGGCATCCTGCCAGGCGGCGAGCCGTTCCGCGGCGAGGAGTTTATGTCGGGACTCGTCAAGTGTGCTGGCCATTTTTGAGAAAGCGCCGGTGAGGTCGCCGATCTCATCGCCGGCCGGACTGGGCAGATCCAGCGACCGGGAACCGGATGAGAGGTCCGCCGATGCGCGGGCCAGTTTGCGGATCGGCCTGGTCACCGTGTCGGCAAGCCGGAAAATGAAAAATCCTCCGATGGCCGCGGTCGCCAGAAAGATGGCGCCGACGCGGATCGAGAGCTTCTGAAATACCCCACGGCTTTCGTGGTCGATCCGGTGAAAAACAAAATCGGCCAGCGTCGTTTTGTCCGGCAGAATCCAGGGCTGGACGGCGACGAACTCGAACGCGATCCCTGCCGTCGCAGACGGGGTGACCGGATCTTCGGGGCCGTCCGCATGAGGTTTTAGCCGGACGGACCCGGAAAACTGATTTCCAATTTTCTCGATGTCCTCCGTGAGATCAACTGCTCCATCGATCGTCCCCACCTCGCGCCCGCCGAGTCGTACCGGTTGTCGATAGTGAATCCGCGTTCCGTCCGGAGATAGGTAAAACGATTCCGGCGCGCCTCCCTTCGCGTCTGTCGTGTCGCCGAATTCCGCCGGCCGGTGTCCGCGGGCGAGCGCCACGCCATCCGGCGAAATGACGGTGATCTCCGCCAGCAGTCCCTGCTCGGTCCGGACCTGAAGAAGATCGATGAGCCGCCGCTGGGCGGATCCGCCCCGTCCCGCTTCGCGAATAGCCAAAACGATCTGCGCGTCGCCTGCCATGTCGGTCAACCGCAGCCTCAACCTGTCCGCGTGTCGCTCGCCCCGGTCGACCCCGTATCTGGCCAGCAGGTGAACCTGCTCGACGCTTCGTTGAATGAACGACGAACGGATCTGCCAGTAGAGGACGGCGGCGAGGCAGACCATGACAAACAATAGAAGGCCGCCGAAAAGCAGGCTCAGCCGGATTCGAAGCGGCATCAGAATTCCCGCCGGGCCGGTCGGATGGTTTCAAACCGGATCGATTCCCCAAAAAATGACGCAGCCCGAATCCGTGTACCGAGCACGGCGTATCGGAATAGGTGGTAGAGCGGCGCCGCCGGAAGATCGGTGAGGAGCAGATCCTGGATGGCGTCATCCTGGCTCGGGTCCGAGGGCCCGTGCCAGTTGCGGCACAGCGCGTCAAATGTGGAACTGTGATACCCGGTCCCGTTTTCAGGTGAGGCGGACAGGAGCCTTCGGATGCCTCCCGGCCCTGCCGGCCAGCGGTCCAGGGCAAGGTCGAATTGGCCGGAACGTTTCCGCGATTCATAGAGGGTCCATGGCGCGCGCTGGATATCGATCCCGATCGACAAGGGTCTTAAGTCGGCCTGGATTCGCTCGGCGACCGTCAAAAAAACCGGGTCCTCCTCCGGAATGAGAAGTCCCAGTCGGATCGGCCTGGGCGCCGATGCGATCAATTCTTTGGCCGCGGCAATCGATCGATGCGGCATTCGCGAGACGTGGCCCGTGTCAGTCCGAGGCGCCGGATCGAAACCGGAGGCGATCTTCCCTCGATTATTGAGCAGGACGCCGAGTGTGGCTTTCCGGTCGAGCGCGAGCGTCACCGCGCGTCGGACGGCCAGTTCCGACAGAGGCAGCCTGGACAGTTGAAAGAGGAGCACCATCAGTTCGGAATTGCGGCTGCGGACGACGCGGTTCAAATAGGCGGTTGATCCCGTGTATTTCAAAAATTCGGCGTCGGTCATCTCATGGAAATCGGTTTCGCCCAGCTCAAATCTCGCCTGCCGCATCCGGGCGTCCGTATCGATCAGGAGGACGATCGTGTCCGGTGTCTCCTCCCAGTTGGCCAGCCATGACCGCATGGGGTTTCGGTTTAATACAATCTGTCTGGCGCGGCCGGCCGGATCGCCGGCCACGGTCGCGAGCGAATACGGACCCAGACCGATATCCAGCCCGGGTACCGCCGGATCGATCAACTTGAAAATAGGATCCGAAAGAATCTGGCCGATCTCGGCGGGTTTCATCGTCGTGTGCAGAATCAGTTCTGTGTCGGACTGCGCCTGAAATTGGAATTTCGCCATGTCGCCGTGGCGGGCGTTGAGCAGAGACTCGAGCCTGTATGCGGTAACAGGTGTCGCCGTCGAGAGGGCGTCCCGTGGCAGGAGAAATACATACCGCTCCTCCGGCTGAATGACCCAGAACGTCGCGTAGGTATTGAGGGACACTGAAATCGCATCGAGCAGAATGCGGTCCGCCGGTGTCCGTGGAGGCCAGCCGGGCAAAAAATCCAATCCAGTCGGGGCCGTGCCGATCGAAATACGAACGAGGGTGGACGGCAGTGGATCTTCCGGAAAGGGGGAGAGGTCCGGGTTGTCCTGGGAGGATTCCGCGGATTCCTCCGCGAAATCAAAACCTCGGGGCAGATCCAGCCGGTACTCTTTTTCGTGTCGGTTATCCCCCGGGAAAGATGAATGGAGAATCAAGCGGGCGGTGAGGGCCGTATCAGCCCCTTCCGGGTCATCCCGGAAATGGCAGAGGATCGTCCGCTGCGGAACAGACGCGTTGGGCAGGAACGAGTCGTTCAAGTCTGCGGCGGTCAGGGGACTTTCAACGATGGTCAGACCCTGTTCCCGCAGATACATCGATATCAGACTGCGAAAAACCCGCGTGACGGAAATACCTCGCCGCGCCCCACGCAGATGTGCGCCGCGCGCCGGAGCTTCATAGAGAAAGGGCCCGATGCTGAGAACGGACGCCGCGCCCGCCGGCCGCACCGTATCGTCCGGGAAAATCAAGGCGCTCACTTCGGTGTCCACGGTGGCCCAGGCAAGAAGCCCCTGGAAGGATTCGACCGTGCCGAGACCCACCTCATCCAACTCCGCGGATTTTCCTTTTCGAAGAATGGATATCCGGTCGCCCGGTTTGATCGTCCCGGGCGGAAATCCGGAGAAATAAACCTGCCGGCCGTCCGGTTCGACGAAGGTTACCCGCGCGGACCGGGACTGGGTCGTGACAAGGATATCAACCGCCGCCTGTCGCGCCGCCGAGTCCCAGGATTCGGCCCCGGAAACTGCCGCCGTGCCGATGAGAACGGCAAGCATCGCCATCGCGCGCGATCGAATCATCGATTTCATCCCGCCAAGGGTCGCTTCCCGACCGCGGGAATTCAAGAGCGGAAACATTGCGCCAAAAGGGGAAAGGGAAAGGAAAGGAAAGGGGTCATTCCGCCACTTTGACACTTTCGAAGCAGCAGTTCGACGGGCCGCGCCGCGCGACCGAAGTATCGACCGCAGCCATCTCACGAGTGATATGGGCCAATCCAGTTCAGATGAAACACTATCCCGTCCCGGGTGGTCTGATTTCGTCTTCGCGTTACACGACGGCGAAGAAATTGATCCGCGGATGCTCGCGCGTATCGCAAAGCGCACAGGCCTGAAGCCTGAATATCCATGATCTGAAGCTCGACATGGGCGGCCGCGGCGTAGAGCGCTTACATCGCCGCGCCGTCCGTCTTGCGCTTCGGCGGAGGAGATTGTACGAAGAGTGGGGAGTTCAACAGGGTGAGGCCAAGTTTGTCAACAGCTCTGGGGACTCAAATATTGCAAATTGAAAAAATCCGGACATGTAAGTGCTTGAGCCGGGATGGCGGAATTTGGCAGACGCACCAGCTTGAGGGGCTGGCGGGGGCAACCTCGTGGGAGTTCAAATCTCCCTCCCGGCACTATTTTAGTTTTCAGAGAACGACCGTAGACGGTAAGAGAGGAAATCGACACGGTGAGCCCAGACTCCAATCCGGCCCCTGAAGGCCAGCACCCGACCATCACGCTCAGTTTCGCGCAAAAGAGTCTGCTCGCCGCCATCCTGACGATTCTGACTTTACTGGCGATCTTTCTGGTCGCGGAAGGATTTCTTCGATGGCAGGCAAACCGAGCGGGCCAGTCGAATCTCTCCGTTCAGTGGGTCTATGATAACGGATTCTATTACCATCCGCCCCGCACTCGATTTACGATGCCCAACGAGAAGGGCGATATGGTTGAGATCCAGATCGATGACTGGGGACTGCGAAATTCACGGCATTTTTCTGACCGGAAAAAAATTCTCGTCCTGGGGGATTCCTACATCGAGGCCGACAACACCCCGGAAGACCAGACGTTCACAGCTGCGCTCGCCGCGCGTCTTCATGACCGCCATCCGGGCTGGACTGTGGTCAACGGCGGTCTGAACGGGTATTCCAATTACGAGTCCTATCTCCTCCTGAAACACCTCGCCAAAACCGGCTTGAAGCCGGACGCCGTCATCTTGGGCGTCTGCCTGGCGAACGATCTTCACGACAACTTTTTTTCATTTGGCCGCGGCATCCCGGCCGCGCCGTCCGGATCGGCCGCGCCCGGCCTGATTGACCGCGCGGCTGGAGGCCTGAAACGTCTTTTAAAAAAAAGCCATCTGGTTCTTTATGTTCATGGCTATCTCAAAACGGCCCGGGAGCCCTACTATTCCTATTATCTCTTCGAGGTCGAGTCGTACCGGACCACGCCGGAGCCGTACGTGCTCGAAGCCGTCTCCCGGACTCGGCAGACGCTGCGGCTTCTCAAGGAATTCTGCGATGGGGAGGGGATCAAGCTGGGCGTGCTGCTGATTCCGCCGAAATCCCAAGTCTACGAGGAATTTTTGCTCAGCGTATCTTCAAGTTTTCGGCCGGAGTATATTCAGCGCTGTATGGACATCATCCGCGGCGGGTACTCGTTCGACCGTCCGGCCGAATATTTCCGTGACGTCTGTTTGTCGATGCAGATCCCGCTGTTCGACCTGCTGCCCCTGTACCGCCGGCACCGGGCCGAGAAGATTTTTTACAAAATCGACGGTCACTGGACTCCGCTTGGCCAATCAATGGCCGCCGATCTCGTCGTCCAGGAGTTCCCATCCGATTTCCTCGTCACGCCCTAGGCCCGCCACCGCCGCCCTGCTGATGAAACGGGTCTGGTGGGGATTGTATGTGATGGTTTTGATGTCGATATCTCCCTGTGCCGCCGCGCCACTGTTGCAGGAGTCGTTCGAAACATCCGTCCTGTCCAACCGGGATATCTTTGCCGAGGTTTCACCCACCGTCCGTTCTGAATCCGGCGTGCTTGTTCTGGTTTACCGCTCCGACCAGCCATCCGCTCCCGCCGGACTTGAACTCAGTTTACCGATTTCGCCCGTCGATCCGGTGGAGCGGGACTATGACCTGCGTTTTCTGGGCGGCGGCAGCGATCTATCCAACTCTCTTTTTGTGTCCTATGCCCTCGGTCCGGGTCGCGGATTTTCCCTTCCCCCGCTGCCGTCCCAGCCCTCGTTAAACGACCGAAGCGGTTATATTCTCCGGTGGATTCGTCACGGGGACGGGACACCTGAACTGGCGATCTACCGTAATGACGGCGGCTGGGTCCGGCATCTGCTCTCGGAGCGCAGTCTTCCCGCAAATCCGATTCGAACTCTAAGGCGGGTGGAAATTCAGCACCGAGAAAACGGCGACCACGTGATCACGTCTACTTTCGACGCCGCGCGCGGCCAGCCGGCCCGCAAGTCGGTACATTTCTTTGATACCTCCTATCCGCCCGGAAATGCCCGGCGAATCTGGCAGGTGGCGGCCAAGGGTCACGCCGCGGTGGCGACGGACAATGTTCTCATCATGGACACCTGGGCCGTCACCGATCAAACCCATTCCGTACCCGTCTTCGGTCCCCCGCGTCCGCCCGAGCGTGTTTCGACTCCTGCTCCAACCGCGGGCGCTGGTTCGAAGTCAATCGAGGACCGTCTGTCGATGGCCAGAGGCCTGATGAGCCATGGGGATCCGGTTTCGGCCCGATCGATCGCGCAGGAAGCCTTGGCCCTCGCGCCGGGCCACGCGGATGCGATGGAACTTCTGGCGCGGATCGAATCCGAGCTGGGAAATTTGTCGGAATCGATCCGATTGCACCGCCGCGTCCTGTCGATCCGCCGCCGGAGGTTCGGCGTCGAGCATCCGTCCGTTGCGGACAGCTTGGAACACATGGCGCGGCTGTACAGTTCGAAAGATCCCGCGGACGCGGAAAAGCTCTTCCGGATGGCGGTTGATATCCGCCAAAAGGCGTTCGGCCCGGATCACCCGGCTATAGCCTCCGCGCTTCGGGGCCTGGGCCGGCTCTATCAGAACCAGGGCCGCGACAGCGCCGCCGAGCGGTTCTTTACGCAGTCGCTCGGCATATACGAGCGGACCGGTTCACCGGATTCGTCGGCGGAGCGAGCGGCGCTGGATGAATTGGGCGCGTTGTATCTGAAACAATCGCGTCATGCGGACTCGTGGCGTGTCTATCGGAGTCTGTTGGCGAAGCAGGAAGCGATTGGGGAGACATCCAGCCACGGGGTTTCCCTGACTCTGCGTACTCTCTCGCTTTTGTCTCAGACTCTCGGCCGGCAGTCCGAATCGCGGGAGTACCTGGAGCGGGCGCTGGGCATCACCGAAACCCAGCTGGGCCCGGATCATCTCGAGGTGGCGAAGGTTCTGTCGAATCTGGCGGTTTTGTATCAAAACAGCGGCCTCTACGACCATGCCGAGACGCTCTATCTTCGCGCCGTCGACATCCGATCCAGCCGCCTGGGTCCGTCGCATCCACTTCTGGCGCAGACCGTGTATTATCTAGCCACGCTCTATCGCCAGCTCGGCCGGCTCCCGGAGTCGGAGCGGCAATTCCAGACCGCACTGAGCATTCTGGAGCCGGCGCTGGGACAGGATCATGAGCAGGTGGGTGTGATTCTGGAAAAACTGGCGGCTGTCCACCGGCAGATGGGCCGGCCCGATGACGCCGACTCGGCGGCCCGCCGCGCGGAAAAGATCCGTGGCCGCGGGGTTCGTCGACCCGGCCCGCCTTCGGCCCCGGACACGGCCTTGAAATCGCATAAACCGGAGTGATAGAGTGCGGTCTGGAGGTGATGGGTGCCAGGGCAAATTACCGCGGGCCAGCTGGAGATATTCGAGGTTATGCGGTCACTGTCAGCGGACGAGCGTGAGAAATTGATTCCCCTTTTCAAATTCGAGGTGTATCCGACCGGCAAAGTCATTTTTCGCGAGGGGGATCCCGGCACGAAGATGTATCTGGTGCTCAACGGAGTTGTCCAGATCGAAAAGGGCGTTGACGAATCGAACTCGACCCGTCTGGCGCGTCTGGGCCGGGGCGAGGTATTCGGCGAAATATCGGTGCTCGACCGCAGTCCGCGCACGGCCAGCGCCACCGCCTATCTGGACACGGAACTGTTGACCTTTTCCCGCCAGCAGGTCGATTCCATCACCACGGAACATCCCGGCGTCGCCGCCAAGATATTTCTGGGCGTTGCCCAGTCACTGGCCCATCGATTGAGAACGGCAGACGATGAAATCACCCAGCTCACCAAACGCCTCTATTACTTCTAAATCCGCTCCACGGTCCGGCGTCCTGTCGCCTCTTAGCGGGGAGGAGGTCACCGCGGATCGAGCTTTGCGGCCGACCCGATTCGACGATTTTATCGGCCAGGACAAACTCAAGGACAATCTCAGGATTTTTGTCGAGGCGGCCCTTCGCCGGGGCGACGCGCTCGACCACGTGCTTCTGTACGGCCCGCCGGGTCTGGGCAAGACCACTCTGGCGTATATCCTGGCGTCGGAACTCGGAGTGAACATCCGGTCGACCTCGGGTCCGGTCCTGGAGCGGCCTGGGGATCTGGCGGCGATTGTGACGAATCTATCGGAGAGGGACGTACTCTTCATCGACGAGATTCACCGAATGCCGCCGGTCGTGGAGGAAATTCTCTATCCGGCGATGGAGGACTACAAATTGGACATTGTGATCGGGCAGGGCGCCGGCGCACAGACATTGAAACTGACGCTCCCGCATTTTACCCTGATCGGCGCCACGACCCGCACCGGCCGGATCACCGCGCCGCTTCGGAGCCGATTTGGCGTCGACGCGCACTTGAATTATTACACCGTTGGGGAGATGATTCAAATCGTCACACGGTCGGCGCGGATGCTGAACGTCGAGATGGACGCGCTCGGCGCGGATGAACTGGGCCGTCGCGCCCGGGGAACGCCGCGGATTGCCAACCGGCTGCTCCGTCGCGTTCGGGATTTTGCGCAGGTCAAATCGGACGGCCGGATCACACAGGCGGTGGCGCAGCATGCGCTAAGCGCCCTTGAGGTCGACGGGATGGGGCTGGATCCGATGGATCGATCCGTCCTGTCGGCCCTGATTGACAAATTTCACGGCGGCCCCGTGGGCTTGGAGACGCTCTCGATCGCCGTCGGGGAGGAATCGGAGACTTTGTCGGACGTATACGAGCCCTTTTTAATTCAGAGCGGCCTCATGGAGCGCACCCAGCGCGGCCGAGTCGCGACGCCCCATGCGTATCAGTACCTGGGCCGGGTCGTGCCGGCGCCGCTGCGCCGGGCGGAACCCGAACTCTTCGGCGCCTCATCGGGAGTGTGAGGCCATGACCGGAATTTTTCACGCGTACGACGTGCGGGGCATTTATCAAAAGGACCTGACCGCCGATCTGGCGGAGCGGATTGGTCTTGCGCTGTCGAATTTCCTCTCGCCGAACACCTGCGTGATCGGCCGGGACATGCGGGACGGCGGGATTTCTCTGGCCGCCGCAGTCAGCAATGGTTTGCGCCGGGGCGGGTGCGACACGGTCGACATCGGGCTATGTTCGACGCCAATGAATTATTTCTCGATCGCCAACTATGGCTATGACGCCGGGGTTCAGGTTACCGCCTCGCACAATACCGCCGAGTACAACGGCTTCAAAATTTCCCAGGAAGACGCCAAGCCGATCAGTTACGAATCCGGCCTCCGGGATATTGAAGAGATGGTCGCGGCCGGCAATCTCACGGATTCGGACGAGACCGGCGAGCGCCACCGGCGGCATATCGTGAAGGAATACCATGAGTACGTGCTGTCCTGGAAAGAGGATCTTCCGTCCAAGCGGAAGCTCAAAATAGTGGTGGACGCCGGAAACGGCATCGCCGGTGTGGACAGCGGCCCGGTATGGGAAAAGCTTCCGCATGATACGACCACAATGTTTTTCGAGCCCGACGCCCGATTTCCGAACCACGTGCCGGATCCGATGAAAATCGAAAACCTGACGGCGCTGATCGACAAGGTCAAGCAGGTGAAAGCGGATTTGGGGATTGCGTTTGACGGCGACGCCGACCGGGTGGCCTTTATCGATGAGGGTGGTCGGCCCGCTCCGGCGGACGCGATCACGGCGCTTCTGGCGACGGATCTGTTGCGCAAGGAGAAGAACGCGAAGATCGTGATTGACCTTCGGTCATCCTGGGCGGTCCGGGAGGCGGTGGCTGCGGCGGGCGGCGTTCCGGTGATTTACCGAGTGGGGCATTCCTACATCAAGATGCGGATGCGGGAGATTCACTCGCTTTTCGCGGGAGAACTGTCGGGTCACTATTATTTCCGGGATAATTTCTATACCGACAGCGGCATCATCGCGGCGCTCCTCGTCATGAACTCGATGGTCCGCGCCGGGAAGCCCCTGTCGAAGCTGATCGCGCCTTTTTCAAAATATCACCGGTCCGGCGAGCGGAATTTCCGGGTGCCCGACCCCGCGGCCGCGCTGACGCGGCTGGAGAGCGAGTTTTCAGCCGGGTCGAAGAAGCTGGAGAAACTGGATGGGCTTTCGATCGAGTTCGAAGACTGGTGGTTTAACGCCCGGCCCTCCAATACCGAACCGCTCCTGAGGCTGAACGTTGAGGCGACCTCTCCGGACCAGCTCCAGGACAACCTGGCCAGACTCGAATCGGTTCTTCTG
This sequence comes from uncultured bacterium, assembly GCA_964534765.1. Taxonomy (GTDB): domain Bacteria; phylum Lindowbacteria; class 2-12-FULL-62-27; order 2-12-FULL-62-27; family 2-12-FULL-62-27; genus CAZHRJ01. The sequence continues at coordinate 14,068 of CAZHRJ010000009.1, forward strand.
GGATAATCTCCTGAGCGTGAGCCGCCATCCATGAAGAGCGCGGGGAAGGTCTTGGGCATGGGTTCCGGCGGTGTGGGGCGGCATCTGGCGTTCATGTTGATTGGATTGGGTCTGATGGCGGCGTCGAGCGGCGCGTCGGAATTTATTTCTCCGGACGAGATAGAGCCGGGGATGATGGGCCACGGTCTGACGGTCTTTCAGGGAACCGAGCCCGAGACGTTTTCGGTCGAGGCGGTCGGCGTGCTTCGGAACACATTCCCAAAACAGGATCTGGTCATTATTTTCGCAAACGACCCCAAACTTCTGGAGTCGAATGTCGTTGCCGGAATGAGCGGCAGTCCCATCTACTTCAAGGGCCGGCTCCTGGGCGCGCTGGCGTACGGGCCGCTTTTTTCAAAAAGACCGATCGCCTATGTCACGCCGATCCAAAACATGCTGCAGGAGTTGGACCGGCCGCCGGAGCCGGCCCGGCCGTGGCAGAGGGTCTCGATGACGCCGGACCCGGGTGATGCCTTTGGTCAAGGCCCCGGCGTGTCGACGCTGCTGCCGGTCGAATCGCCCCTGGCCGTTTCGGGATTCTCCCCGTCGCGCATTCGTATTCTCGAAAAGTGGCTCTCTCCATACGGGCTTATCCCCATGGCTTCGGGCGCGGCCTCCGACCGGCCCGGCGGCCCGGCCTCTTTTTCACCCGGGTCGGCCGTGGGAGTGCAGCTGATGCGTGGGGATATGGCGATGACGGCGATCGGTACGGTGACGCATGTGGACGCGAAGGGCCGGGTTCTGGCGTTCGGTCATCCGTTTTTTAATATCGGCCAGACATCGATGCCGGCAACCACCGCCCACGTTCACACGTTCATGCCCAGCGTCTTTAGGTCCTACAAACTCTCCTCTCCGCTTCGAACCGTCGGCAGCATGGTCCAGGACCGTCAGCCGGCGATTGTCATCGATCCGGCCGTCCAGTCGCCGATGGTGCCGGTATCCGTCACGCTGGAAAACACACTCACCGGCCGCCGGTCGGACTATCGGTATGAGGTTATTCGCGAGCAGATGTTGTCTCCCTTTCTGGCGTTTATGGGTCTGGCGGAGGCGCTGGACGTATCAGAGGCGGGCGGCGTGGGGGATCGGGCGTTTGAGATCCGCAGCCGAATTTATTTGAAGGGCCGGACGGAACCTGTGGACCTGTCGGACGTGTCGCCGAGTCCGTTCAAGGCGCTGATGGATCTGATGATGCTGACGGAAAACAGGATCGTGGAAGTGGTGCCGACGAAATTTGAATTTGACGCGAAAGTGACCAACGCATCGCGGCTGGCGTGGATCGATTCGGTCAAAGTCAACGGCCGGAAATACCGGGCGGGCGACCGGGTGAGGATTGATGTCCGGCTGAGGACCCTGCAGGGTCAAACCGCGGATGTGGTTGCAGGAGTTTTGGTGCCGGGAAATTTTCCCGGCCGATTCGCGGACATCGAAATCCGGGGCGGATTCGGGTTTTCCCAGCCCCAACCCCAGCCGACCACGCTGGTCCAGGTGGTGCGGCTCATGGAAGTACGCCCCAAAGGCAACATGCTCATCTCACGGCTGCTTCAGGCGCCCCCCGCGCAGACCCAGTCCGGCGAGGTGCTGCCGAATCTTCCCATTTTTTTTCAGAAGATATTGCAGGGTGGAGTGCAAGGGGTTCAGCCGGCGGTGGTGCAGCAGCCGTATGAGACGCTGTCGACCGACTGGATCATTCTGGGGAATCAGCGGATTCAAATCGAAATTGAACCGGAGGGCCGGCCAAAATGAAGGAATGGTATTTCAGAAATAGTTTGTGGATGGTGGTCTGGGCGTGGGTGATTCTCATCCCGGGATCGAACGGCGTTGACGGCGCGTCGACGCAGGAGATGAGGATTGAAGGCAGTTCCGCCTGGCTGGAGGGAAAATTTTTCGGCACGGGTCTCAATGGCCTCGGGGAACTGGTTCTTGGATACCAGCCATCCCGGACGACTCCGGTGGAGGATGCGGCGCACATTTTGTCATCGGCTGTTTATCGGGGAAAAGTGTATTTTGGATCGGGCCTGCCCGGAACGGTTTTGACCTTTGACGGCAAGGCCGCTTCGGTCCTGACGCGATTGCCCAATACCTTTGCCGTGACCGCGCTGGCTTCGGACGGCCGGCATCTCTTCGCGGCGACTCTGCCGGCCGCGGCCATCTATAAGATAGACGAAAAAGGCGAGACCACCCTTTTTGCCGATTTCTCCACCGGGTCCGCGTCGCCCAATTACGTATGGGCTCTGGCAGTTTACAAGTCCTCACTCTACGCCGCGCTGGGGGGGCACTTTCCATCCGTATATAGACTGGATCTGAAGACGGCGAAAAAGGAGCTGATCCATCAGGTCGAGGGGAAGGTGAAGAATGTGACAGCGATGATGGTGACCGATGACGGCATTTTTTTTGGCGATGATGCCGGCCGGGTACTCCGGCGCAGTCACGGGGGCGCGGACGGCCGGGCCCGCGTTCTGTACGCTTTTTCGGACGCCGAAATTCGCTCCATCGCTCCATTCGCCCAGGGTCTGGCCGTGGCGGTCAACAGCCGCAGATTTATTCCCCCTGCTCCGCCGCCGCCACCGCCGGCGGGGAAGGATCAGTCCAAACCGCCGGAGGAGGGCGTCGCTGAGGAGGAATTCGGGGATGCTTCGGAATTGAAAAAGGCGCTGGAGGCGGTCGCGGCTTCGATTGAAGATCGGATCGCGAAGGAAAGTTCCCCGGCGCCTTTGCAGTCCAAACCCGCGCCACCGCCGAAACCCGAGTCGCCCGCGGTTCAGTCGCCGGTTCCCCAGCCGGCTTTTTCGGATCCGTTCGGCAAGGGAGAGGGAAATCTGTTCTGGATGTCGAAGGACGGATCGGAGGTTCACCGGTTGTGGTATTCCCCGTCTTCGGTGGTGCTGTCGATCCATCCCGAGGACGCCCATCCGGCGTGGGCCGGCGCGCAGGCCGTGTGGGTCGCGACATCGAATCCGGGCCGGCTCTATCAGGTCACCCGCGCGGGATCGGAACATCTGTTTTTCGAATCGACGTCAAAGGATCTTTCCGTGGTCACCGCCGGGCCCGGCAAGCATCTGGTGGCGGCGTCCTCCAACCCGGCGATTCTGTACGAGCTGGATGTTGCCGGCGTGGGCGAATATTCGACGAAGATTTTTGATATGGGATTTCCCGCCCGGCTGGGCCGGCCGGACATCTTTGGCGCGGGGTCTGGCGGTGTGGGGCTGCTTGTGCGATCCGGATCGACCACCGATGTTGATTCGGGCTGGAGCGAGTATGAGCCGCTGCAAGCCGATGGCGCGCCGCAGGGGTCGGGCCGATTTTTCCAGATGAAAGCGAGATTCAAGTCACCGGAGACGGCGTTGCGCCGGATTCGGATTCCATACCGGACACAGAATATTCAGCCGCGGCTGATGAATTTATCCGTCGAGGTCGTTCGATCTCAGGACGGGTCGGCGGATGGCCGTGATATCCGGTTTCAATGGGATGTCACCAACCTGGACAATGATGTCCTCCTGTACCAGATGTTCCATCAACCCCCCCGAACGAATCAATGGATTTCCCTGTTTGAGCCGATGGACCGGCCGAGGGGAGTGAAGACCGTCAGTGTTCCCGCGGACCAATTTTCAGACGGCGTTTACCGATTCCGGATGGATGTGACGGACGAGGTGTCCAATGGGCCGGCGGAGTCGTTGACCCATCAGGCCGAATTCCCGTTGATCCTTCTGGATCAAACGCCGCCGTCGGCCACTCTGCGTCTGGAAGGCAGTCAGGTGAGGTGGGAGGCTGTCGACGCCGCTTCACGGATTTCGAGGGTGGAGTACCGGCTGGACGGCGGAATCTGGCGGTCAGCGTTGCCGGATGACGGGCTTTATGACGCGTCATCCGAGTCGGGTCGGATAGCCCTGTCGGATCATCCCGGCGCGGGGATGGTGGACATACGGACATTTGATGAGCGAGCCAATTCGAGAATCCAGTCGCTGAGTCTGAAGTGATCGTCCGCCGGATGGCCTCGGCCGTGGCTGTGTGGCTGGGTCTGGGCATGTCGCTCTGTGTCGCCGCCCCGGCGGCATATGGAGACACGGTGTATTTGAAATCGGGTGAAGTCCGGGTCAGCGTAGTGGAACGGTTCAGCGACGGCGCATTCTGGATCAGGGAGGGCCGGAAGACCGTCATCTATATGCCGGACGATATATTGAAAATCGTATTTGATCCCGCCTCAGAGATTGTCCTGCCCACCAGGTCCGCCCTGCCGCGGACGCCCGCGTTGGCCCCCGGAAAATCGCCGGCGCCGGAGCGGCCCATTTCGAAATTGATGTCCATTCCGTCCGCGGACGCGTCGGATTCAGGAGCGGTGATTCCGGATCTGGCGATTCTGAATTATCAGGCCCAGTTCACCAGCGGCGTGTTCCAAATTGTCGGCGACGTCGAAAACCGCCGCGCCGCTCCGGCGCGATACGTCAAGGTGTCGATTTTCCTCCTGGACGGATCCGGGACGGTGGTCGATCAGAATTTTTCATTTGTTCATCCCGATCCGCCGCATCTGGATGCGGGCCAGTCCAAGCGGTTCAAAGTCAGTTTCCTCAATCCTCCGGCCCGCGTCAGCAAATACAAAATCCGCGTCGAAAGCAGTCCATTCTAGACTGGGATGGTGAATTCTCAGATTCAACCAGCGGGAAGGATCCTTGCAATTCTGGCGCTCATGGCGGCATCCGTGCCTGTCGGAGAGGCCGCAGTTGACGAATCCGAGCTACTGCGGACTCTGGATCGCGCGCCCTTTGACGTGACGTTCCACTCCGCCGCGGGCCACGGAAACGAAATTCTCCTGGCGACGTCCAGGGGGCTGGTCGCGGTGGACCGGGGATTTCAGTCGGCCAAATTGTTGACGGGGGATCCGGTGACGTCGGTGGCGTGGGATGAAATTGGCGGCCGGTGGATTGCGGCCGGCCCGAAGGGAGTCTGGACGGCGGATCTGGGTTGGTTTGATCCGCTGGCCGTGGTCAGCGGCGAAGTCTTCGAGTCTGTGACGCCAAGTCCGCTCGGAATTCTGCTGAAGTCCAGACGGTCGCTCTGGATTTATCAGTATCCTCATCTCCGGGCCGTGGTCACCGATTCGGGCGGACTCTTTGGCCGTCCCGCGGCGACGGAGAGCGAGATATCGGTCATCGGGTTCTGGTCGATCCACCGCATTCCGGTGACAAAATGGGCCTTCGGTCCGGCCGCGGAGGTTCCTCTGCCCGCGGAGTTACGCTCGGATCTTCCGATCGGCGTCGCTTACATCGGCCGCTCGATCTTCGCCGTCGGGCAGCGGTCGGGGTTCTTCATCCTCGATTCAAAGGACCGGCAGTTCCCGGCCGCCGTTTTGCCTCCGCCTCTGTCACGCGCCTTGATCGAAAAGGGATTTCCCGATGGATGGTCTGATTTCGCAGCACTTGGAGATGAGGTTTATCTTCTTCATGCCGATGGTCAGTTGCACCATCTTTCGGCCGGCCGGCCGATCCGGCAGGTCACGGACTGGCCGCAGCTTTTCCAATTATTCCGCATGACGATCCTGGACGGCCGATCCGCGCTGCTGTATCCGTATCAGGGAAATTATGTGCTGGAGTCGGCATCCATTGGCGGCCGCGGCCCGGGCCGGCTCAAAAAATGGAATTTTCTCACTACATCCTCCGGCGAGATCCTGGTCAGACCCGGCCTGCCTCCGGACTTACCTCACTCAGGATTGCCGCTGACGTGGGTTCGGCTGAACCTCTCCCTGGGTCTTGCGGCCCTTGTGCTGGCTCTGGTCGGCTGGTCGATGGTTCGGGGCGTTCCGGGTCTTTACCGGTTTCATCCCGCGGCCGCGGCATACCGGGACAAACTGATGAGCTTTGAGAGAGACCGCGAATTGTTGATGCAATCCTTGTTTCGAACGGAAAAAGAGATTCATCGGACGGCCTCTGAATTGACAGACGCGTCCGGCGGCGCCGACGAGTCTCTGCGCCGGGAGACGGAGGAGCGGCTGAGGTCATTGCGTGAGTCCCGCGCGGCCCTCATCGGGAACATCGAGCGGTTCGCCAGGGATGCCGCGGAAGAGGGGCGACGAATTCGCGCCGAGCCGCTTTCCGTGCGGCCGGCCGGATCGGCGGCGCAGCCGGTTCTGGTCCGGTTTCTTCGGAATCAGACGAGGGGATGGGAACGTAAATTCCTGCGCATCGCGCGGGAGACGGAGAAGATTCTCAGGAAACATGAGTCTGTTTAAACAGGTGTCCAGCCTTGGCCTGGCCGGGATGATCGTTTATCTGGCCGCCTGCGGCAAACTGTCGCCTCCGGCCGGCCCCGTCGCGGGTGAGCCATCACCGGATACCGAGGCCCAACTCCGGGAGTCCCTCGGCCAGGCGATTGAGGCCGCCGAATCGATTCTGCATGTATCACCCGGTGATCCCGACGCGTTGCTTGCGGCGGCCCTGGCGGCGGAACATCTGGGCGAGCGCGAGAAGGCGATCCGCTACTACAGCCGTCTGCTGGAGGTCGCGCGCGAGCCGGATCACCTGAAAAAACTGTCGGATCTGCATCTGCCGGTTGATCCTGAGGCGGCCCAGCGGTATGCGGAGCGATTTTTCGCCGAGGGCGGGGAAGACCAGGATCTGAGACTGTGGCTGGTGCGCAGATTCATGGAGCGCAGCCGCGCCCGGGAAGCGTTTGCGCTGACCGAAAAACTCGACCCGCCGGCGGATCGGGTCACGCGGGAGTTGCTGCGGGATTTTTGCATGACCTACGCGCAGAGCCAGCCGGCCACGTCCGTCGAATCGCTGTTGGCTCTTCGCCGCGCCTCCCTCTACGCGCCTCCGCCGGGACCGGCGGCCGCCGTGCCGGGATCCTCAATTGGCGTTTTGGGTTCCTCCCGGCCGGAGGACCTGTTGAAGACCATGCCGGAGACGCATCATCTGATCCGCGCCCGACTGGCGGACAAAATGCAAAATTCGCGCGAAGCGCTGACGCAGCGTCTGAAATATTTTTACTCGGGCGGAGACGATCCGCAGGAACTCCTGACTCTTCTGGACGCCCTTCGCCACCATCCACCCGCGCAGGTCTTGGCCGATAAGCTCTGGCGGCAGACGCCCATGGACAGCCGGACACGGCTGGCCGTCGCCCGGCGTCTGGCGCGTTTTTACCGGGAGGGCCATGACACGTCGGCTGAACTTCGGTTTCTGGAGGAGTCCAAGGGTCTGGGTGAACCGGAGATTCTGGATCGTCTGGCCGAGGTCCAGCGTTCCCTTGGCCGTGCCCGCGAGGCCTTGCAGGCGATGCGGATGCGTTTCCCGGCCAGCATCCCGAATGAAAAGACCGATGCCTATGTATCCCTTGCGCTGGCCGCTGGCCGGATCGACGACGCCATCCGCGCCGCTTCCGCGGCGCCGCCATCCGCCCTCGGTTTGTCGACCCGGCGAAAACTGGCGGAGACCCTGGGTGTCTACGCTGAGCGTTCGTTTGACGCGGGCCGGTTTCCGCAGGCCAAGCAGGAGGCGCAACTTTCGGAGCGGCATCTGCCGGACGTTGCGAACCAGCGAATTCAAGCGAGGCTGGCTCTCATCGAATCGGACACGCCGCAGTCTTTGCAGTATCTCATGACCGGTCTCAAATTGGCTCCAGACGATCCGATGTCCAATTATCTTGCCGGGAAAATCCTCTTTGAAATGGGTCGTCTTTCAGATGCCCGGCCCCATCTGCAGGTGGCGTACACCAGCCGGTATCCGGGTGAGGATATTTCCCTGATGCTGGGCCGGATTCTGTCCTCGGACAACGCTCCGATGGCTTACCTCTACCTCACCGAGTACGCCCTCTCCCGCGGCGATCGTATCGCGCCGGACGTTGCGCGGCTTCTGGCGGGCGCGGCTGTCCGCTCGGGTCACGCCGAGGAAGCTGTGGCGTGGTTCGGACGCCTCCGGCCGGAGGAATTGCCCGAATCGTCCGCGTCGGAATATTTGCGCGCGCTGAAACACACCGGGCGTCTGGGCCGCGCGGAGGATTTGGCGCGCGTGTATGTCGATGCCCATCCATCCTCGCGTGACGTTCTCTCAGTGTCGGCGGACATCCTGGAGCGGACCAGCGATTCGCAGTCGTTCATGAGGGTGATCGAGCGGCTCTCGGCGTTGGAGGCCGATCCGATGGCGAAGGCGTCGGTCCAGCGGCGGTTGCTGGACATCAAACTGAGGATGGGACTGATTGCGGAGGCCGACCCATTGATAACTGTTTTATTGGGCCGGTTTCCCGATGACGCGCAGTTGTTGCTGGCCGCCTGGAATATCCGCAAGAGCACGCCGGCCGCGGCGCCGATACTCAAACGACTCGCGGAAATCCGTTCGCCGGGAGATCCCATTCAGCTCATTCGAATCCGGCAGCTCGCCGACGCGCGGGCTTTTTCGGAGGCTCTCTCGGCCGCGCGTGAATTCTTGAAAGTGAAACCCCAGGACCCGGATGCCCTGGCTCTCATCGCGGAAATACAGGTTCGGCTCGGACAGATGGGGGACGCCGCCGAAACCCATCGACGTCTCTATGCCATTCGCAGGGACGACGCCACGCGCCGGTGGCTCATCCGGTATGCGTATGATCAGGCCCTGGCTGATCTTGCCGGCGGACAGGATTCGCCTCGCGCCGAATCTCTTTACGCCGAATCGGTCCGGTTGCTCGGCCCGGAAGAGCGGTATCTGAATTTATACGAGGTATACGGAAAGCTCTTTGCGCGCGATTCGAAGACGAAGGCTCTGTCGATGGAGGCCTTTCAAAAAGAGTGGCGCGGCCTCTCCGGTTTGCCCATCGGATCGGACACCGATCGGAAGAAGCGGATTCATCTGTCCGAGTCTCTTGGCGGGATGTATCTCGCGGATGGACAGGTGGCGCTGGCGCGGGATCATTTTGAAGCCAGTCAGGCGGCGGGAAACCGGTCTCCGGAATTTTTTCGATCCTACGCCAAATTGCTCGCGCGGCTCGGCGACAAATCCGCGGCGGCAGATCGATATCGGTTGGTTCTCAAATCCGCGCCCTATGACCGGGACGCCAATCTCTATCTGGCCCGGCGGGCCGCCGACGAGGGTAAAGTGGCCGACGCGGTTCGATATCTGGAAGTCCTCCGCCGGGCGGCCCCGGCGGATTCCACGGTTCTGGAGGCTCTGGCCGGAGCCTACACCGGCCTGGGCCAAACCGTGCGGTCGGCGGAAGTCTGGGAGCGGGTCGTGCGATTGACCGGATCGCCGAAGGCCATCGCCAAATACGCGGACGCCCTCTTTGCCTCGGGCCAGATGCGCGGCGCCCTGTACGAGTACCGTCGGCTTCATGAAGTAGGAGCGGCGAGCGTTGCGCAAATCCGTCGGCTGGCGGAACTGGAGCAGGAGCACGGAAACTGGCCGGCGGCGGAATCTCTGGTGCTGGATCTCCTTCGACGCCAGTCCACCGCCGGTGATCGGCAGGAGTTGTCGGTGATCATGCGCCGGATTGGCGAGCGGGCGATGAAATCCGGAAACGCCGCGGAGGCCGCCCGACTGGCTGACCGGATGCTGGCTCTGGATGAAAACGATCCGATGGCCTTTTTGCTCATGGGCCGGGCGAAACTCAGCCAGGGCCGGTTCGACGTCGCCTATGAGAGTCTTTCCAGGGCACGATCCATCGCCCCAAGGGATCCACGGCCGCTCCTGGGACTGGCTGACCTGGAACTTCGGCAGAACCGGCCAGCGGCCGCCGTCGATTACGCCAGGCGCGCACTGTCAATCGATTCGGCTCAGCCGGAAGCATATAGCCTGATCGGCGTCGCGTATCAGAGGCAGGGCGAGGTGCGAAAAGCGTATGACGCTTTCAAGGAAGCCATCGTCCATTCCCGAAACCGGGCGCAGGCTCACATTCGGATGGGAGATCTCTTTTTGCAATACGGAAAATTCAACGTCGCCATCGAACAGTACCGGCAGGCTCTCCAGGTCGACAACAAAAACGCGCTGGCTCATCATCGCCATGGTCTCGCGCTCATGAAACTCGGTTTCGCCGAACTTGCCATGAAAGAGCTTCTCATCGCCCGCGATATCGATCCGGCCGGAGTTGGACGGGAGTCGAGCCTTCTTTTGTCCGAGCTTCTTGCCGCTCACGGCCAGATCGATCAGGCCAGACTCCTCCTCGAATCCGCCGCCGCCCGCGACGCCTCGCCCGACGCCCTCTTTCGGCTCGGCGAATTGTCCCGCAGGGACGGCGATTACGCCGGGAGTATCGACCTGTTTCGCAAGGCCCTTCAATCCTCGCCCGCGCCTCCACTCAAATATGATTTGCTCATCGCCCTCGGTCTTTCTCTGAATTCACTGGACCAGACCGCCGGCGCTGAAAAATCGTTCCGGGAGGCCGCCCGGATGTCTCCGGCCAGGCCGGATGCCCACCTCAACCTCGCGCTCTTGTATCGAAGTCGGAAGGCGTTTCTGGAGGCGGTGAACGAGTCCCGTAAAGCCATCGAAGCGGGACCGAAAAATCCGGAGGGATACAAACTGCTCGGACTGATCTACTACGAGGCCGGTTGGGAAAAAGAGTCTCTCTCCGCATTCAGGGAAAGCCTGCATCTCAATCCCAACCAGACTGAAATCGCGGCCATTGTTCAGCGGATCGAGCAGGGGGCCGCGGAGGAGGAAGTGGAATGAAGCCGGCGAAGTTTGTCTACGATCCGTTTCGATATCCGCGCGACACGTTGAAATTCTGCTCCCTCTGCCGGACCAAACTGCTGACCGTCAGAGTGGATGGCCGCGGCCGGAAGGTCTGTCCGGGATGTGGATTCATCTACTATCGCAATCCGGTGCCCGTGGTCGGATGCCTGGTGATCGACGACCGGAATCGAATTCTTCTGATCAAGCGGGGCGTGGAGCCGGCCAAGGGCGCGTGGAGCCTGCCGTGCGGGTTTATGGAGCTGGGCGAAACGCCATCTGCCGCGGCCCTCCGGGAACTTCGCGAGGAAACCGGGGTCAGGGGAAAGATCCTCGGCGTTCATGGGATCTATTTTGAACCGAGTTTCCGCTATCACTCGTTGCTCGTGTCGGTCTACCGCATCGATCCTCTTACCCGCCGGATCGCGCCGGGGGACGACGCGGAAGACGTCGCTTATTTTTCATTCCCCCGGATGCCGAGACTTGGATTGGCCACCCACCGGAAAATTGTCCGGGATTTTCTTCGGAAGGGGAAATGAACGGCCTTGCCATCTCCTTTCTCCTGACCGCCGTCTGCGGGATCCAGTCACCGATGTCGCAAGAGTCTAATGCGACTTTCCGGGTGGACGAATGGGGCCGCCGGCATTTCGAAGTTCAGTATCACAATACCCCCAGCCTGACGATAATCGATGGCGATGTGGAAGATACGGCTGTTTCGATACAGACGATGTGGGTCGATCCGATCGCGCGTTATTTCCGTCAGGGTGGACTTTCCTTTCGGGACACCGTCAGCAGCGTCACCGGGATATTCTCAGCCGGGAGAAGATCCTGGTCGAACTTGCATCCGTTGGACCGCAACTATCCCGATTTCGCGGAGGTGCCCGAAGTGGCGCACTTTGTGGAATTCAACACATCCTGGATTGTGCTGGCCTTGGCCGGCGTGGTCGTGGCGATTGTAGTGAATCTCTTATTCTGGCGCCATCACGGATCCCGTCTGGCCGACTCGCTGGCCGATCTGCCGGTTGAGAAGATCTTACAGCGGGAATCGTACGTGCTCGGCTATTTTATCCGCCGCAATCCGGACCATCCGGCGGCGGGTGCGGCCGCGATGGTCGTTGCCCGGCGCAAGTTCGACGCGATGAACTTCGAGGCCTCGGCCGACTTTTACGAGTCAGCGATCCGGCTGGGTGGGAGCGCGAAGAATCCGGAGGCGCATTTTCATCTGGCGGCTTGTCTCAGGCAACTGGGGTATCTCTGTGACGCCATTGACGAATGGATGGCGGCCTATCTGGATGATCCGGATGGGCAATGGGGACGCGAATCTCTCCGGGAGGCCCAGCGCTGGCGGGCCTATCAAGTGGTTCGGGACAAGCGGCCGTGTCCGGCCTGCGCCGCCGACACCCGCTTATCGGACCTGCGGTGTCCCCGTTGTGATGTCGATCTCAATCGGACCGTGATCCCATGCGGGATTTGCGGAAAAAGCATGATAAAGGAAGCTCAAGTCTGCATTCATTGTTTGCCGGACGACATCAAAGTCGAAGTGGCCAGGGGTGTGGACTGGCCGATCGTGAAGACAACGACGCTGGACTGGGAGGCCCAGATGATCAAGAGCCGTTTTGATATGGACGGCATCCCTTGCGCCTTGACAGGCGAAAAGGGGAGCGCGATTCCTCTGACCGTTGGTTATCTCGGCGAAATTCACATCCGTGTCCCCCTGACCCACCTGTCCGCCGCCCGGGATCTGCTGCTCCGAAAAGACCCCAAAGGGGCCGGGTATTGACATTATTGACATTTAAGAAATGTCAATAATGTCAATACCCGGCCCCTTTGGGGACCATGGGGACGAACCGGACGGGGAGGACGGATCGGATGGATAGGACGCCGGAGTCGTTCTTGTCGACGATCAACAGTTCCTGGGATTCCGGATCTGCCCCGACCGGGATCACCATCCGGCCGCCGGGTTTGAGCTGGCGATTTAATTCGTCCGGGATGGCCGGGGGGGCCGCGGTCACGAGGATGGCGTCAAAGGGCGCTTTCTCCGGCCAGCCCTTGTAACCGTCTCCGGTCCGGACGATCACATTTCGATAGCCCAACTTTTTCAGCCGCTCGCCGGCGCTGTTTGCCAGGTCGGGAATGAGTTCAATGGTATAAACTTTCCTGACAATCCTCGCCACCACCGCGGCTTGATATCCGGATCCGGTGCCGATTTCCAAAACCGTCATTTCATCCGGCCGCCGCCGGCCTTCGATGGTCAGCTGAGTCATGACTGCCACGATGAACGGCTGGCTGATCGTTTGATCGTGCCCGATCGGCAGCGGCGCGTTTCGGTAGGCGCTCCCGCGCAGATCCGGGGAGACAAACAGATGGCGCGGCGTCCGGTCCATCGCATCAATCACGGCCGAATCGGAAATCCCCTGGCGCCGGAGCTCATCGATCAAAATCGCCCGCTGACGGATCTCCGATTTTTCTTCCCGATATTCCCCCATCACTCCCGCTGAATGTACTTCGACGGCCGGCATGATCAGACACAGAACCATCGCCGACACAGGCAACCTGAGCACACCATACCGGCAAAAAAAGCCATTGCGGATGGGAATCCCTGCGTCTATTGGTAGCTGGAACAGGGAAGAGGGATTTTGGGGGCGGTCGGAACGGGCGCGGCGTCCTGATGAATGTCGTAGTAACCGGTCTCGCGGCTGACGCGGTTGATGGTGTACCGCGGTGTGACGTCGGCTTCGACGCCATAAAAATGGGCCACCGCCGCCGTCAGGGCTTCCAGCTCAACGACCAGCAGAAATCGGTCCTCCTCGGACTCCAGGCCCAACCGCCGTACCGCTTCCGGCGGCTTCAATCCCAGGACGCTGCGCGCGGGCTGCCCGACAAGAAGCTGCTTCAACCCGGATCCGATTCCGACGGGTTTGCCGCAGGTGTATTTGGCGTACGTGTAATCGACAATGGTGTCGTCGTCGCCGATTTTGAGTTTCAGGAGCGACGCCTGATCCGGACAAGGCATACGTCATTCATCGCAAAGTCAGGGGTAAAACGCAAGATCCCGCCCGGATCTTCGATGATCTACAATCTCCCCAATGCGGGCAGATACTCCATCAACGCCTTCCGTACGTCCCCGGCGCCAAGAAGGGATCCAACGGCGGCAACGGCCTGTGCGCCCGCGGTGAGACACGCCCGGGCGTTCGCGGGCGTGATTCCACCGATCGCCACCACCGGAATACCCACCGCCCGGGCGACCCGGGACAAAGTCTCTACGCCGCAGGGAGAACCGCCGGATGATTTTGAAATGGGAGAATAGACCGGCCCATACACAATAAACGTCGCCCCATCCCGTTCCGCGCCGAGCGCGGCATGGATCGAGTGCGCCGAAACGCCGATTGAAACCGACCCGCCCAACACCTCCCGCGCGGCGCGGACGTCGGAGGCTTCCGGCAGGTGAAGGCCGGCGCCGAATTCCCTGGCGAGGCTGACTCGTGAATTGAAAAACCACTCGACCGGCCGGAAGTGATCCATGCCGATCAGGCTCTGGGCCAGCGTCCGAAATTCGTCGTCCGGAAGATCCTTCTCCCGGATCTGAACGCTTCCCAATCCCGCCCGCACAAGCACATTCACAACTTCAATCAGATCCCGGCCCCCGGTCGCGTACCGGTCGGTCACGCAGAGAAGCCGGAATCCGAGTTTCACGGATTACTTGCCGGCTGCGTAGGCTGTATTAAAATTTCCGAGATACTGTTGAGCGATGGAGGAATCTTTGATAATGAGCAGATTTTCATCGTTTTCGCCGTTGGCGGATCCTGTCCAGTTAAACGACCCGGTGACAACCGTGCCGCCGTCGGCGACGAGATACTTGGAGTGATTGAGCGTGGTAAATCCATCTTTTTTGACACTGACGCCGGCATTCAGGAGATCATCGTACTGGCTGTGGGCGCTCTTGGACTGCCATGCGTCGAACACCCCCTCGACCTTGACTCCCCGGTCCCGCGCGGCCTTGAGGGCGTCGGCGATGTCGGGATCGGTGAACGTAAAAATCGAAAACGAGATGGATGACTTGGCGGCGTTGATGACATCCAGCAAATGATTCTTCACGTCGTCGCTTGGCGTGAAATACGCCTCCACCGGCACTGTCCGCTTGGTTCCGTCACCGGTGGTGGTGACATAGGGCGTGATCTTGGCGAGAGTCGCCGATCCGATCCCGGAGACATTATTGAGATCGGAAACGGACTGAAAGGGTCCGTTGGTTTCACGGTAGGTCACGATTTTCTGCGCCGTGGTCGGTCCGATGTCCGGGAGGCTGGCGAGTTCTTCAACCGACGCGGTGTTGACATTGATTTTGGCGCCGCCGCCTCCGACGGTGACCTGAAACTGGTGCTGGGTGTTGTCCGATTTGCCGCCATCAAAGTTCCCGGAAAACATTTCATTGAATTCCGTCGCGAAGGCCCCCGCCAGCCCGGCGTCGTGGAGAACCATGCTGTTGTTGGCGTCTCCGGTGAACTGCGTCGTGGTCAGGTTGGTTGATCCGCTGAGAACCGTTTCGCGGTCGACGACAACAAATTTGTTGTGCATCAGCGACCCGCTTTTGGTCCCATCGGACACGATCTGGGCCCCGGCCGCCTTGAGTTCATTGAATTTCGACTGGTAAGCAGGATCCGTGTAATACTTTTCCTCAACGACCACTTTGACTTTCCCCGGTCCCAGTCTCCCGGCGGCCGACACCAGCGCGTCCACCACGTCCTGGGATTCTATCGTGTACGCCGCAACCAGAACCTCCGACTTGGCCGATGCAATGACGTCCACCGTCGCGTCTTTCACTGACGACGACGGTTTTGTCGGATCGGTAAAGTAGGCGCCTTCCGGTGGAGCGTCCGGATCAGGTCCGCCGTCGGTTCCTGGCGCTTTGACGAGGACGGTCATAGTCCCATGCAGCTCGATCTTGGCGCCGTCGGGTTTGGTGATGGTCATCTGGCGGCTGACATCGACCAGCCCCAGTGTTGAGAATGTCCGGTTGAACGTGACCTCGTTCACCAGATTTCCCTGCGGATCATACGCTCTCGCGGTGAACGACTCGGTGCTTCCCTGCACTACTTCGTTGGGCCCGTCCAACACGAGGGCGTACTCGCCCTGATAGAGGGCCGGGCTTTCCGAGGTTCCGGCCAGGACTGCGAACACGGCGACAAGAATGAGAAATCGTTTGTCCATTTGCATAGTATAATCTATATTTGTGCGCATAAATGTCAAGCCAGGAAACGGGGCAGTCCTTCTTTACCCGGCGTGTCATCCTGAACTCGGTGGCCGTCGGCGCCTTTTTGATCTCCATGGGAGCCATTTTCTACTGGCTGAATTCCGGAGAGCCGGAAAAGCGTCTCGCCCGCGCGCGAATGGTGGAGGAGCTGAGGAAGGAGCAGTTGACGGAGTCCGGCGTTCCGGTGGGATTCGACGTCACGCCCCTGGTCGACGAGGCCTACGCCCGGTTTCTTCTGAAGGATCTTGCCGGCGCGCGGGAATCGATCGACGTGCTGATGTTTGAGATCAAGATGGGGAAAACGGACGATAACCCGGTCAACCGTCTGGTGTCGGAGCTGATCATCGCCAAGGACCGCGGCGTGCGCGTGCGCCTTCGGCTGGAACAATCGGAACTGGACCGGTCACTCACCCGATACAATCGCCGGACTGCGGAACTCCTGAAGCCGCACGCCATCCCGGTCGATTTTGATCTGCCGTCGGTGGAAACGCACGCGAAAGTGGTCCTGATCGACGGCCGGATTTTGTACGTCGGCAATCACAACTGGTCGTCGTCGGCCATGACTCGAAACAAGGAAATCAGTCTTCGGGTCGAATCCCCTGTACCGGTATCGGCGATGCGCCGGTATTTCGACCGGTTTGACCGGGATCTTCAAAAACGACGGCTCGACGCCGCCGGTTAACGCAGCCCCGTGCCAACTGGAACCTGTTTCAAAATCTCTGACGCGCGAGTCCTGGTCCTGATTCTGGGAATGATTTTTTTCCTTTCGTCCCGCGCGACCGCGGCGTCGGGAGTCGGGGATGTTGTGTTTCTGACAAATGAGGAGTACCTGCCGGTTCTGAAGGAGGCGATCCGGGCGGCAAGAATCGGGATTTACATCGAGATGTATCTCATCCGGCCCGGGATTGGAGATCATCATCCCGTCGACGGCATTCTATCGGAACTGTCCGCCGCGCGAAAACGGGGTGTCCAGGTCAGGGTGATCCTGGACCGGCATTTTGAGAAGGACAACCGCAAGGCCGCGGAGCGTCTGAAGGCGGGTGGGGTGTGGGACGTGCTGTTCGACGATCCGGAGACCATCAATCACACGAAGCTGGTGATGATCGATGACGAAGTTCTCATTCTCGGCAGTCAGAACTGGACTCTGTCGGCCTTGGCGGCGTCCAATGAATCGGCCATTTACGTCCGGAACCGGGACGTGGTGCTGGAATTGAAAGATAAGATCAAGCGGGCCGCCGCTCCGGCCCGGACGCAATCGGACGCGGACGCCAAATGAACCGGCTGATTCCGGCATTGGCCATGGTTTTATGGGTCAGCGCGGCGTTTGGCGATTTTTCCCATGAATACAACAGCGGTATTTTCTTTTTCAAGAGGAATGAGTTCGAGCTGGCCGCGCAGACATTCGAGCGACTGATCGATCGATTCCCCGGCGATCCACGACTGGACGCCGCGGTCTTTTGGGCCGGCCAGGCCTATGAGCGCGCCGGCCAATTTTCAAAAGCCTTTGGCCTCTACGCCCGACTGGTTTCCGATTTCCCAAAATCGGGATATCGCGAGGAATCCATGATGCTGGCGGGCGAGGCGGCGCTCCGGGGCGGCGGATACGCGGACGCCCTGCCCTATTTTTCCGCGCTGGCCGATGCCCGAGGCGTGGATCAAAAGACCGCGGGCAAGGCCCGGGCGGGCTTGGCGGACAGTTACCTCCGGATGGGGGACGACGCGCGTGCGGAAAAAGTGTTGCGGCAGCTGATGGTGATGCCCCAGTATCCGCGGGACAAGCGGTTCGAAGCGGAAGTGCGACTGCGGCAGTTGATGATCCGTACCGGCCGGGGAGCGGAGGCGCGGCAGATGTTCGAGCGATCGAATCAGAATTCAGATCTGGCCCAGGCCGAATTGATGATCTTTCGCGGTGACGACGCGTTCGCCCAGGGCCGATTCGGGGAAAGTCGGCGCCACTACGAACAGGCCTACAAGCGATACGATCTGCCGCCGGACCTGCGGGCAGCGGCAATTTACAAAACCGGTCTTGCCGCGGCCCGCATGGGAGATGACGCGCATGCCCGGCAGCTCCTGATGGAATCCGCCGCCGCCCTCGCCGCTCTTCCGGATGTCCGGGCCGGATCCAGTCTCAACCTCGGCCAGATCAGCAGCCGCATGGGCCGGTCGGAAGACGCCGAGCGGATGGCAAGAGCGGGCGAGCAGATTGTCCGGAGCGCGCCGTCGCCGGGTGGGGCCGAGGTCAAGGATGATTTGATTTATCTTCGGGCCGAATCGGCGTACCGGCAGGGAAAATATGACGAGGCCTTGGACCACCTGTCCCGATCCGACCAGGATGGGTACCGCCAGCGGCGTCTTCAAGCGATGATCCTCTTTGAGACAGGCAAGTTTCCGGCCGCGGCAGAGGCATTCGAACGCGCGGCGCGGCAGGCGCCGGATGACGCGTCGCGGGCCGAGTGTTCGTTCGACATCGCGCGATGCTGGATGGAACTCAATTCGCTGGATCGAGCGCTGGCGGAACTTGACCAGATTCGGGGGTCTTCGCCGGATCTGGCGATGCGTGTGCGGTCGGCGCGGGCGGATGTGTTGTTCCGGCTGGGCCGGATGAGGGAGTCGGCATCAGACTATCAGACCCTGGCTCGTGACGCAGCCAATCCGGACGACCAGCGTCTTTACCGGTTTTACGCCGCGCTCGCGTCCTTCAAGGACCGAAATTTTACCTGGGCCGAAAAACTTCTTAACCGGTTGAGCGCGCTCGGCGGCATCCCTCAGGGACCGGGCACCGATCCGGCGGCGTTTCTGGAAGCCGCGATGGAGATGGATCGGGCCATCGATTTCGCCGTCGCGGGCAGGGAACGGGATCTCCAGGAAAAAATGGATGCGATCCTCAGCCGCCGGCCGGACACGCCGCTTCAGGTCTTCGCCATGGACCGGCTGCGTGAGCGGGAGTTCCACCCGCTCCTCGCGAGACTCTCCCGGTCTGTCCTGCTTTTTCTTCGTCCGGGCGACCGGCTCTTTGGCCGCGCCGCATTTAATCTCATGCTCGCCTCTGAAAAAACCGGCGACCGCCGCGCCGCCCGGTCGGCGCTGGATGACCTTGTCCGCTGGTCCGAAGTCTTTCCCGATTCCGAATACGCCGAGGAAGTCGCCTACCGTCAGGGGCTCTATCCGGGTGAAGACGGCAATGCGGCCGCCAGTTTGAACGCCTATCAGACCTATCTCAAAAAATACCCGACCGGCCGGTACGCCCGGGAAGCGACGGCGGCCCTGTCGGCCCAGTCGAAAGCCGCCGTGCCGCCGCGGCCGGAAGTCTCGTCCGCCGAATCACCCGCCGCCGCCGTACCGGAACCTCCCGATCCCGGCGTGACCGAGTCCGTCGGCCGCGGGGTTGTGGGTCAGATCGACAAGACATTATTTCAAACGCTGCTGACGCATTATGAAAACAAGCGGTACGACGCTCTGGAATCGGAATTCAACCGCTTGTTCGACCGCATCCGCGATGTGCCGCTGCGGTCCCGTGCCTCCTTTCTCATGGGGATGGCGAGATTTAAATCGGGCCGGTTCCGGGAGGCCATCCCCTTTCTTCAGCGCGTCGAGGATCCGCCGGGGTCGGATTGGGTGATCGAATCCAAAGTCCGGCTGGCGGAGTCGAATTATCAGCTCAAACGGTATTCGGAGGCGCTTGATTATTACACCAAGGTGATCAAGAATTATCCCAAGAGTCAGTGGGCGGAGGAAAGTTTCAAGGAAGCGCAGCTGTGCCGGCTGAAGCTGGGCCGCACGGGTGACGCGCTGATCGGTTACGAGAAATTTCTGCAGGAAAATCCATCGTCTCCCCAGGTCCCGGACGTGGCGCTTGAGGCCGCGCGTCTGTATCTCAAGGCCGAGGATCTCGACGGAGCGGAACGGATGCTGGACATGGTCGAATCCCACGGCGGGCCGAAGCTGGAGGAGAGTCTGCGGATGAGGCTGGATATTTCCGGCCGGAGGAATCAGATCGACCGGCTGATCCAGCTGACGAAAACGTATCTGAGCCAGTTCGGGATGAATTTGGACATCGCCGTCACCGGCGCCATCGCCGCCACGGGCAATCGGACTCCGTTCGATCCCTTTGGCCTGGCCGGCCGGGGAAATCTGGACCCGTTTCAAAAAACACTGGAAGAGGCGTTTCGGAAAGGCGGCCAGCCGCTCAAGTCTCAATTGGTCGATCAGAAATTCTACGGCAGCAGCCGGGATGTGGATATCGAAAATACGTTGATCTGCAGTCTAAAGCGCATCCTATACGGTCAGGACCGGGTGGTGATGATCATCGAAACCAAGGCGGTGAGCTTCGTCAACGACGCCCTGCCGGCCGTCATCCGGGAAATCGCGCTTGCGGGGAAGGACGTGACGAACTTCCGGCAGTCCTTTGTGACTGGCGTCCAGGTCGGCGAAGAATTTCCGATCCGCCACACCCAGACACGCTGCGCCGCCGTCTCCATCCTCCGGACCGAATGGCCCGAAGACGCCGTCCTCAGCATGACCGTCGAATTCAACAAACGCAAAATCGCCCTCGCAACCCGCGTCCAGGCGAAACTGGACTAGCCGCAGGACTAGCCGCAGGACTAGCCGCAGGACTAGCGGTCGGTCTTAGAGTCCCGCGGCTAGCCGACCTTGGCCGGCCGGCGGTTGATCCAGATCAGCGCCGCCACAAACGCAATCGGCAGCGCCCAGACCGCCGGATGCCGCGCCGCCCTCTTCAGCCGGTCGGCCATACTCCCTCTCGATCCGGCGATCCCGGCGGACTCTTCGAGTTTCCTCTGGAACCGGTCGGAAACACCACCCTCGCCCCGGACGGCGGCCTGAATCATCCGCCGCGATTCCTCGGCGGACTTGCCTGCGGTCCGCATCGCAATCGTGTCCAGCTCCGCCCAGGATTGATCCAGAAGGTCCGTCACAACCGATTCATCCAGCGTGGCCGCGTGCTCGGAAAGCAGAATCTCGTCCTCGGAAAAAAGCTCATACGCGTACCGGCGCGGATCGAAGGGGTGGTCGGCATGGGCGGAAGACATACCGGAGACGGAATACAAAAGACAAATGACAGTAGCCGCCATGGAAAATAACACCAATCTCCGGCAACCCGTCACGACCCAACCACTCCGTCAATCGGGCTTGACGCGCTCGCGTACAGTTTCCGCGGTATCCGGCCCGACTGATACGCCAGACGCCCCGCCTCGACGGCCTTGCGCATCGCCTCGGCCATGGATACCGGATTTTTTGCGCAGGCGATCGCCGTGTTCATGAGAACCCCGTCGCATCCCAGTTCCATCGCCACCGCCGCGTCTGACGCCGTGCCGACCCCGGCGTCGACGATGACGGGCACGGTGATGTCTTCGAGAATGATCTGCAGATTGTAGGGATTTCGGATTCCCAGCCCCGATCCGATCGGCGCCGCCAGCGGCATGACCGCGGCGCATCCCAGATCCGCAAGCTTCCGGCAGACCACCGGATCATCCAGCGTGTAGGGCAGAACCGTGAATCCTTCCTTGACCAGTATCCTTGCCGCCTCCAGCGTGGCCTCGCTGTTCGGGTACAGGGTTCGCTGATCGCCGATGACTTCCAGTTTCACCAGACTCGTCCCCAGCGCCTCACGGGCCAGATGGCAGGTCAGAATGGCGTCTTTCGCCGTAAAGCAGCCGGCGGTGTTTGGAAGAAGAGAGTATTTCTTTCGATCGATATGATTCAAAAACGACTGGTCCGACCGGTCGGTCAGGTCGACCCGGCGCAGCGCCAACGTGATGAGTTCAGTGCCACTGGCTTGGAGCGAGCGGACCATCAGGTCGTTCGAGGCATATTTGCCGGTTCCCAGTATCAGGCGGGACCCGAAGGTCCGGTCGCCGATTTTTAATGCTTCGTCTGTCATCTCCGCCCTCCTGTGATGCGGCCGCCATCGGCGCCGCCGCCGACCGCGTGGATGATCTCAATCTCATCCCCCTCCGCCAGATTTGTCCGGTCGTACTCCTGTTTCGGTATCACCGCATGATTTACCGCCGCCGCCGTCCCTTCCGCCGGAATGCCGATATCGGCCAGCAGGTCCGACAATCGGATTCCCTCCCGCAGATTCCGTTCCCCGCCATTGACCTTGACTCGAATCATCCGGCTGATTTCATCAGATGCCCGCTGTTTTTTCAAACCTGCAATACCACCTTCACGCTCAACGCCCCCGCCAGGGCCAAAAAGGCGCGCCGGATCCAGAGATTTCCCAGCCTTGAGCCGTAGGATGCGCCGATATAGGATCCGATGGCCATCCCGACAAACAGATTGGCCGCGGCCGGCCAGTGAATGAGCCCGGCGCGATAGTATAATATGGAGGAGAGGATCGCCTGCATCCCGATCCCGACTTTCCGCGTCCCGGCGCTTTCCAGAAACGTCTGCCCGAACAGCAGCACCAGCAGATACGTGAGTAATGTTCCCAACCCAGCGCCATAGACGCTGCCGTAGGCGCCCAGTATAAAGGCGGCCGGCAATCCCACACCCCATCGCACCGGATTTGGCCATATCCTTGCGCGGTCCACGCCCAGATTCGGATGCCAGGCCGTGAAGATCACGAGAGCCAGACTCATGATTCCGATAAAAAGTTTTAACGTGTCGGCTGGGATGATCAAAAGGACCATCGCCCCCAGGACGGCCCCGGCGCCGCACGAGAGGCCAATCGACCAGGCCACTCGATGGTTGATCAGCCGGCGCTGCTGAAAGGCCATGTACCCGGTGATCGACAGACCAAACACGCCGACCCGGTTCGTCGCAACGGCCGTATGGGGCGCAAGACCCAGGAGAACCAACGCCGGAACGGTCAGGAGTGTCCCGCCGCCGATCAGGGTGCTGTAGGACGCGGCCGCCACGCCTGTCACAAACAGAAGCGCATGGTCCGCGATGGTCAGGTGTGATGGAGGGACTGGGCCAGGTGCTGGCTGGTGCTGGTCAGACGTTTGGCCAGAAGTCTCGCCAGCTCGACGGCAAATTTCGGATTCTCTCCCAGCGTCTTCTGAAAAACCTCCGCCGGAATGGCCATCACCAGCGAGTCGGTCATCGCCGTCACGGTGGCCGACCGCGGGATATCGAGGAGAAATGAAATTTCGCCGACGAACTGCTCGTCCTCGCTGATCTCCGCGATCTTCTCGCCTCCCTTGTCGACCACGAACTGCCCCATCGCGACGTAGTAGATATGCCGGGATTTCTCCCCTTCCTTGAAGATCTCCGTCCCCGCGGGTATCTGGATCAGAAATTCCTCCCGAACCAGATCGTCGACAAACAAGACCAGACGCCGGCGCGTCTCCGGCCTCAGGTTGATCAGCCGGGCATCACAAAAGACGGCGCCGTCCATGTCCTCGCTCGATACGATCTCCGCCTCCAGCTCCGTCGCCGCGCGGTCCTCACCGAGTCGGACTTCCAGTTTCACCCGGGTTCGGGGCGAAAAAGGCTCGGGAGACTCAAACGTGATGTCCTCCGGCGAGATTCGGACCAGTGTGATTTTTCCTTCTTTGGGCGCAAGAAGCGCCGCCGGGATTTCGCCTGTCGTTTCCTTGGCCATAGGACGTCATTAAACTAGACGGTGAATGCCCTGTCAACAAACGGATGGCGGGAGACGGAATCGAACCGCCGACACAAGGATTTTCAGTCCTCTGCTCTACCGACTGAGCTATCCCGCCGCTCGAAGCCTTGTCCTTACTACGTGACTCGATCTTAAGTCAACGGAATGCTATATCTTGAGGCCGACACGATGAAACGGAACTGTACCGGAATGGCTGATCTGAATCGGGGGCTGATCTGTCTCTGGCTGATGGGTTTTGGCTGGCCGCAGCCGGCGCAGGCGGTGGTCGTGGAGTCGCTGGAGGATTGGTATGATTCCACTCTGCCCATCTTCGCGGGTGACGTCTGGACGGATCTTCCGGGTCGGCGGATTCTCATCGTCGATCAGGTCACGGGGCAGATTTACTCCCAGCCCGCGGGCGGCGCGGCGCCCCAGCCTCTGCCCGGACACGGATTCATTCCGGATCGCGAAGACGCCCTCACACTTCTGGCCGATCCGGAAATCTTCAGCACTTTTTTGGATGGCGAATGGAAAATCGAGCCGGCCGGCGGCCGGCAGCAGGACATCCTTGCCGCTGCCGGCACTGGGCCCTCCATGGCCGGCGGGACCGCGCCGGCGCTCTTCGATGGCCGCGCGCGATTCGGAAGCGGCCGGTGGGTCGATCTCGGATTTTCCGATTCGGGCGTCCAAACGCGCCTACTTGCCCAGACACCGGCCAACATCCCGCCACGCGTCCGTGACCAGTCTCTGCTGGCGGAAGCGGTGGCCGACCTGGCCGGGCGGGGTGTTCGGATTCGGCCGTGGAGGTGGTCGTACCGGCAGGAGACTCTGCAGATCATTGACCATCGCGGCCGGACTTTTGTCTTCTCGGTTGATCCGGGCCGGTTCGGTCAGAGGCGTCTGACGCTGATCGCGCAGGTTTCAAGCATCTATCATCGGCTCAGTGAGTGGCTGGAATCCGATCTGCGTGTCATCGCCGGCGATACCGTCCATCTCAAACTCGGCTCCTCCGCATGGATGATCGCCCCGGTCGACGACCCCTACACGGGCGAGCGGCGACTGTCCCGCATGCCGGATACCGCTTCCTACCCACACTCAAACCCCGTTCCGGACGCCAGAAAAATTCACGCCCTTCTTCCTCCCAACTGGTCCGACTTTTTCCGTGATCCCAAACGCCTGGCGACCGGGCCGGCGGGTCAGCTCATTTCAGCCGAAATCCGCCTCACCCATCTGAATGTGAGAACATTTCTTATTCTCTCGCATGCCTCACGCATCCGGCTATTCCCCTGGGATCAGTCCTCCCTGCCGGATCCCAAAGAGGTGGTTCCGCTCCCGGAAGGGTTTCTGGTTCCCATGCATCCGTCCTGGCGGATGGTTGGTTGGACGCCGGATGCCAACGCGATTTTAGACCTTGGCAACAGCCGATTTCAAAAAATCGTTCCGGTTCTGTCCGGACCGCCGTCTCGCGCCGACACTGACACGGACGATTGGGAATCGCCCGGATCGCCGGCGCCGACCGCCGCGCTCTACGTGCTCGACGCCGAAGCCGCGTCCATTCAGGAATGGCCCGCGGCCGAGTGGCCGCGCATGGAGCCGCCGCTGGAACTTCATCTGACGGCGGAGCTGATCGATCTGACCGTGACCGGCCAGGGAGAGGTCTATCTCCTGGCGCGATCCGCTGAGCGGGGTGTGCGGTTGTTTCGGCAGGGGATCGTGCCTGAGCCGATCCTCGACGTTCCGGAATCGGTCGATCCCGAATTTCTGCCTGCGGCTGTTCCGACTCTGGCGGCCCGATCGGAATCGAAGCAGACCGTCTGGGTACTCGGCGGCCAGCCGCCGGCGCTGATCCGGCGGGAATCCATGGACCCGGCATGGCGGATTGGCGAGAACCTTGCCTGGCGATATGAACCGGATCAGGTCATCCTGTTCACTACCGATCCGACCGGCGCCGTCGACACGGCGGTGACGGTACAGATCGAGGGTGTCTGCCGGGTTCGGCAGGCGGTC
>CAZHRJ010000010.1:0-39531 GCA_964534765.1 uncultured bacterium
CATGAGTTCGGACAGGACCCATCCAAAATCAGGCAGAGAATTCCGGGCATCCGACACCAGTCGAAGATGGATATCCGGGTCGAGCAGGAGCCCGCCTTTTTTCACCTCCCGCCTCTTAGCCTCGAAGTTCGGCTTAAACAGAACGATTCCTTCCGAGTTTGGAGCCGCCACGCGATGGATTGCCGGTAGGATTTTAAAAGCGGAAATGAATGAGACATCCATGACGAAGAATTGGACCGGTTCCGGGATATCGTCAGTTAAGAGGAGCCGGGCGTTGGTTCGTTCGAGAAGAACGACTCTGGGATCGGACCTCAATCGCGCATCGAACTGACCATAACCGACGTCGACCGCGTATACCCGGGCGGCGCCCTGACGAAGGAGGACCTGGGTGAATCCGCCGCTGCCGGCGCCGACATCCATACAGACGGCGTCCCCGATCTGAATCGGGAAGGCAAGAAACGCCGCCGAAAGTTTTTCCGCGCCGCGACTGACCCAGTCCGACCGCGCGCGGACATCGACGCGGTCCTGGGGCGACACGCGCGCGCCCGCTTTACGGCAGATTTCCCCATTGACCGACACCGATCCGGCCAGGATGGCGGCCTGCGCGCGGTTGCGTGATTCGAATTGAGCGGTTTCCAGAAGGCGTTGATCGAGTCGGATTTTACCGGGCAACAGTCGGGACAGGGTGGACCGCTACTTCATTCGTTCGATGATGAAATCAGCGAGGAGTTCGAGGGGTTTGCGCTTGTCCTGAGGGAAGGCATCGAGGGCGTATTTGGCCTTGGAGCAAAGTTCCCGCGCCCTTTCCATCGCGACCGGTACGCCGACGACGCGGGGATAGGTCCATTTTCCCTTTTGCTGATCGCTGCCGGGCGACTTGCCCATTTCCTGTTCATTGCCGACGACGTTAAGGATATCATCGAGTATCTGAAAGGCCAGGCCGATGGAATTGCCGTAATCGGTCAACTTCTGCTGAATGAGCCCATGGGATCCCGCCAGAATCGCGGGCGCGGTGACGGACGCGGCGAGGAGTTTGGCCGTTTTGAGCGAGTGCATCTCCCGCAGGCGCTCTTCCGTATCCGGCTTGTCGCCGCCATTGACATCGATGAACTGCCCACCAACCATTCCGCCGGCGCCGGAAGCGGCGGCGATATGATTCAGGCAGCGAACGACATTGGCTTCCTGGAAATTTTTCATAAACGTTTCCTCGCTGATGATCTCGAATGCGTACGTGAGCAGCGCGTCCCCGGCCAGTATGGCGACGGCCTCTCCGAACTTCTTGTGACTGGTCGGCTGACCGCGCCGGAGTTCGTCATCGTCCATCGACGGCAGATCATCGTGTATCAGGGAGTAGGTATGGATGCACTCCAGGGCGATAAAGAGATTCTCGAACTTAGTAAAATCCCGTCCGAGGAGTTCAACGACCGTGAGCGCCAGGACCGGCCGGAGTCGTTTGCCGCCCGCGAAGAGGGAATAGCGGACGGCTTCCTCGAGGCGCGGCGGCCAGGGGGGGCGTTTTTCAAAGCGCCTCTGCATCATCGATTCAATCCGGACTTTCTGGGCCTCAATAAACTCCGCCACACTCACACCTTCCGTCGCCAGGGTCAAGATACAATCATCCCCCGCGCCTAAGCGTCGGGCAGATTCAACGGACCGGCCGATGGCCGGTCATCGGAACTCTGGGGCAATATTTTTTCGATTCTAGCCTGCGCCACCGCCAGCTTCTTTTCACAGACCTTGACCAGCTTCATGCCCTCCTCATACAACTGGATGGCCTCTTCGAGTGGCGTGCCCTCGGACTCGAGATCTTCCATAATGCCGTCCAATTTCTCAAGCGATTCCTCAAACTTCAGCTCACGCTCAGCCATGATCTTTCCTTCCCGATTTTCCAGGCTCAACCCGAACGGCGACTCTACCTTCGGCCAGCCGGGCTGACAACCGATCTCCCGCAGAAACCTGATCCGCCCGACGGACGACCGTCCCACGGGCGTCGGTCAGAAGGCAATATCCGCGAGCGAGGACACCCAGCGGTGACAGGGCCTGAAGACGGGCGCGGCGGGTGTCAAGCAACTGCGAGGCGCGGACAAGCCTCTGAGACAGATCCCGGGCGAGATTGGTCTTACTGTCGTCGAGTCTCTGCCAGCGGGACTCAATCAGGAGGCGCGGATTTTTCCAAATCCTGGCCCGGCGGATCGCGTCGAGCCGGCCGGCGGCCAGGGAGAATTTTTGTTTCAGTTCGCGCAGGATGCGGCGCCGTCGATTGGAAAGGTCCGCCAGGGCGGCTTCCCTGTCCGGGAAGACCAGCTCAGCGGCCATGGAGGGAGTAGCGGCGCGAAGATCGGCGACGAGGTCGAGGAGCGATACATCTTTTTCGTGGCCGACCGCTGAAATGACCGGTATGGGACAACGAACCGCCGCCTGGCAGACGATCTCCTCATTGAAGGCCCATAGATCCTCGACCGACCCACCGCCGCGTCCGACGATCAGACAATCGCACAGACGCCACAGTCCCATCCGTCGGATTCCCTCCGCGATCTGTGGAGCGGCCCTGGCTCCCTCAACCGGCACCGGATACACAAGGAGGCGCGCGCCTGGCCAGCGACGAAGTCCCACCTTCAGAACATCCTTGATCGCCGCGCCCTGAGTGGAAGTCACGATGCCGATACACTCCGGGAATCTGGGAATGGGTCGTTTGCGTTTGGGATCGAACCAACCCAGCGCGGCCATTTTTTTCTTGAGCTGTTCAAGCGCCACAGCCAGCGCGCCCGCGCCCTGCGGGATGAGTCTGGATACCTTCAGCTGATACTCCCCCTTGGTGGAATAGACGTCCAGCCGGCCGGCGGCGACGACCTGCATGCCATTTTCGGGCAGAAACTGGAGGGACTCATTATCGCCCCGGAAAAACACGCAGCGGATGGAAGCGGAAGGGTCTTTCAGGGAAAAATACATGTGGCCGGATGCGGGATAAAGGGAGAAATTTGAAATCTCGCCGCTGACGGCCACATCGTCGAATTCTCTCAAAAGCACGCGCCGGATATCGGCGGTGATTTCAGAGACGGTGTAGGAGCGAATGTTCGAAGGTTCGAGCTGCATGAGGATCGAGACTACCGGCGGCGGCGCGGACGGTGTTGGCGAGAAGCTGAGCGACCGTTTCAGGTCCGACCCCGCCGGGCACCGGGGACAGTGCGCCGGCGACGGCGCGAACCGAAGGCGCCACATCACCCGAAAACCGCGCCGGGCGGCCGGCCGGGCGGAGCACATGGATGCCCACGTCGACAACGACCGCGCCGGGGCGGACGTGCCTGGACGTGAGCATATGTTTTTTTCCGGCGGCGACAATCAGGATGTCCGCCTGGCGTGTGATGTCGGCCATTCGGCGCGTGCGGGAATGGCAGATCGTGACCGTGGCGTGGCGGGAAACGAGAAGCAGCGCAAGAGGCCGTCCGACGAGGCGGCTGCGACCCACGACGACAACGCGGCGGCCGATGATAGGGATATTGTGGAAATCGAGCAGGTGCATGACGCCTTTTGGGGTACAGGGGACAAAGGCCGGTCTGCCGGCCGCGAGGTATCCCTGGTTTAAGGGATGCAGACCATCGACATCCTTGCGGTGAGAGATTTGGTCAATTGCCATGTCCTCATCCAGATGATGCGGCAGGGGCAACTGCAGGAGAATGCCATGAACGGCCGCGGCGCGGTTGAGCCGCCGGAGTATCGCGGAGAGTTTTGACTGCGCCACCCGCTGCGGCAAGCGGTACAAACAGGAATCGATTCCGCAAGCCGCTGCGGCCTTGCGTTTACCGGCGACGTAGGATTCCGACGCGGGATTGCGACCGACGAGGACCGCCGCCAGACACGGCCGGACGCCATGAGACCTGAGGAATGCCGCCGCGCGGGCGACACCATCCCGCATCGCCGAAGAGGACGCGCGGCCATCGAGGATCAACAATAGGAACCCATCCTTTCACCACCGGCGGCCGGTCAGGATGCGCCGGATGGCCTGAGTCGGAAGACTATTTTTCCGCCCGGACGATAATCTTGATCGCCGTTTTTTCCTTGCCGTCGATATTGAGGTCAACGAACGCCGGGATAGCGACAAGCTCGATCCCATTGGCGGCCACATACCCACGGGCGATGGCAATGGCCTTGACCGCCTGATTCACGGCCGCGGCGCCGATGGCCTGCAGTTCCACCCGCCCGTCCTCCTTCAAAAAACCCGCGATTGCTCCCGCGACACTTGGCGCGTTTGACTTTGACGATACCTTCAACAATGACATGCTTGACCCCTTCCTGGCAGAAACGCGCTCACCCGCGTTTCAGCGATTTTCTGCTGCCTCCTGATCTGCCGGACCTGTCAGTTCCGGGCGTCACTTCCGTCCAACGGACCCATCGTAGGGATGCCGCTCCTGGATGCGGCTGATGTGCGTCGCCTTGCCGGAAGCATCTATGTCGAGCACCACCCCACACATCAGCACCTCCCCGCTTTTGGGTACCTCGAACTTGACCGGCACCTGAGTGACGAATCTCTCAAGGATAGGAGCGATTTCGACGCCGATGACGGATCGGGCGACGCCGACCATGCCGGCATCGGTCAGATAGGCGGTCCCTCCCTGCAATATTTCTTCGTCCGCGGTTTGAACGTGGGTATGCGTTCCGACGACCGCGCTGACATGCCCATCCAGGAAGTGGCCCATGGCTTTTTTTTCGCTCGTGGCCTCCGCATGAAGGTCGACAAAAATCGTCGTCACGCCCTTGCCGCGCATTTCCTGGACGACCCTGCGGCCGACCTGGAAGGGGCAGTCGATCGGATCCATGAAGATGCGACCCTGGAGATTGACGATGGCGAGTTTTTGGGCGCCGACGTCGTAGATGCGGCATCCGCGGCCGGGCGCGGCGTCGGGGTAATTGGCCGGGCGTAGGATGCGTGGTTCATCGCGTTTGGATATATGGTCGACGAATTCCTTTTTTTTCCAGACGTGGTTGCCGCTGGTCAGCGCGTCGACTCCGGCCCGAAACATCTCCTCGGCCTTGTCCATCGTGATCCCGACGCCGGCGGCGAGGTTTTCGCCATTGGCGATGACGAAATCGATTTTAAGTTCCTGGCGAAGCATGGGGACCCGCCGCGCGACCACCGTGCGGCCGGGACGACCGACGACGTCGCCAAGGAATAAGATTTTCAACGGAGCATTACCGCGCGTATTCGACGGTCCGGGACTCGCGGATACAGGTCACCTTGATCTGGCCCGGATAATCAATCGATTTTTCGATTCGATCGGCCATGGTGCGGGCGAGTTCCTCCATCTGTTCGTCCGTGACCTGATCGCTGCGGAGGATCGCCCGAATTTCGCGGCCAGCCTGGATGGCATAAGCTTTTTCCACGCTGGGGAACTCCCGCGCGATCTGTTCCAGGGATTCGAGGCGCTTGATGTAGGACTCGACATTTTCCTGGCGCGCGCCGGGCCTTGAAGCGCTGATGGCGTCTGCGGCGGCGATGAGAACGCTTTCGATGGTGGTGGCCTCGCACTCGCCATGGTGAGCGGCGATGCCGTTACAGACGACGCCGTTCTCGCCGTTTTTAGCCGCGAACTCCGCCCCGACCATCGCATGAGGGCCTTCGGCCTCCTGGGTCATCACTTTTCCGATATCATGAAGGAGCCCGATCCGCCGAACCAGCTTGATGTTGGCGCCGACTTCACCCGCCATGATCGACGCCAGGTAGGCGACTTCTTTTGAGTGTTCGAGGACATTCTGGCCGTAGCTGGTCCGGAAATGAAGGCGTCCGATCATGCGGATGAGCACTTCCGGGATGTCGGTGACGCCCAGTTCGTACATGGCGTGTTCGCCGATTTCAAGGAGTCTGGCCATCATTTCCTCCTCGACTTTTTTGAGGATTTCTTCGATCCTCGCCGGATGAATGCGCCCGTCGGAGATCAGCCGTTCCAGCGCCTGCCTGGCGACTTCCCGGCGATAGGGATCGAAGGAAGAGAGGACGACGGTTTCGGGAGTATCGTCGATGATGACATCGACCCCGGTAAGTTTTTCGAATTCACGAATGTTCCGCCCTTCGCGGCCGATGATCCGGCCCTTCATTTCGTCATTGGGCAGCGTGACGACCGATATGGTGTATTCCTGCGTGACATCCGACGCCAGCCGCTGGATGGCGGTGGTAACGACGGTTTGAGCCTTGCGTTCAGCCAGGCGCCTAGATTCGGCCTCGATTTTTTTGACGAATTTAGCCGCATCAAGTTTGGCGTCGGCGGTCATTTTATCAACAAGGAGATCCCTGGCTTCCTGAGCGGACATGTGAGACACGCGTTCGAGTTCCCTGCGGGATCGTTCGCGGTCATCCCTGGCGGACTCTTCCTGACGACGGACGGAGTCCAACCGTCGAACATGGTCGGCATCACGTTCCCGCAGTTCCGCCTCGCGTTTGTCCAGGAATTCCTCGCGCCGGAGAACCTGGTGCTCGATATCCCGGATCCGCGTGCGTTCTTTGGCGATTTCCTGCTCAAGCCCCTCGCGTTCGGACTGGAGGATTTCCCTGCCTTCGACCAGTTTTTCCTTTTTCAGTTCTTCGGCGGTCTGGCCGGCGGAAATGAGAATTTGCTGGGACCGATCCTCTGCCGATTTAAGAAGCTTGTTTTCGAAATATCGCCTGAGAAAATATCCAAACCACATTCCCATGCCGACCCCCATGAAATAAGAGAGCAGGCGGGAAGGATCAATGTTCTCAATCACAATACCCCCAGCGATTTTGTACCTGAGGGTGGGAGGAGAGTCAACGCGAATCGCCGGATATTCGCGGTCAGGATTTTTTTTGATTGATCAGTGATCCGACGTAAAAGAGCGCGGCGCCGATGGCGAGCATGGTGAGTTCGAGTCTGGCGCTGATTTTATCCATGACGGCCCAGAGGAAAACCGAAGGCAGGAGGACCAGACCGAGGATCTGGAAAAAAAGCCCGATACCGCGGATCATTCGTCCAATCGAGACAGCCGCGCGTTCGCCAGCCTGAGCCGCTTTTTGCCCACGCGGTCAAACCGGACCATGGCGGTCGCATTCTCCGCCCGGCCGCTGATCCGGAGGAGCACGCCCGCGCCGAACACCGGATGACGGATCCGGTCGCCCGGCGAAACGCCGTATGCGGCCGTTTCCTCATCCAGCGCCATGCGCTCGATCCGGTCCGATCCCCCAGACCGGATTGACCCGGTGGGATCGGAAGACACGCGCCGCGCCGGCTCGCCTTCGGGGAGACCCGCCTCTTCGAGGAATCTGGATGCGCGGATATCGTCACGGGATTCTCCATAGATGCGCCGGCTGCAGGCATGAGACAGAAACAGGCGGTCCTTCGCGCGAGTGATTCCGACGTAACACAGTCTGCGTTCCTCCTCCAGTTCCGATTGAGACTCAAAAGCTGATGCGTGCGGCAGGCTGCCCTCCTCCAGACCAATCAAAAAAACCGCCGAAAACTCAAGGCCCTTGGCCGCATGCAGAGTCATCAGCGACACGCGATCCGCGTCCGGATCGAGCCTGTCGGCGTCGGTGAGGAGCGACAACTCCTCGACGAATCCGGTGACCGATGCCGTTTGATCCGATCCGCCGGATCGACGGGCGAACTCCTGCGCGACGGTATACAACTCCTGCACATTCGCCGCACGCTCGTCAAATCCCGCCGGATCGGTTTTTTCCAGGTAGGCGAAAAAGTCCGTCACCGAGACGATCCTTCGCAGGATTTCCTCCACCGACAGTGAAGCGGAGGAATTGCGAAGATCGGTCAGGAGATCGTGCAACTCGTGAAGCCGCTTTTTGACCGCCGGGGACACATCGATCGAATCAAAGCGGGCAAGGATATCCAATTGAGAACATCCGGCCGATCGGGCGGATTCCCGGAGCAGGGCGGCAGTCGACTCACCGATGCCGCGTTTGGGGACGTTGAGAATTCGTGTAAAGGCCGCGTCATCGGCGGGATTGGCGATGACCCGAAGGTACGCCAGCAGATCCTTGACCTCCCGGCGTTCGTAAAATCCGACACCACTGACCACGACATAGGGGATTGCCCGCGCCAGAAATTCCTCCTCGATCAACCGGGACTGCGCCGTCATCCGGTAAAAGACTGCCATGTCGGAATACGCCCACTCCGAGGATAATTCCCGCACCTGCCGGGCCACGAATGCGGCCTCGTCATATCCGTCGGCCGCCGTGTATACCATGGGCGCCTGACCGCTGTGTCGGGTGGCCTGAAGCCGTTTGTCGGCGCGATCGCGGTTGTGCCGAATGACCTGATAGGCGATGTCCAGAATTCCCTGAGTTGAGCGGTAGTTTTCCTCGAGTTTAACCACCCGGGCGTTCGGGAAGTCCTTTTCAAAAGAAAGGATATTGCGAATATCAGCGCCGCGCCAGGAATAGATTGCCTGGTCGTCATCGCCGACGACACAGAGATTGCCGTGAGCGGCCAATTTTCGAAGGAGGGAATACTGAGCGATATTGGTGTCCTGATATTCATCGACGAGGATGTATGCGAATTTTTCCTGCATCTGCCGGAGGAGGGCCGGCGACGTGTCGAGCAATTTTACCGCGAAGACAAGGAGGTCGGAGAAATCGAGCGCATTCATTTCTCTGAGGCGTCTGTCGTATTCGGGGAAGACTTTCGCCGCCGCCTTCTGGACCGGCCCGTCCGCCTGGGATTGCAGATCAGCCGGGGACCGAAGATCATTTTTTGCGCGGTCGATCATGGCGGCGATTGCGGCGGGGCGATAGAGGCCGGAGTCGAGGTTGAATGATTTTAGAATCTGGCGGATGAGGTGGACGGAATCGGCGTCGTCAAAGATGGTGAAGTGTTTTTGGACGCCCACGACCTGGCCGTAGGCTCTGAGGAGCCATGCGCAGAACCGATGGTAGGTCGCGAAAAAGACCGACCGATCCGAGGCCTCCCTATCGGGCGGCGCCAGGCGGAGGAGGCGGGTTTGCATTTCGCGAGCGGCTTTGTTTGTGAAT
The DNA here is from genome assembly GCA_964534765.1 of uncultured bacterium. Classification (GTDB taxonomy): domain Bacteria; phylum Lindowbacteria; class 2-12-FULL-62-27; order 2-12-FULL-62-27; family 2-12-FULL-62-27; genus CAZHRJ01. The sequence goes on from CAZHRJ010000010.1 coordinate 8,993, forward strand.
GTGACCGCAAGGATATTATCCGGCGGGATGCCGATTTCGTAGAGAAGATAGGCGATGCGATGAGTGATCACGCGCGTTTTGCCGCTGCCGGCTCCCGCGAACACCAGGAGGGGCCCCTCGACAGTTGTCACCGCCTCTTTCTGCGCGGGATTGAGGTCGGACAGAACGGATTGGGTTTCCAATGGTCGCGCGCGTTACAAGAGCTGGGCGGCCAATTCCGCCAGTTCCGATCGTTCGCCTTTCGAGAACATGACATGACCGTAGAGATGCTGGCCCTTCATGCGTTCGACCATGAGAGCCAGTCCGTTGGATGTGGCGTCGAGGTAGGGGTTGTCGATCTGGCCGAGGTCGCCGGTGAAAATGATTTTGGTTCCCTGAGCCGCGCGGGTGATGATGGTTTTGACCTCGTGCATGGTCAAATTCTGCGCTTCATCGACGATGATGAAAACACTGGGAATGCTGCGTCCCCGGATGTAGGTCAGGGCCTGCATTTCAACGATGCCGGAGTCCATCAGTTCCTCCAGATCCGATCCGCCGATGTCGGCGTGAGCGACGTTGGAGAAGAGGAAATCGAGATTGTCCTGAATGGACTGCATTCGGGGCAGGAGTTTTTCCTCAAGCTCGCCCGGCAGGTACCCGATGTCGCGGCCCATGGGGACGAGGGGTTTGACGACGACGAGTTTCTGATATTTTTCTTCCCGGACGACTTTTTCGAGGCCGGCGGCGAGAGCGAGCAGAGTTTTTCCGGTACCGGCCATTCCAACGAGGCTGACGAGTTTGATGTCATCATCGAGGAGGAGATCGAGGCCATAGCGTTGTTCGCGGTTTTTGGGTTTGATGCCCCAGAGGACGGGGTTATCGGGTCGGAGTTTTTGGACGCAATTTTTTTTGCGATTCGTGCGGCCGAGGGCCGTATGGGAAGGGTTGGTCACGTCCGTGAGGAGGGCGCATTCGTTGGGAAAGAGCGGCGGATCAGCCTCGATATCCTGCAGAGGGATCGACTGGTCCTTGTAGAAACGATCGACGTCGCCGTATTTGAGCACGAGTTCCCTGTGTCCGCGGTAGAGCAAATTCGGATCGACCTTGTTTTTTTCATAATCCTCAGCCGGGATTCCCAGCGAATCAGCCTTGATGCGCAGGTTGAGGTCCTTGGATACCAGAATGACGGGTTCGGCCTGTTTTTGCTTGTAATGAAGCGCGAGCGCCAGGATCCGGTTGTCGGGCTTGTCAAGGACGAATCCCTCGGGCAGGCCGGCCAGATCGAGATGATGAAGCTCAATGATCAGTGATCCGCCGCCAGGCAGGGGCACACCACCGGCGAGACTGCCTTTGGCGCGGAGTTCGTCGAGATAATTGGAGACCTGGCGGGAATTTCTGCCGACCTGGTCTTCGCGTTTTTTAAACGTATCCAGCTCCTCAACGACCACAATGGGGATGACGACGACGTTGTCCTCAAAATCGAACAGCGAGGTCGGCTCGTGGAGAAGGACGTTGGTGTCGAAGATAAAGAACTTTTTCAAGAAATTCTAATGCCTGAAATGTCGCCGGCCGGTGAGGAACAGGGTCACGCGGCGGTTTCTGGCGGCGGCAATGACATCGGGGTCTCGAACCGATCCGCCCGGCTCGAGAATGGCCGTCACGCCGGATTTGGACAGGAGTTCGACCGAATCCGGGAAAGGGAAGAACCCGTCCGAGGCGCAGACCGATCCCGAGAGGCTGTGACCGTAGCGGCGCGCCTTGTCAATGGCGATCCGGGCGGCGTCGATGCGGCTTTGCTGGCCGGACCCGATACCAACGGACTGACCGCGCCGGACGAGGACGACGGCGTTGGATTTGGTGTGTTTGACCAGCCTCTGAGCCAGATCCAGATCGGCGAGAACAGATTTTGACGGCCGCTTTCCCGCCACGCGCTTCCATCGAGAATGAGCAAGGACGGACCGGTCGGCGTTTTGAAACAGGAATCCACCCAACGCCGATCGAATCTGGACGCCGCGCCCGACTTTTGACGCCTCAGAGACTCTGACCCGCAGCAGCCGCAAGGATTTCTTGCAGGCCAGGAGTTCTCGAGCGCGCGCGTCGAATCCCGGAGCGACGACAACTTCAAAGAATCGGTCCGCCATTTCCCTGGCGGCAGCGCCGTCGACGGAGCGATTGAAGAGGAGGATTCCTCCGAACGCGCTCTGCGGATCTCCATTAAACGCGCGTCGAAAGGCATCGGCCGTCGAGACCCCGACGGCGGCGCCGCAGGGATTGGTGTGTTTCAAAATGGAGCAAAAAGGCCGGCGGGGAGCGTCGACCCAGAGCTGAATGGCGGCCTGCACATCTAGGAGGTTGCAATAGGAGAGGGGCTTGCCCTGAAGGATTTCAAAAGGCGGCTTATCGATACCGAGAGGCAAAAAGAAGGAGGCGCGCTGATGAGGATTTTCGCCATAGCGGAGCGGTAATTTTTCCTCACAGGCCTGAATGAACCACTCGGGGGACTGTCCGTTCAAGGCTCTGAGACTGGCGCCGAAAATTTTCAAATCGTACTGGGCGACCAGCCCCCATGCGGCGGCGGAGAGGCGCCTGCGATAGTCCGGCTCATGGAGCCGGCCGGACAGGAGCCTCTGGGCGAATGCCCCGTACTGGTCAGGCGAGACGAGGGGTAGGACGCAGGAAGAGTTTTTTGCCGCCGCGCGGACAAGCGCGACGCCGCCGATATCGATGTGATCCGAGAGTTTATCCGGCGCGAGATTTCGAGAGGCGGGGAGCGGATAAAAATTGCAGACCAGAATATCCATCCTGGGGAACTTGTATTTCCTCAACGTTGCCGAATCCGTCACCCGCGCGAGCAATCCGGCGAATACCGCCGGATGGAGGGTCTTGACCCGGCCCCGCAATATTTCCGGGAAACGGGTCAAGGAGGAGATATCGGACACGGCGAGGTGCGCCGCGCGAAGGCGGCGGGCGGTGCCGCCGGTGGCGTAGAGTTTGACTCCCTGCCGCGCGAGAATTTTAGCGAGAGGAACCAGTCCCGTGGGATCTGAAACGGAGAGCAACGCGTTTCGAACAGACATCACAGGCAAAGTAGCACGGTTGAGCGGGAATTTCCACCGCCGCCGGGGCCGCCGCCCGCCGTCATGGTTTCGGACCGGCGCCAAAATAGAATACGGCCTCCAGACGCCATCGGTCGTTTTCCTCATAGAGGTCCTGCGGCGTACGTCGGCCCTTGCCGGAGATCGCGTCGATGCCGGTCCGAAGATCCAGCGCGTCAGAGACCCGCCAGGAGACCTCGCCCGTCACGACATACGCGTCCCGGCCCCGGTAGGTGTATGCGCCATTTATCCGACAGGAAACGAATTCGGTCACGCCCAACGAGGCGTCCAGCAGGATGGATCCCGGGAAAGGGCGCTGGACGAGATTGCGGCCAATCCGGGCGGGATTGGCCCTGCGCGAATGGACTATTTCGCCGGCCCACTCAATCGTCAAATCCACGTCCATTCTTCGGTACGCATCCGGAAACGATCGTCGGCCGCCCGCTACGATTTGCGTGTAATCATCATCCTGACCTGCCGGCGTGGATGTGTGCGCCATTTCCAGATGGACCTCCCATTGAGCCTGATCGACCGTACGGCTCAGGTCAAACCCGACCGTCCTTTTTTTCAAGAACAATGGCTTGACGATCGACCCCACCACTTGCTCGCTTCCGGCGACATCGTCGACGGTCCGGGCGTACATCAGGGACCAATCGGTGTGCTCTGCCTGTTCGGAGATCTTGACCGCATAATTGGCCGAAGCCGGCACGGCGAGCGGGAACCGGACATCAACCGGGACGGCAGTTGTGCCATCTTCGAGTACGGGCCGCCAACGGGTGTGGAATCGCCCCGATCGGCTGGGACTGACCCATGGCTGAACGACGAACTCCGCCGCGGCCGCAGCGTTCGACAACGGATAATAGAAAGCGCGGATTCCCACGATACCGAGGCGGCGCGGTTCCAAAAGATCCGCGTAGTCAAAGGCCGACAACACGTCGGTTGGATTCAACCCATCAGATCTGCCCCACGATATTTTTTCCTTGCCCAGCCGGACATCCCAGCGTCCAATCGCGGCCTGGAGGTATGCCTCAACCACGTTGAAATTTGGCCTGCGGGCAAGGCGGTCATGGAGCTGATTCACCCAGCCCGCCGATAAACTTCGCTGATCCACCCAGACCTCGGTTTCCAGGACGATCTCCCGGCCCGGCGATATTTTTTTTCTCCCTTCGAGCATCAGCCGTCCCTCAACCAGACCGTTGGCGTCCTCTCGGCCGCCCGGGTCGGCATGAATATAGGAAACGAACCGAGTTTCCAGAGACTTGGCATGGATCCACGCCGCCGCATCGCCCCGAAAGATCAGGAGACACCAGAGAAGCAAGATCAGCCGCATCCGGATTCTGTAATTGTTCCGTGTGGATGTGTCAATGAACGGATGCTATCCTGCCGGAATGAGCGTCATTCGGACGGGATTGGATCGAGTTGTCCGTGAATGGCCGGCGCGTCTACGAGGCCTGCGCGTGGGGCTGGTCGCCCATCCGGCCTCCGTTGACCGGCGCCTGATGCATGCGGTCAGCCTCTTTGAGGATGGGCGTGCCGCGCGACTTGTGGCCATCTACGGGCCGCAGCATGGATGGCTGGGCGAAGCGCAGGACAACATGATCGAGGCCATCGACCCGAAGACCACAAAGGCCGTGCGTCATTACAGACTCTACGGCCGGCTCCGTGAGCCGACGGAGGAGATGCTGAGGGGTGTGGACGTCGTTGTAGTGGATTTGCAGGACGTTGGCACGAGGGTCTACACGTTTATTCAGACGCTGTACCTGGTGATGAAATCCTGCGCGAGATGGGGGAACCCCGTCGTTATTCTGGACCGACCAAACCCGATCGGCGGCCGGATCGAAGGCCCGATGCTGCACCCGGCCTATCGTTCATTTGTGGGCCTCACCTCCATACCGCTCCGGCATGGCCTGACGATCGGTGAGATGGCGCGGCAGTATCAGATGGAATTGAGAGGCGACCTTACGGTGATCCCGATGATCGGGTGGCGCCGGAGCATGTATTTTGAAGAGACGCGCCTGCCCTGGGTCATGCCATCGCCGAACATGCCCGGCGTGGAGACGTCGGTCGTCTATCCGGGGACCGTACTGTTGGAAGGGACCAGTCTATCCGAGGGCCGCGGCACGACCCGGCCGTTTGAGATTGTCGGATCGCCGGGTGTACAGGCGCCGGAGAAACTCGCGAGGGAAATCGAGAGCTACCGGTTGAGCGGCGTGAGATTTCGTCCGATGGTTTTCAAGCCGACGTTCAACAAGCATGCGGGAAAGATTTGCGGCGGTGTGCAGATCCATGTGACAGACCGGAGCGTCTATCAGGCGTCATTGACCGGAGCGGCGATACTCAAGGCGTTCCGTCGGCTGGACCGGGGATTTCAGTGGAAAAGGCCGCCCTATGAATACGAATACAAAAAATATCCGATCGATATTCTCTCCGGAAGCGACCGACTGCGGACCCAGATTGACCGGGACGATCCGGTCAGGGCGTATCGAGACTGGTTTGAATCGGATGCGGCCGCATTTCGCCGGGAACGCCCCGAAGTAATGTACGGGGCGTAAAGAGGTCCGGCGGGAAGTCATCAAACAGGGAGCGACCGGTGGACCGGATAATCGTGTGGTGCCGCCGGTGGACATTATCAACCTCGATCTGGTTCGCTCTCCAAATTTTTTCCGAACGCGCCGGATAGGCGGCGAATGAAGACGTTTTCAAGGTCTTCACCCGGACACCTTCGCGATCATAGAAATCGGTTTTAAGAATCACAAATCGCTCCCCATCGACCCAGATGCGGCGCCGGCTGTACCCGGATCTCCGGGCGGCGGCCGAGTCGGCCGGATACGCGTCGATGACGCGCGACAGCCGACCGCCCAGACTTTCGTCCGGCGCGGCGAACTCGTATCGAAAGCGGTCCACATCCTCGACCGAAAGATCCTCAAAGGTGAGATCCGTGCCGAGAAAATAATCGCTTCTGCCCGACTCGGCGATGCGCCGGATTTTTCCGACCGCCGGCAGAAACAACCACTGATCATCGAAACCATCCACGCGTTCCCTAGACAGCAGGGCCGATCCGCGGATGTCCGGCGGATCATCGAAAAAAATGAGAATGGATTCCAAACGCCGCGCGTCCCTTTGACGGAATTCCCTCACCATCCGGCGTCGAGCAAGCCCACTGCGATCGACCAGGACCATCTCAAAAGAGACCGACTCCGCCTGAACTTCCTGGTTCGATTCCACCTGACGCATCACCGCTGCCGCGGCGCTGGTGCCATCGGCCGGCGGCGCGGGCATTACCGGCAACGGCAAGGCGGCCAGGAGGGCCGTCAGAAAAAGGAGGACGCGATCATTCGGACAGCTGGAGGGCGGCATGGAGTTCCTGGATACTGAGGAGGCGGGATTCGGAGAAGATGCGGAAATTGTCAAATCCGAGATCGTCGATAACCATCAACCGGCCGGCTGAGCCGGATTTCCCGGGGAGGCGGCCCACTTCCAATTTAAAATCGGCGATCCGCAGCTGATGCCGGCCGAAAAATTCGCGGAGAGCCGCCGACACTTGGTCGAGGAGATCAAACGCGGTCAACAATTCATAGGAATTGAGCAACCCCCGGGACACGGCGTCGGATTCCGAGATCAGCGGGTCGTCCTGTGCGTCGTCCTTGAGAGTCAATTCCCGCGTGCCGGAGATGTCCGACAGGGGAGAAACTTCCGGATGACGCCGGAGGTAGCTGCCGTAAGCCAGACCGCGATAAATGAATTCGATGCGGACGGGCTGTGTTTTCCGGACCATGATTGAGTCATCGGTTAGTCGTTCCATGAAGTGTGTAGAAAGGCCGGACTCGGCCAAATGCCGGAACACGGCGCAGGCGATCCCGCAGGCCAAGGTGCCCTTGCCGGCCAACTGTCCCACGACCTCGTTGCCGCCGCTGTCCGGAATGCCGTTTCGACCGAGAATATTGTCCTTGAACCGGAACCCGAGGAAGTCAGACCGGGGCAGAGCGAGGACATCTTTGGTCTTGCCGACATAAAGGATTTTCCCTGCGGCCGTCACGAGGAAGTCGTCAGGGAGAGGAAGGTTTCTTTCGATCGAGTTTATTAAAGACGCGTTCGACCTCCGCCCGGAACCGGCCGGTGGGATATCGGACGAGATAGTCGTTGATTCCCGCGCGGGCGTCACTGTCCGCGGCTTGGGCCACGAGAATTGAAATCCGGTCGAAATAGGCCAGCTCGGCAAAATCGCCCGCTGGGAACTCCGTGTAGACGCCGGCAAAGAGTCTGAGCGACGCAGCCGTATCGCCGAGTGCGAGGGAGCAATTGGCCAGGCGATAGAGCGCGGCCGGCCGGAGGGCGCCGGCGGGAAAGAGATCGATCAATTTCTGATAGGAATTTTTAGCGTCGAGCCATCGTTTTTCCTCCTGGTACATGTCGCCCAATTCGAAATAGGCCTTTTCGACAATCGGATCGCGGCCGAACTGTGTCACGATTTTCCGGAATTGATCCCGGGCCTCCGTTTTCTTTCCCAGTTCCGCCAGGCTTTCCGCGATCGCGTACGCCGCCGTTCGGATGAACTGGCTGCGGGGATACCGGCGGATCAATTCCTCATAAGTAGCCACCGCGTTTGCCTGTTTTTTCAGATGGTACTTGTATATTTTCGCGATTTCATAAAGGCTGTCCGCCGCGTAGGTCGAATTGGGATTCCGGTTGACCACCTCTCGAAATCCCTTGACGGCCTCCTCGAACTTCCCGAGCGACACCTGATTGGTGGCGACATTGAATCGCAGCTCAAACTCCACCTGCTCCAGCCGCTCGGTCAGGACGTCCACCTGCTTTTCAATGCTCTTCATTCGCTCGGCGCTGTTGGCGTCCCCCGCCGCGCGCCACTTTCGGATGGCCTTGCATCCCGACACCGACAGGGCGAAGCAGATGGCGGCGAGGACGAATCCCCAGCGGGACATTCTCATGGCCGGGGCGGCGCCTCCGGGCCGACGGTGACATGGTCGACCATCCGGGCGTAATGGATATCGGACACGCCCGGAACCTTTTTCAAATCGGCTACTGACTGAAACGGCCCGATGTTCTGTCGATACCAAAGAACGCTGTGGGCCAGCCGTTCCTCCATGCCCGGTATGCGCATGAGGTTTCCCAGGTCGGCGAGATTGACGTTGACCCGGCCCGGCGAAGACGATCCGAGAGGGCCGCCGATGGACATCGCATCCGGGCGAATCGAATCGACTTCGGACCGCAACATGTCCCTTTCGAGGGTGATCTGCCGGACCTGTCGCTGGAGCTGCTGAATGGTGCGATCGGCGGCATCCAGGCGGTCCTGGGTGGATCCCGGTTCCGGCGCGAAAGTCGGCACGGCCGGCCCCTGTGCGCGCCTCATGCCGTCCATTTCAGATTTGAGATCGGCCAATACTTTTTGCAGCTGCTCGATTTTTTGCTCCAGGGCCCCGCTCGATGGCGACCCCGCGGCGACCGCCGCCGGGCCTACCATGGCCGGCTCGGTCGGCGGCGGGCCTTCCACGGCGGGTGATCTGGGCGGAAGATCCCTTTCCTTTTTTTCAATTTTTTCGAGCTGATCCTGCGCGCGCTTCAACGCGGAGGAAACCCGATAAGAAGGGGATTTCATTTCCTCCATCTGTTTTTCCAGGAGACCCAGTTTGTCCTTCAAATCGCGATTCTCCCCGCGTAACCGGTCCAGATCCGACGAAATATCCTCCGGCGCGGCCAGGGCCGGCTTCGGCTGGGAGGACCCTTCCATCTCCGCTGTCCATCGGTCGACAGAGGGACTTCCAGAGGGAGCATCCCTGATCGGTGATTCGTATGATTTCTCCGGCAGCTTTGGCCCGGGCGCAATCGCCGGTTGGGGCGTCGCGGATACGCGAGCCAGCGTCGATCGGCCGCGTCCATCAGCCGGCATCCCCATAGCGGCCGGCGGCTCGGAAGATAGTTTTGCGAGAAATGACCGCGCGGTGGGATCATCCGGGGATAGGTTCAAGACGTCCTGCAGGACCCGGCGGGCGTCCTCTTTGCTGCCCATTTCGTATAGAGTCAAGGCGAGATTGTTCATAGCCAGCACGTTAGAGGGACTCATCTGCAATGCTTTTTCCAGCGCGGCTTTGGAGACGGGGAATCGGTTGAGTTCGCGAAGGACGACGCCGTAGTTGATCAGATAATCGGGGTCGGACCTGAGCCGGACGGCTTCCTCAAGTTGAGCCAATGCCTTAGGGAATTCACGGCGGCGAATGTAGAGGAGCGCGAGATTATATCGCGCGTCTGCGAATTTGGGATCCAATTCGATCGACCGAAGATACGCGTTTTCGGCCATGTCGAATTTCAGCATTTTGGCCTCGACCAGGCCGAGATTATACCGGTGAAACGCCTCCGCGGGCTGGCGGAGAGACAAATCCATGAACACCTGCTCGGCCTCTTTCAAGCGATCGGCTCGAACATAGGCTTCGCCCAGAGCCTGCGTGACGCGAGCATCCGAACCGGAGTATCCCACGAGCACCACCAGAGCCGCCTCTTCTTTACCCTGTTCCAGAAGAACATGATAGAGATCCAGCACGACATCCGCGTTCCTGGGGTCCAGCTGGAACGCCGCCCGCAGTGTCTCCTCCGACGCGGCCCAGTCGCCTCGGGCAGACTCGTCCGACGCGCGGGCGCGATACATCCGAACCGCCGACGCGTCGGGCGGTCGCGCTGAATTCGGGGACACACCCATCAGAGGCAATTCGGTATACGCCGTGGACTTGGCCGCCGGGCCGGCCGAAGTTTTGATGGTCGGCGGCACCGGCAGGGGCTCGCCGGCAAGACAAATCTCAAGAGTCGCCAGCACGGATAGAACCGCTACCAGCGCGGACCCTGCGCCGATCCGCACGACTATTTCCCTCCCGCCAACCGGCCCGTGGTGTCCAGAGCGGTGGCGCGCGCGCGATACTGTTCGGCCGAATCGGGCTGGCCGACCGATTCGAGGGCGAGGGCCATATGAAAGTTACGTTCGGGAGTTTCGCGCATGGACAACGCACGTCGGAAATGTTCAATCGATTCGATCGCCAACCCTTGCCGAAGAAGAGCCAGGCCCAATGTGTCATAGAGGAATTCAACATATTTTTCCGCGCCGGGACTTTTGAAAGCGCGCCGAACCAGCGATTCCGCCTCCACCGGGTCCGTCGATTCCGCGAGCAGGAGGGCCAGATTGTTCAGGATGACCGGATGGTCCGGATATTCTGAATGGAGCTGGCGGTACTGATGGAGAGCGGGAGTCAGTCTTCCTTTGCGGCGGAGGATTTCAATGTCGTTGATCTGTTCCCATAAGGCCGCGGCCGATATGGGTTTTCGTTTCAGCAGAAAAAAGCTCGACGTCTTGGGCGGAGCGGTCAGCAAATCCCTGCCTTCCGATCTCTGCAATATGCGGCCCGCAAAAGACCGGATTTCCCGGCCCTCCGGATCCGTAACGGCGGTCTGGCCGGCGGCGGTCAGAGCCTTGCGGGAATCGGGTCGGTTGAGGATGGAGGCGGCATACCCGAATTTCAGGAGCGCCCGGCTGCGCAGCGGGTCCTCGGCGAGTTTGGCCACGGCGCCGAACAGATCGATCGATTCCTGAATACGCCCGGCGGCCAAAAGCTCCTCGGCCCGGTCAAATGTTTCCAACAGGGTCGGATCGCCGCCCAAGCGGAGTTGAATTGGTTTTTCGGCCGCCACCGCCGGCATTCCATAGACAGGTTCGGTACTGAAAGCCGGCGACAAAACCGCGACCGCCCACACCAACGCGATCGGCACGGTACTCGACATGAATCGCACGATAATTGGCCTGTCCATCCCTGTCAACGGAGGTTCCGCAAGCGGGCGCTGGCGACCTGCAATTCGAGGAGCCGGGGAGCCATTTTGACCTGCATCACCTGGATGGCCGCGCGGCGGGGAATTCCGGCGGAGACGAACTGCCGGCATCCGTTTGCGAATTCGTCCATTTCGGTTTCTGATAAGAGCGATCCGATTTTCGGCAGCAGACGCGGCAGGGACGAGAAACGGACCAGCGCGGCGGCGATATCCTGGCGACGGTATTCTTTGAAGAGCCACAGGAGAATTCCCGCCAGGCCGCGTTCCAGCTCGTCCAGCGCAAGATGTTCGGCCGGGCCGGAAGTCAGGCGGCGCCGGAGGCGTTCCGCCAGGACCAGCCGGTCGGCCACGAAATATCCGCGGACAACCTCTGGAATGGAAACGCCGATCTGCTCGGATAGGCGAAACGCCATGGTCAGGCCGGCGCGATTGACAAACGCGTTGGCGGCGCAGGTCGACGTGATCTGATCCGCGAGACAGTGCCGGTTCAGCCGGGCCGTGCCGGTCGAGCGGACCAATTCCAAAGGGAAATATTCCGCCAGGAACGGTCCCAGGATGGAATCATCCGCCAGTCGAGACGGCCGATCCCCGGCAGCCGATACCTCCATTCCATCCGACTGGCGAGATCCAGCGGATGACAACTCCAGGATCGATCGGTCAATCGACATTTTGACCCAGGCCAGCAACACGGCCAGCTCGGGCCGAAATAGCCCCACACCCTGGTTGACCCTCTCCATAATCTCCTTATCGGCCGGCAGACCCTCCATCTCGCGCGAAAAACCTACCGTGCGGGCGAGGTCATCCATCAATTTCGGATACAGGGACAGTTCCCGCCGACTGCGCCACTCCTCCATTGACAGGATCCGGCTCTGCAGGATGTTGTCGTTCAGGACGGCCTGGGAAACGGAATCGGTGAGCCTGCGCATCCACCGGCGGCGCCGGGTTTCCGAGAGATTCAATGACCGGAGCAGAATCTTCAAATTGACCTCATGATCCGACATGTCCACCCCGGCGGAATTGTCCACGGCATCCGTGTTGACCCGGCCGCCCCGGCGGGAAAAGCCGATCCGGGCATTCTGGGTCATTCCCATGTTGCCGCCTTCACCGACGATCTGACAGGCCAGATCCGCGTCGTTAATCCGCACCCGGTCGTTCGCGGAATCTCCCACATCCGTGTGCCGGTCACCCGATGACTTGACGTATGTCCCGATCCCGCCGTTGTACAGCAAATCCACTTTCATTTTCAAAATCGCCTGAACCACCTCCTCACCGCTCCATTCCCCAACCGCCATACCCAACAACCGCGCGGCGGGCCGGGACAGGACGATTTTTTTGGATTGCCGGGGATAGACGCCGCCGCCGGCGGAAATCGCCGTGTGGTCATAATCGGACCATCGAGACCGGGTCAGCCTGAAAAGCCGCAGCCGCTCCCTCATCGCCCGCTCCGGATTCGGATCGGGATCAATAAAAATCGACTCGTGGTTGAACGCCGCCAGAAGGACCGGAACAATCCGCCGGGGGCCGAGATGAAGGGAGGGTGAGATCAAAAGTCCGTTGCCAAAAACATCGCCGGACATGTCGCCGATTCCGACGCAGGTGATGGGCAGAGTCGTCCGCGTGGGCGGGAAAGATTTCAAGGGTGACTGGCCGGTGGATTGGACGAAAGACAGGTGATGACGGATGCACTCCCACGCGCCGCGCGCCGTGATGCCGAGCCGCTTGTGATCGTATCCGTTTTTGCCGCCCGACGCGAACGCATCCCCCAACCAGAACCCGGCCTCGGCGGATACCTGGTTGGCAATGTCCGAAAAACCGGCCGTTCCCTTGTCCGCCGCAACAACCAGATAGGGATCGGGCTCATCATAGATCACGCATCCCAGCGCATGAACCACCCGGCTGCCGATCAGATTGTCCGTGACATCAAGGATTGTTCGAATGAACGACCGATAACAGTCAGCGACCGCGTCCAAGGATTTTTTTTCGCCGGCGTCCGACCAATCCTTGACGACAAACCCGCCCTTGGCCCCGACCGGGACGATGATGGCGTTTTTGACCGTCTGGGTTTTCATGAGCCCGAGAATTTCCGTCCGGAAGTCATCGCGGCGGTCGGAATGGCGTATCCCGCCGCGGGCGATCCGGCCGCCGCGCAGATGGACGCCTTCGAAGTTCTGGTCATAGACAAATATTTCAAACAACGGCACCGGCCGGGGAGGATTGTGAAGTCCGGCGCTTCGAATTTTGATGCCGATCGTCCGGCGCTCGGGAGACTGAAAATAATTGGTTCGGACCGTCGACTCCATGGCGTTGGCCAGGATCCGGAAAATCCGGTCTTCGAGGAGGTCAGCCACCGAATCGAGAAAATCCTCGAACGCGCCGCTCACCGCCGCCACGCGACCGCGCCGGGCCCGGGATGACGCGGCGCCAAACGCCGGGTCAAACCGGGCCTTGAAAAGTCCGGCCAGGATGGCGGCCCCGCGCGGATTGCGAATGAGCGCGGCGTCGATGGATCGAAGGGTATGAACGGGGACGATCTGGTGAAGGAAATTACGATACATGCGAATCAGGGAGACTTCGCGGGGGATCAGTTGCGCTTGCAGGATCAGGGAACTGAGCGGATCATACTCGATGGTTTTCCGGATCGATCCCTGAAGGCTGTCCGTCAGGGCATGCCCGACGCGGGCGAGGTCAACAGGAGCGTTCTGATGCTGAATGCGGAACGTGTGAATGAACGCCACCGGCCGGTTGGCCACCCGGACGGAATTGGAGACTTCATCGATGACCCGGATGCCATGATCGGTCAACATGGGCATGACGTCGGACAGGGGCAGTTTGGAATGGAGATGATAGACCTTGAGCCGAGTGCAGTCTGTATCGAGTTTGGAGTTGAAGAGTTCGAGATCGATGCCCATTAGCGAGGCCGAGGCAAACAGGGATTCGAGCCGGGAAATATCATGAAGGGCGCCGGAAGGGCTGGTGTGGGCGTGGTATTCGACGCTGAATGCCGGGCCGTAGAGTTTGAAGAGCCGTAGACCCTCCCGGGATCCCCGCCGGCCGGCGTCGGGGACGCCGGCACATGGGGCGCCGGCGGCGCTGATCCGGCCGACGAGCTCCTCCATCAGCTGATCGGGCCAGGTCTTGGTCAAATGCCACAAGTCCCGCTCCAGATCGGCGAAAGATCCTTGAACGGGCGTCTTACGATGGGTCTGACAGGTAAAGTACAAGCGGGCGAATTCCTCGCCTTCCTGGCCCATGGAGAGGGAATAGTCGATGGCGGAAGCATCGAGAGCCAGTCGGAGTTTGGATTCGATTTTAAGCCGGACATCACGGGAGAATCGGTCTTTGGACATGATGATCATGACGTTGATCTGGTCTCCCTGAGCCATCGGCCGAAAAATGACTTTGAAATCCCGCGCACTCTGGGCCGCCATGGCCGCCCGGATCTCCCGGCGCAGATCTTCCAGACGGGCGCCAAAGAGGAAATCTTTCGGATAACTCGAAAAGATGCCGTACATCTCCCGGAAATTTTGCGACCGGGGCTCCACGCTTTCGGCCGATACCACCTGTCGGAATTTGTCTCGAAGAATCGGAATCTCCGCCGGCGGGAATCCTTCGACCCGGTTCGTGAAAAGGCCAATCCACCGCCGAATCCCGATGACTCGGCCGCGCGCGTCCCACCGCTTGAGACTGACCCCGATCATCCGCTCGTTCCGGTAGACGGGCGACTGGCGGCTCGTCTGCGTCACGGCCCCGGGCGCATGGCCGCCGAGAATCGACCGAAACGTCGCGGGCAGCCTGGACAGGGATACCGGGCGGTAAAACCGAGATGGCCGGTCACGGCCAAGAAGTCCCAGTCCGGACCCGCGTCTCAGAGAGATGAATTTTTGACCGCCCCGTATGACGAGATCATACTCGCGATACCCCAGAAAAACGAAATTGGCGTCCTCCATCCATTTCAGGAACGCGGCAAATTCCTTGAGTTCCGACCGGTCCATCTCCGGCCGGGATGAAGCGGAGGCCAGACTGTCCAAGTCCCGGCATGCCTGGGAAATCGGCTGACACATTCCCTCGAAATCGCCGGTGACCTGCTGAAGATCCGAAAACACCGCCCTGATCTCCCGCTCGATTCTGTCCAACACCTTGCGGTCATCCACTCGGTCCAGCTCGACATGAATCAGCGACTGCCGGGCCGGCAGACGGGGATCGCCCATATCCGCCAGATTGCCCCGCTTGTCCCATGCGGCCGGTATGATGGGATGGATCAGATGAACGACGGTGTGTCCCAGAAGCCGGAGCCGTTCCCGGATGCTGGTGACATAAAACGGGCCATCCGGAGCGGAAATCTGAAGGATGGTCCGATCGGACGAGAATCCGTGAGTGGCCGGGTCCGGATTGAAGACGGCGATCTGAATCGCGCCGCCGCCGGACCGGACCATCACGCGGTACGCGCTCGTGACAAGCGCCCGCAGATCGGCCGGGCGGTATCCGAGGACGAACGCTTCTGGAGCATTTTTGAAAAAAATGGGGCCGAGGGCCTGAATCTGTCGCGTGGACGTACGGCCTTTTGCGCGCGAAATCAATTTTTTGACTTCCCGCAGACGCCGCCTGACAAGATCCGGCAAAGACGCCGGCGCGATCGTGTCGGGGAGGCTCATGTCAGGCGATCCAGACACTCAACCCATGACCGTCCACAGGCCGAACCCAGCAGATAGTCCCGCACGGCCCGCAGGGCCGACAGAACAGCCGGCCAGGGCCGGAATATCCGGCCGAGCAGGCAGCTCGCGGGGTACCGGACGGCGGCGGATGCGGTCACGGTGACGTCTGTGAAATCGAGAGTCAAGGATATGCTGTTGGAAATGGCGATGTTGCGTATGGCGAATTTGGCGATGGTGTCGCTGTACCCGCGAGAGCTGGGGCTGGAGTTATCGCCGAATTCGGTCTTGCCGCCGCTGCCGGGCCAGGGCTGGGCTGCCGTGCCGGCAAAAGCGCTGCCGCTGGATCCGACGTCGGAGCCGTCGGCCTCCTCCAGATCGACGCGCCGATGGGCGACGGCGGAAAGGTTGTTGACGTTGTTGGACGATACGCTGCCCATGGTGTTGTCGATGTGCCAGATGAGGAGGCCCGACCCCGGGGCGCTGTCGACGCCGGAGTTGTTGGGTTCCCTGTCTTCGAAGAGGAAATATTCGGTATCGGAGAGTTTGATTTTGTATATCCGGCTGTCGGATTCAACCCGGCCGAACGTGCTGTCGAATTTTCCGGCTGATATCACCACCGTCTCCGCCCAACCCAGATACTCCCGGCACCACGGATCCATCCATGCCGGGCTGTCCCCCTGGGGCCGGCCGGAGTAATTGCCGCTTCCCATCAGTGACCAGTCGCCAACCCCGCCCGCGCCGGAGCCTGTGCTGTAGAGATCCGGCAGGCCAAAGGCGTGTCCCAGCTCATGACAGAGCGTGCCGAGCGTGGTGATGGTTTCGCCCGCGGTGGATACCTTGCCGAACGCGGCCATGAGGATGATGTGGTTGACGGTGTCGCGAGTGGAGTCATTTTTTGCGGCGTCGGTATTCTGCTCAGTAAATGTATTACCGGTGGTCGTGTCGATGAGAAACTGCGCGCTCAGGTCCGTTGACGTTCCCGACAGCTGTTCGTTGACTCCCGCATGAAGGACGACCACGATGTCGAACGACCCGTAATTCGCGGCCGAATCGGCCAGGGCAAGGACTTCGCGAGCCAAGGCCAGGTGGTTGGTCTGGGCCGCGGTGGATGCGTCGTCATAATTGGATTGGTTTTTGGAAACCGTCTGAGTTGCGGAATCGAAAACCGTGTAGGAGAACCTCATCCGATTGTAGGAAATCGCCCGGTAATACGTGTCGACCCGGCTCATCATCACCCGGACCGAATCTCCAACCTGCGTGTCGATTCCTGAAAATGCCTTGTCCGGAAATTCCGCCAGCAGGACCGCCACGCGGACGGTCGTGTTGGCGTTATTCACGGTCTGGCTGGGTCCAAAGAATGAGACGGCCGAATCGGATACGGCCGGCGGCGCCAATCTGGCCGATACCGCTGACCAGATCTGACCCACGCCACTGGGACAGCTCAAGCCGCATGTGTCCCCTTTCGCCATTCGATCGGCCAGAACCGAATGATGCAGCGGCGCGGCGAGGGCCTGTGGCTGGTAAATGGCGAAAAATCCGGCGAGACAGAATAAAATCCTCATTTCTGTCGCTCCGCGTGATCCACGATCAGTATCGGCGTCCCGCCGCCCAGACCGCCGCCCTCGATCCGGCCGTAGATTCTGACTGGGACGCCCATATAGGATGCCATCGTCTCCGGCGGCCATGTGCCCCCCTGCCGCCGGATCTCGTCCACCGCGTCCGGATGATAGGGCGCCACTTCCAACGCCAGCCACGGCCGAACGGCGACTTCTCCGCTGGCGTCTTTCAAAAAAAACTGCGGATTGGAAAAATAGTTTCCGGACCGATTCTCCACTATTCCCTCCACCGCGATCGCCGGACAATGACACGTCAGGGCCCTGGCGATCGGCTCGATCTTGATGGTCGATTTGCAACCACACAGCACCGCCATAGCGACAAGAGCAGCAGCCGCCCGGGACCGGATCATTGCGGCTGCTGGAGTCCCAGCGATTCCAGATTGCCGCGAGCCAGCGCATGGCCCGGATCCAGATCCAGCACCTTCCGCCACTCCAGGCCGGCCTGAGCGGGGTCGTTCAAATAGTAGTACGTATACCCCAGATACAAATGGCTGTCGATATCCCCGGGGCTGAGCTGAATCGCCCGCCCGTAGGATCTCTTCGCCTCATAATAGCGACGCCTCATGAAATAACTCGTCGCCAGATTGTAATGCAGCGCCGGATCATTGTCCTTCAGATAAATGGCCGCCTCATAATACGAAATCGCCCTGAGATAATCCCCCTTGCCAAATGACTCGTCCGCCATCGCGATTTTGGCCGCCAGATCCTCTTCCTTCGATTTCGGCCGGGCCGACGGTGACGCCTCCTGGATCGTCCGAACCAGCCGCTCCTGGTCCTCCTTGGTCGGCGACCAGAAATCGGATTCGTCGGCCGAATCCCCGCCGGACACTCTCGGCCCAACGGACCCGATCGCCGGGCGGCCGCCCAACATCGAGTTCATGCCAAGCCGAAACTGAAAGGCCGGACTGCCGGAAAAAATTCCAAGACCCAGACCCGTCAACAGATGAAACCGGTCGGTCACCGCGAATCGCGAGCCGATGACCATACTCAACATGTCGTTTGAGGAAAACCCCGATCCGGCCGCAAAGGGGGACGTCGCGCCTGATAGCTCAACACTCCAGTTCAGCCGGCTGGTCCAGGGATGAACATATCCGATGCCGAAAAGAATTTGATTTTTGTAGTTCTCCGCGCCGGAACTTACCCCGTTGTCGTTCAGATCGGCCCCGCCGGATTTGGCGATGAGGCCGGCGTTGAACAGGATATCTCCGCCGCCCAGCCGAGCGGCGGAGATCCAACGGACTCCCAGCTCCAGCCCGTCGCTGCCGCCCATGAGCGTGTTGTTGCCGGCAAAAGAGAGGTCCACGGCCCAGGCGATGCGGCGGCGGAATTTCCATTTTCCCGACAGCCGCATATTCTGCAAACCGCCGGCGTCCAAAAATGTCCCGGTCACATTCCCGGTCGTGATCTTCTGCCCCTTGTCCAGTTCCACCGCGGCCAACCAGCCGATTTCGGACCTTGGGGACAGTCCATATCGAACTTCGACTGGGATCTTGACATAATCCACTTCGATCGGATTCTTGGAACTCGCTGATAGAAACGGCCCCTCGATCGGCTCCGCGCCCGATCCGAAGTCCACGCCCATCCGCATGTCCCACATACCCGGGTCGAGCATCAGCGGATTTTCCAGGTAAACCCCATCCATGGGGTTGGCATAACCGGCCGTCGACCCGGCCAGCACCGCTAGACCGATCAACAGAGAATGACAGACACGTCCAGCTGAAAGCAGATTCCGGCTGTCCATTCAGCTTATATATCATGATCGATGGGATGATTGAAGATGTCAGACGGACGTCCGGTGGTGGGTGGGAACGCGGAAAAAAAAGACTTAACGCAGAGGTCGCAGAGGATGATCGCGGAGGACGCAGAGAAAAACCTCTGTAAGGTTTTAGGGTCATCCAAACCCCTAAAGAATTCTCTGCGGCCCTCTGCGTACAATCTCTGCGTCCTCTGCGTTGAGTATTTTCATTCTTCGCACAGGCCCCTGGTAAACCGAGGGCTTACTCCCCCGGTCAGAACGGCGGTGCAGGCGGAACGTCGGCGGGTGGGGTAACCGTTGCAGGCGTTTCGGTTGTTGTGGTGGTGGTGGTCGTTGTCGTCGTCGTTCCGGACTGCTCGACGACGGTGTTGGCCGTCACCGGGGCGTCGGCGACGGTTGTCGACGTGAGAACCTGCGCTGCCTCGGCGTCCGACGTTCCCGAAGATGTCACATCCACAATCGCCTGCTGAACCTGAATCTCTTGATAGGAAACAATCTCCGCTCCCGATACGACGGCTACTTCCTCACCGGCGCCCACAAGCTGAACAAACTCAAATGTGGACTGGTCAGTCAACGTAAATTCCGTGGGCGCCACAACCGGCGCCGCCACGACCTCCACTGGAGCAACGCCCGGGGCTGGAGCTTCTCCCGGCGCCGCGGCTTCGACCGGCGGCGCCAAGGGAGCGTCGAAGGTCTGGACGAGAGCGTCCATGCTGGCGGTGAGAAATGCGCTGAACTCCGCAGCTGCGGCCGCCGCACTCACAGGCTCGGCCGCCGGCGCTTCCACTCCCGGAGCCGGAATACCCGCGGGCGCTTCTCCCGGAGCGGGCGCGGCCTCGACCGCAGATGGCGGCGGGGCCAGATCGACAAGAGGCGGGGCGGCGGAAAACGCCGCCTCACTGGCTGAAAGAGATCCCTGCTGGACGGCCTCCTGAGTGACCTGAGCCATCACAACGTCGGCAATCGCGGCCGCTGATACTCCCTCGGATACGGCCTGCTGGGCGGCTGATGCCGCCGCGGCGGCAATTTCGCCACCGCCGGAAATCCCACCGGCGGCCGCGCCAGCCGCCGCTTGGGCCATGACCGATGCGTCCGCGGCTGATACTCCCTGCGAAACCGCCTGCTCAACCACCGCGCCGGCCGCCGCGGCCGCGCCAACCGACGCAGCCATGGCCAGATCCCCGCCCGTCGCCGCGGACGCAGCCGCCTTGGCGGCCTCACCCGCAGCCTTGGCGTCTCCGCCGGCCGCAAGAACCTCTTGCGCTGCAGCCGCGGCTGAAGCGCCCGCGGCAACCGCTGACGCCTGCTCCGCGGTGACAAGCCCCACCGCGGCGGCTTTAGCCGCCTCTCCGGCAGCCTTGGCGTCTCCGCCGGCCGCCAGAGTGGCGGATGCCATAACCTCGGCTGACGCCGAGGCCGCGATCTTGTTGGCGCCCGCGGCGCCCACCATCTCTGTAGCTGCAATTTTTGCCGCATCCCCAGCCGCTTTGGCGTCGCCGCCCGCTGATACCGCAGCACCGGCAGCAGCGCCAGCCACTACCGCCGCCGCAGCGTCACCCTTCAAGCCGGCCGATTTGGCGGCCTCCTGCGTGGCTGCCGATGCAACCGCGGCCATCACTTTGGAAGCATTAACAGCGCCAGCCGCACCCGCTCCGCCCGCGCCAGCCGCCACAGCCGCACGCACCGCCTGCTCAACCTTCGCGGCGGCTGCGCCGGTCAGGCCGGCTTCTTTGGCCACCGCTTTGGCGGCCTCGACAGCAACTCTCGTGGCTTCACCTCGCGACATCGACGCCGCGGCAGCCACGGGAGCGCCGGGAGCGCCGGCTGCGGGCTTGGCCGCGGCGCCGGAAGCAATACCGGCGGTCTTCATCGCGTCGGCAATTACTTTGCTCGCGGCGTCCGCCGCCTTCTCAACTTTTTCGACCTTCTTGGCTTCCTCTTTCTTCTCTTCCTTCTTCTTGACCTCTTCCTCCTTCTTCGCCGCCTCGACCTTCTTCACGTCCACCTTCGGCTTTTCCTCTTCAGCGGGCACCAGCCCCATCATCGACGCGACGCCGGGCATCATCTGGCTGGGCGGCGGAGCCGGAGCGGTATATCCCTCTCCGTCCCTGACCTCGACTTTGGTTCCAAGAGCCGGCGTGTGCTCAACGGTCTGGACAGTTCCGCGTACACCCGCGACGGCCGTCGGAGTGGTGACGGTAAAGCGGTTCTTTTTCCCGCTCTCCTTGTCGACTTTCGATGTAATTTTTCCCACCGCCAAGAACATTTCGGTGTAATACTCCTTGTCGCCTTCAATCGTCCGGCCGACGATAAACTGGCTGAGCGGCTCAATGACCGTCTGGCTGTTTTCGTATCTGACACTGACTTTGCCGTCGATCCCGGTGGATATCTGATCGCCCGGCGTGACGGTCATCCCGTTTGCGGCCGGAACAAAATCGGGCGTGCCGCGCTTCTGAATCTCCACGGCGCCGCTGATGTCCGACAACACACCTTTCATGATCTCCGCGGCGTCCGATGTCCGAGAGGCAACAGGCAACAGGCAACAGGCAACAGCCAGCAGACATGAGATGAACCCCCATGCACGATCGCAACGGAACTGTCCGAACCCTGTATGATCCATTCTATTCATAATGACGTTCCACCTCAGTCTCAGTCTTTTCATTTTCGGCGCCCCGCTTTCTTGCCTGTTGCCCGCAGGCCTGCGAAAGACGCCCTATTGATCCAAACTACAGGACTTTATTTTGAACCCTCAGATTCGCCCGAACCACCCGTTTTTTGCCTCTCCGTTTCCTCCAGAACTTTTGCCAGCAACGTCAACAAATCGCCGCCGCTCATGGGATCGTCCACCGTGCTGTTGTCCGGCAACATCTTCATGAAAACCGCCTCCCGGAGCGCAAACCGCTGGCTGTTGGGGAACAATCGAAACATGAACCCGCCTTGATACCCCATCGCCGACAGCAGGATATGCACCGCGTTGCCCTTCGTCAGAGGCCTGTCCTTCATCTGCTCGATGTCCGGCCGGAACTTGATGCCCCGCTGATACAGATACGTCAGCTCCGCCTTGATGTCGGAACTCGCCTCGTACCCCTTGTACCGCGCACAGGCCCGGACAACATCCTCAATCGTCGCCTCTTTCTTACGCAACAGCAAGCGATAATATTCATTTTTACTTTCCGCCAGGGCCAACGCGCCGGTGGTGTCGAACAGGAACACACCCAACACCGCCACGCCAACCAACCATCTGATGGACCCGGCCCAACCCCTAAGCTGATTCATATTGTTTTGCCGTTAAAAATCCTCCTGATCTACCGCCATCCACCCACCTGAAAAACTTAGCGTTTAAATGCCATCCTTATAAGTCAATCGCGATTTTATACTTCCAGTACGTCTCCGAGGACTGCGACGAATAGGCGCTGCCCGGGCTGAAATGACCCCACTTGAGCTGATGCACCAGATCGCTCATCTGCCTCCAAGAAATACTGAGGTCAATCTCGTCTCCGATCCGGTTGGTCGAGGTGGCCTGGATCTGGGCGTCGTTACCGGCCGCGCCGCCGCCGCCCAGACGGCGCCGATAGACGTAATACTCGGGCTGAATCGAAATATCCTGGAGCGACCGGCTCACCGACCGCGCAAAAGGTTTGATGCTGCCGCCGATTTTGTAAATTTTCATGTTGGTCAACGTCGGCGACAGGGCAAGACCCATGGAAAGGCCTCCGAACGGATTAAACCGGGAATCATTGGTACCGGGAGCGGAACCGCCGCTGGTCGAATTCGACGATGTGGCGTCCGGGTCGCCGCTGGCCTGGGCAAACTCGGCAAACACGGTCGGCTTCAAATCGCCGGAAAAATAATATTTCAACCCCGTCGTCAGCATGCTGGCCCTGATGTTGACCTTGATGCTCGGCCGGGCCGCCGTTCCCGTGCTGTAGGTCCTGCCCCGCTCATGAATGGCCTCATACCAGTACTGCAAATCCTTGGTAATACGCCCCTCACCCACGTGCCCGTAGTACTGGGGCTCAAACATGTGCTTCTGGAACGCGCTCGTTGGACTTTGCTCCTCGTTGTGGTCCTGCACATAGACCGTATATAAACTCGCCTTCCACTTGGGCAATACCGCGTACTTGCCGCGAATCCCGTAAAAGAATCGTTTGGTCCGGCCCGACCCCGCGGAGGAGGCGTCAATATTGTCGTCGCCATGATTTTGCTGAAGGAGAAACCACTTGTACTCGCCTTTTTTCTTCTTGCCAAGACCGGTGACGTCATAGAGGAGGCCGTCGGCCGTCAGCGCGAAAGCAATCCCCCGGCCGACCTGGGCAAACTGCCGGCCAATGGTCATTTTTCTCTTCGCGGCGCTGCCCGCCTTGGGCGCGAACTCCTTTTCCCAGTACACCATATCCACCGTCGGCTCGATGTAGTTGTTCCCGCGAGTGCCCGCGCCGGGGCTGCCGGGCCGGCCGTTTTTGGCGGTCGACGTGTATTTGGTCGTAGCGCGGAAATAGAACTTGGATTTGCGGTCCTTGGTCGTGACGTTGATGAACGGTTTGACCTCGTAATCCATGGCGTGCTCCGACGCGTCCGACACGGCATAACTTCGATCCGACCCGTTGTCGCCGCCGGTCCAGGAGATGCTGGAAGCGGCGCCATAATTGAAAATCCAGCCGGTGCGCCGGCCGAGTTCGCCGAACAACTTGGATGACCCGCCGGAAATATTTTCGGTGGACTGGAGAGCCTCGATGGTCTCCATGCGCTCGCGGCGGAGTTCCTCGTCGGACATTTGAGCGTAGACGACCGGTTGAGAGGCAAGAAGCGCCATGCAGGAGGCGACGGTGACGCGCAACGCGGCCATCAGCGGTCTGAATGCCGCAACTTTGGAACGACCCAACTGAGATAGGCAGTACGATTTCATTGTCCCGGCCTCCCTTATTTGATCCGAATCGTCAGGCCGACACGATGCGTCTGGCCCAGATCGTCATGAGTGCTGTAAGCGTAATCGAGAGCGAGGAATTTGATGTTGAACCCAAGCCCGGCGAGGAATTCATTGGTGTCGGTCGCGTAACCGCCGCGGATGCCCAGTACCTTGGAAAAGAGCCGCAACTCCGTGCCGAACCGCCAGCTCATGTCACCCTCCTCGTTTTCGACGTCGGCCGCGAGGGTCATCCAGGTGAATGGATCGAGGCTGACGCCGCCGCGGATGCGGAGCGGGAATTTCTCGTCTACGGACTTGAAATGGAATGTCGGCGCGATCAGGTTTTCAACCATGACGCCCATTCTGGCCCACTCGGCCGGCAGGAACATGAACCCGATGTCCGCGCCAAATCCCGTCGAGGAATACTCGGCAATCTCGCCACGGACCCCCTTGAAGTTCGCGCCGACGGCGGCGCGTTTCCGGCCGTCGTCGCCGCCAAATCCGGAGCCGACCGAAAAATAAAGGGCGCCGTCCCGGCTGCCAAATGTCTGTCCGGTCAGATTGCCGGCGGCGTCAGCGCCGCGCAATTTACCGGCGTCGAAGAATACACCTGATAGACCATATCCGACATGACGGTTGGGATTTCTGTGAGCAAAACCGACGGTGTGGTACTGCAGATCGTCAACTTCGGTGTAGGGCTGGCTGAAAAGGGAGGTGACTTCCGTGCCTTCGATGAGTCCCATTCCCGCGGGGTTCCAGTAGAAACTGCCGGCGCCCATGGGAATGCTGGTCGCGGCCTTGCCCATACCGACCGCCCGAACGCCCGCGCCGTGCCTGGTGAAGGCGTCGATACCGGGCGCGCCGGCGTAAGAAGCCGCCGCCAGAGAGAGACAAATGGCAACTGTAAGAAAACCCCTGCCGCCTGATCCCACCTGATAAGTACTCCTATCCTTCAATCCCAAAGGCACGTATCGCATTATCCGAGTAATTGTAACCACACCCTTTCCTCTTTGCAACTGTTTTTTTAACTTTTTTTCCCACCGTCGGGACTCAACGCACCCTTCGACGGGCACGATGACATCCCTGTCAACGCACAACCGCAAGCTTGTCGGTCAGCTTGCTGCCGTCGGATTCCAACTGATATAGGTAAACGCCCGATCCGACCTTCTGGCCGGAACGGTTCGTGGTGTCCCATGGAATGGGCGACGCCGATCCGCTGAGTTCCTTGACCATGCGGCCGCCCATGTCGAAAATTCTGAGTTTGACAGTTCCGGAGATAACATTGTGTTTGAAATAGATGAGTCCCGTCGACGCGTCCGGGCCGGGATTCGGATAGACAAATGAGTGCTCCTTCGATAACGGGGCCGCCAGAAGCCCGCTGACAAATTCCGAGAACCCGACGGCGAGAGTCAAAACGGATGAGTGATTGACAAAACTTTCCGCCGGGAGAATGACCGATGGGGATTTACGAAGATCAATGGCGCCGGACGGAGTCGCCAGGTAGGCGACGAAATTGTCCGGGAGATTGGCCACGTTGTCCCATGCCACCGTCACCGGCGCGGCCAGATCACTGTAGACTTCAACCTTCCACGCCTTGGCCGTCGTTATCGGCGGCGCATAGGCCGCGGCCTGTAAAGCCGAAATGCCGGCGGAGACGTCCGGGTCCCGGACACCCAGGGTCAGAAATCCGCTCGATACCGCCGGCGGCTCATATAGACTCGACTGCGACGCGGCGGCCGCGGTTGGCAACACACCGACATAATTCTGCAGGTCCGATACCCCGTTTGACTGCGCCGTGATCTGAATCGCCCAGGACTGGACGCTGCCGGTCAGGGCGTGGCTTTGGTAGTAACCCGACAACATCCCCGCGCGGGCGCCGCCGTTGTAGGAGGGGGCCTGATTGAGAATCGCCGCCGAATCGACCGGGATTGCCGCCTTGGGAAGAACTTGAAACTCGACGTTGTCCGTCTCAGCGTACAGCCAGAATCCGGCCATCGGTTTCATCTGGACACTCGGGAACACGGCGGTGTCGGGGCCGAAATGATAATTGGAGATCGACTCGTCCCACCAGTAAATCGCGTTTTTGATCAAACCCGAATCCTTCGCGCCCTGAGGCGTCAACAAAGTCTCGGTGTCACCCGGCGGCCGGAATCTCACGCCGGTGGCCCAGTCGACAAAGAAAAACTGGCCGGATCCGACCATGTTCCAGCCTTTGGTCAACGTCACCGCCACGGTGACCGACGTGTCGGGCGTTGGGCCGTCGACGTCCAGAACACCACCTTCGATGTCCTTGACCCAGTACGCGCGGCCGCGCTGGACGGAGGGCGGGGCGAAATATTTTTTGTTGTTGAGAGACGAGTTGTCGGCGCTGGAAGCCTGCCACTCGTAGACCGAGACGTTCGATCCTAGATCGTCATGAAATACGCCCGACACGCTGCTGGGAGACGGAGTCCGGTTGGGCGACCACATGCGCCATCCTTTGCCTAGATTCGCGGCGGTCGTGTCCTTGCCGGGAATGTTCAGGCGGCTACTGTAGGCATAAAAATTCTGCCGCGCGCCGGTGGCGGGGACTTCGGCTTTGATCCGGTAAAAACTGCTGGCCGACGCGCCCGAGAGACTCGCGACCGACGTGACGCGGCCGCTGCCGTCGGTCTGGCCGCTGGTGACGCTGAGACCGAGGTCGTTGCCCGACGCGGGATGGGTGACGCTGAAATTGACCTGGGCGTTGGGGACGACGATTCCGGTTTCGTTTCGGACGATGACGGTGATGCTGATCTGCGAGGATGTGTCGTCCGCCAGAAGATGCGATTCGGACAGGAACGCCACCCGGGTCGCGGAGCTTTCGGAGGCCCTCGACGATACGGCGGCCAGCGAAACATATCCGTCACCGTCGCCTGCGTATGAGTCGGCGTTGTTGCCCAGATACCCGCCCGGATCGCCGCCGGCGCCGGCTCGGGCTTTCAGGGTCAACGTCAATCGCAGCGTGTCTCCTTGAGGAGCGGAGGGATCCAAAAATACGGCGACTTTGAACGCCGCGGCGCCTTCGGCCGGAAGGACCACGTTCGGAATGGGCGCGGTGCCGGAACTGTTCCAAAACGATACGGCCACAAGATTCCCGGCCGAACCGGACAGGTCAAATGACGGGGCGCTGGAATCAAAAAGGATCGTGTCCGTGGTGTTGCCCTTGTTGGCGACGTGCAAATCGATCCACGCCGTCTCGCCCGGGAAGGCGCCCGCGAATCCCGATGAAAGCTGTCTCACCGTGTCGCCGAAAATCGCCGACACCGTGTCGGATAGGATACCGGGTGAAGTGACAACCCGTGTGTCATCACCCTGGACCGACGTCATGCTGGCAACGATGTCGCCCGGAAGATCGGCCGTGTCCGACCCTCCGCCGTTGCCGCCAAACAGGATCGCGGATCCCGCACTCGTTCCAGCCGCATGGACGGGAGAGACCAGTCCCGGACTCGCCACACATAATATGGAGAGGAGGAGAAGGGACACTTGGATCGTCAAAGTCCGGTCTTTGGGCGCAAGTGGCTTAACCCCACGGCCTTCGACTGTTGACTGACCCTTATTTGGCTTTGCCTTCCGTCCTATACGTCCGCTCATGCGGAACTCCTTCCTGCTTGCGTCACGTGATCCGTCCTATTCTTCGATACTCTACTCCGTCTGCCCGCTACTTGATGTAGACCTTAAATTTGACAAATCCCGCGTCAACATCCGACGTGGTGGCATCCACCGAACTGCCCGAATCGCCGTTGTTGGGAGCTACGCCAATATTGTATGTCCACCGAAGACGGCTGGCCGACGGATCTGTCACCGTCACCACGGTTCCCGTATCGTTCATGATGGTGACCGTAACGGTCGCGCCGGTGTGGGGCGAAAGCAGAGCCGAAGCGGTTGGCGAGTCCAACCCGGTACCCAGCGTTGTGTTCGCGGGCAGCTTGGTGTTCAGGGTGAACCCGACCGCCGTGTCGTTGCCGTCGTTGTCGTATCGGATGACATAGGTCAGCGTCGCGCCGGGAACGGTGTCGCCCATCGGGCCGTTGTAACTGGTCGGGGCTGACGTCACTTCCTGCTCGACTTTGATCTGGACGTTGATCGAGTTGATGTTGACGGTCAACGTCACTTTGGCGTCTCCGTCACCGGCATAGGTCTCGCCGTTGTTGCCCAGATATCCGCCGGTGTCGCCGCCGATGCCGGAATTCGGAATCGTCAGGAGATTGACCACCGCCTGACCCAACGCCGTGGCCGATGAAACGACCTCAACCGTGACGGTCGTGTCGGCGCCCGGAGGCAGAGCCGGCAGGGCAAACTGGGGAAAACTATCGTTACCGTTCTGGTAAATCAGCGCCCCGTTGACCCGGATCGTTATCGAATCCTCCGAAAGGCCGCTCACATCCTCCGTGTCAGATTCGATCTTGATCACATCCGTTTGGTTCGCCCAGTTGACGATCCTGACCGTAAAGGTCCTTGTGTCGCTCGGCGCCATGCTCTGGGACGAAGCCCCAACCACGGCCGCGGTGTCGCCGAATACCGGGCGGACCTGCGCGGTCGGATTTGTCCCGGAGTTGGTTTTGAAAATTGTGTCATTGCCGGCCGTGCTGGTGTAACTGGCCACCACGTCACCGGCCAAATCGGCGGTGTCCTGGCCGCCGCCGTTTCCACCGACGATGATGGTGTCGTTGGCCGCCGAACCGAATTGGTACGCGGCGCCGGCGGGCAGAGTAAACCCGATCAACACGACCATCGCCAAAATTAACGCTGCTGACTTGTTCATGTCCCTTCTCCTCCTACATGCTGAATTGGGTTGTTTCGCAACAACCATCGATCGATCCCGCCGGACTTCGGCCGGCAGATCGGCAATTGCCGAATCGACACTTTCTCATTTGATGTAGACCTTATATTTTACGATCCCGGCGTCGACGTCCGCGGCCGACGCGTCGACGCTTCCGACGCCGTCGCCGTTGTTCGGCGCTACACCCGTCGTGAACGTCCACTTAAGCCGCGATGCGGCCGGATGCGTGTCGGCGACGACCACTCCGGAATCGTCCGTGATCGTCACTGCGGCCACGGCGCCCGTATGCGGGGACATCAGGGCCGCGGCGGACGGCGAGTCAATGCCCGTCCCGAGCTGCGTGTTCGCTGGAATATGGGCGCTTAAGACATAATTGACGGCGGTCTCGCCGCCGTCGTTGTCGTATCGAAGCTCGATCGTCAGCGTCGCGCCCGGGACGGTGTCCCCGGCGGGGCCGCTGTAGGTGACAGGCGCGGAGGTCGTGGACATCAGCGTCGATACCAGGATTTTCGGGCCATTGGATCTGACGGCCAGCTCGCCGGGAGAATTCACTTCGGAATCGGGGTACAGACCACCCAGCGCGTGGACGACGGCGCCTTTGGCCAGTTTCACGTCCAGCGTCTCGCCCACCGGGACGGTGTCGATGATCTGAATCGTCACCAGCAGATTCACCGTGTCGCCCGGATCGAGAATAAACTCCGGAGCGACAACGCTTGACATGGAAAACGTGCACGCGCCGCCGATGATCGTCGCGGTGCCTTTCAGGGAATCCACCGCGGGCTCGAGTTTGCCGAGCACTCCGCTGTCGATCCAGAGCCGGGCGCCGAACAAAACGACGTACGTGTCCGGAATGCCGATGAACGTGTACGTGGCGCCGGTAACGGTGTCGGTGGCGCCGGCGTTGTCGATGGGCGAGGGATTGCTCATGGACCCGGCGTAAATGACGGCGGTGTCACCCTGCCGGATTTCGGTGTCCGATGACCGGACGCCGCCGTCGAGCACGGCGCCCGCGAGTTTGGTCACTGTTTTGGTGTCAGTCGCGTCGGCTGGATCCGTGTAGTCGAACTGGACACTGTCGCCCGCCAGAACGTACAGCCGGCCGCTGCCGCTGGCGTTGTCCGCGGGATTGGCGCTGAATCGGAAATTCAATTCAAAAATCGCGTCGTCGGTATCTTTTTCCGACAGGACCGCCGTCTCCTGCTCGTTGGTGACGGTGTTTTTGATCCGAATCGTGACGGTTTCGAGCACGGCGCCGCTGGTGTTGGCTCCGGTGTCGATCACCCGGATCAGCATCGTGTCGCCCGGAGTCACGTCCGGCGAGGGCTGGGTGTCGGACGGGTTGTCAAAAAGCTGAATC
The DNA here is from genome assembly GCA_964534765.1 of uncultured bacterium. Taxonomy (GTDB): domain Bacteria; phylum Lindowbacteria; class 2-12-FULL-62-27; order 2-12-FULL-62-27; family 2-12-FULL-62-27; genus CAZHRJ01. Next base: position 38,979 of record CAZHRJ010000010.1, read on the forward strand.
AAACCCGGCGGGTTCGGATCGGCCGGCGCGGTTGATTTGGTGTCGGTGAAGAACGACTCGTTGAATTGGACCGCTGAATCTTTGGACGTCACGCGGTATCGGTAGGTGTTGCCGCCCGACACGTTTGTGTCGATCCAGAATGTTTCGGTTGAGGTTGTCTGTTTGACGAGCAAGGCGCTGTTATGCCAGTTGGTGGTGTCGGGCGTGTTGACCATGCGGAAGATGTTGAGGCCGTTGAATCCGACCGAGCCGCCGTTGGTTTCCTCGTTCGTTGCGGGGATGGACCATGAGAGTTTGATCTGGTTGGCGACGCCCGTGTCAAGCGTGAGAGCGACCTTCGCGGGAGCGGTGGTGTCGGCGCCGGGGGCGGTGTCGACCTGGGCGAATCGGTAGGGCATGAATGTGATTTTGTTGGTGGAAGCGGTGTCGAAAATTTTGGAGTTGATCATCGACTCGTCCGTTGTTCCCCACCAGTTCCTCGTCAGTGTTTGGACCTCGTTGGACCGGTTATAGACGATGCTGTCGGGATTGGTCGAGGACGCCTTGAAGTTGT
>CAZHRJ010000011.1:0-36685 GCA_964534765.1 uncultured bacterium
GGGTGGGTCAGTTCAACCCGTTCTTGGGTGGGTCAGTCAACCCGACCGCCGACATGAATATGGATGACGAACAACAGATCCTCTACAAGTGCGTCCACGGGAAATAGGGTGCTGCAAATGCGAAGTCAGGAAACTTAAGGCGTCCGGATGGGATTGGACCATCCACCCTTTTCCGGCAAGTGCCGGTTCTGAAGGAGACGCCCCGCGTTCAACCTTTGGCGTAGAGCCAACCACACGTCCTCGCCTCGTCGGCGACAGGAGCAGGCGGGCCGGCCAGGAACTGTGCCCTTGAACCTGCCAACGGTGAATTCAGCACACGCCTTAGGTCACGCTCTCCGGTAAGTGCCGGTCCCGATTTTTCCGCCGGGCCCGGCAAACGCCGGTTTATCTGTTCTGCTTTCCTCTCATTCCTCCATCCGGCGGACTCTTCGGGCCGCCAGTTTTTGAACCCTTTTTTCGGGATTCACGCCAATTTGTTGAAAATAAGTAAATAGCGTCTCCCGTTCCCAGATTCTATACGTCAAAATAGCTTTTGTCAATAAAATTTCTCACTCTACCTGAAAGACCTCCCCCCCGCGCCTTGAGATACCCTTCTGTTCTCCAGCGGCCTCGCCTCCTGTCAACAATCGGCTCCGGCAAATGCCAGTCCCGGCCATTGACGGGTTCGGCGGCAGTCGCGGCAACTGTCATCAGGACAATTACCGCTATTTCGTTCGGTCCCTCCCTACCTGCTAATTAATCGTTCCTCTGACTCACCTCCTCCTTGGTACTTTTTGCTCCATGTGTGGATCGATTTCACCCATCCATGAGGCCCGGTGATCCTTTGGGGCCACGGTCACCTCGATCCATGGATGACCGATAACGCCCGATTGACAACTTCCATCGCCTGGTCATACTGGCCCATTCGATAGAGTCCCTCCGATAAGAGATATAAAAGCGGCACGTTGCTCGGATCGTCCACCAGGCCCCGGCGAATAATCTGCACCGCTTCCTCAAACCGACCGTCCTTCATCAGAGCCGACGCCAGCGTCAACTTTTCCTGCGTGATGAATTCCCTCGATGCCGCCGACTCAGGCTCCGGCAACGGCGCCGGCAATACTTCCCGTGGAACGCTGACCGTCTCCCTGACCGCCGGCACGGGCTGACGCTCCGGCGCCGCCGCCGGACGATCCGCGACAACCGCAGGCTCAGGCTCAACCACCTCCAGAATCGGCAACTCAACACCCGATGCCACTGACGGCCTTGACGCCGGCGCCCGGGTCTTCATCGGATCTGGAACTTCCAGCCCGCCGTCAGCCGGAGCCGCCGATGGAGCGGCGCCGGCCGATGGTCTCTGGCGAAGCGACATCTGTCCGTCGATGTCCCGGTTATAAGTCGTGGGAGAAGCCGGCGCTTCCTGCTCAAATACTCGCGGCGGCTGACCATAATATGGAGAGGCCGCCGCCCCGGTAGGGGCCGCGGTCTGAACCTGTTCCGGTCGCGTACCGGAGACGCGATCAGGCACAGGCGCCGCGCGGGCGGCGCGGCGGGTCTGCGGCGGCGGCTCCTTCTCTTTTCTCCGCAGGGTCCGGCGGGGCTTGGCCGCGATCACCTTCGGATTCTTCCCGCCAAACGACACGTTCAGTCCCGCTTTGTGGACGTCACCGAGTTTTTCACGGGGAACAAAGGTGTATTCAATACCGAAATTTTCGAAATCAAAGGTGACGCCGTAAGTCGACGCGTCAAAGCCCTTGAAATCGGTGCCCAGCTGATAGCCGCTCCGAAGCGCGATAAACCGGTTCGGTCGGTACTCCATCCCGATGCCAAACCCGTCCGCGTCGTCTTTCGGCAGCCAGTAATCGATGGTCGCGAGAAGATTGCCACGCGGCAGCAGCTTGAACGCGCCACCGACTCTCACCGTGGTCGGCAGGGGGTCGCCGATCGAGATGAAGGTGATCTTGGGGCCGATGTTCAACATGGAAACGCCCAGCGACAAGCGCGGGTTAACCTTGAGATGCGCGCCAAAATCAACCGCCCAGCCGTTCGCGTTATACTGAGCCAGCGACTGCGTGATGATCTTGCCGCTGATGCCGATCGTCAGCGGCTCAACGATCCGGTGCGCATAGGTCGCCGTGAACGCCATGTCCGCGTTCGTGAATTTCACGCCGTCGTCATCCTCGGTACGGGCGTAATCATCCACGGCCATCCGGACAAAGGACAGGCCCCAGCCCGACCGGTTCCGGATGACAGGGGCGCTGAGGCCAAAATAGTCAAAGCGGATGTTCCCGAACTGCGCCTGATGCATCGCCGACAGTTCCCACCGGTCCGCTCGACCCACAGACGCCGGATTATAATGGAGAGCATAAGCCTCCTCGGCCACCGCCGTGTAGGCCTCCCCCATCGCCGCCGCCCTTGGCCCGACGGCCACCTTCAAAAACGCCGCGCCCGTAGTGCCGGACGATGCCCCCATCGCCGGCGCGGACGCGCAAATGCATAAGATCAGCACAAGCAGCCAATAAACCCCCATCCACTTGTTGCTGTTGGTCATTTCAACACCACCTCTTTTTGTTGCGGCAAAGGCCGCTTTTCTTCTCGCGAAATCTATCGAATCCCCGTCCATCGAACGGGGCTTCATCAAAGCCGGGTGTCTCCTTGAACTTGAACCCTCCATATCTATGGATCGATTCCCCATGACTTATTTCACCAACGTGAATCTGCCGGTCTTCGTCACACCAAAACTCGTCCGGACGAGATAGATGTACGTGCCGCTCGATACCATCTCCCCGCGGAGGTTCCGGCCGTCCCAGTGGCCCAGGTTCTGGGTGGCCGAGAAGTTAATTCCGTCGTTCACCCGCAGGGTCTTGATTTTCTCCGCGTTCAGATTGTAGATCTCGATCACCATGCCCACGTCTGACGGCAAATTCTGCATGAGAATCTCGCCGCCCTCCGCCGGGTTGAATGGGTTGGGCCACGTCCGCACCCGTTCCACATCCTTCACGAACACTCCCTGCCAGAGAATCTGATCCAGAATGGCCGCAACCGATCCGGACGATCCGTCGGCATCGTAGGTCGCCCTGACCGGACTGCCATCCCGGACTTTGATCTTCAGAGCGCTTTCGTTCGACGCGCCGTTGGTGAACTTGAACGTGCCCTCAAACTGCCCCGTGTTGTTGCCGGTCTCGAACAGCTCAAGCCTAAAGCCGGCCACGTCCAGGTCGGAGGTGATCGTCACCGCAATGCTCTGCTTGGTCGCCGGATTCGCGTTCGCGGTCGGATCGAGAACCGTGACCTTCGCCTGAGCCGTCAAACCCTTCGCGATGTCGTCGCCCTGGGTGTTGCCCTCTTTGTCCTGCGCCACCACGTCGATTGTGCGGTGGACCGGGATCTGCAGCACGAACGTGTCGGGCAGAGTCACTTTGTTGCCGGCGTCGTCGTAGACCGTCAGCAGAATCTGATACGCGCCCGCGGTGTCGATCGGTAACTGGTAGTTCAGAGTCGTCCCGACCAGCGTGTCGGTCCGCAGCAGTTTTCCGGCTGTGTCCAGAACCGATATCACAAAGGTTTCGATGCCGGTGTTGGCGTCGCCCAGCGCCGTATCACGCAGCTTGAGGCTGACGGCGGTCTCCGCGCCGGTCAATGTCGTATCGGCGATGAAGATCGCGGACACGCGGGTGTCGGTGAAGAACGGCGGCACCGTGTCGACCACGAAGGTGCCGGTGTCGGTCGTCACCTTCACGACGCCCGACTCGGCATCCTGAACCGACGTGGTCGAGATGTAGGTGTCGGACGACGGCAGACCCAGGAACGAAATAATCAGCTGGCCGGTGGTTGAGTCATATTTCACGGAAACCGTGCTGTCGTTGACCTTGATGTTTCCGGCCGTGTCAAACGTGATCGTCGTCGAATCCTTCACCACGACGGCCGTGTTCGTCAGCGTGATGGTCACCGTGTCCTCCGTCGGCGGGACGCCGGTGAGGATGGTGAACGACAGCGAGTCCGATCCGGCCCCCACAATCGCCGACGGCTGGCCCGTGTCCGGGAAAGCCTGGGACGTCGCGACAACGGTCAGGAAGTCATTCGCCGTGTCGTAGAACACGGGCCGCGGAACGGAAACGGCGCGGATGAAAGCTGTGTCAACACCCGAGAAACTGCCCGGCATGAAAACGGCCACGAGCAGATCCATGGTGTCGCCCGCATTCAGACCGATCGTCTCGGCCTTCGGCTCGAACCCGTCATACGATCCCACCACGCCGATGTCCTTGAAAATCGTCACATACGCCCCGCTGCTCGTCAGCGCGGTTGTCCCCGTCAGCGCGATGCTGTCCGGGCCGTTGCCGCCGTTGTTGACTTTGTGCGTAAAGAAGAACGTGTCGCCGCCGTCGCGCTGCACTTTCTGCGCCGTCGTCGTCTCCGGAGTCAACACCGGCTTGGGTAGAAACTCGGCCGTGAAGGCCTTCACGATGTTCGTCCTCGGAACCAGCGATACCGGCGCCACAAACGCCGAATCGCTGAATCCAGCAAGGCTCGGAACGGCGGAAATGACCGCGCCCGAATCCGGCCGGCCGGGACCCGCCGGAGCTGTGTCGGTCCGGATCACGACCGCATACCGGACATACCCCATGTCGATGTCGGTCGAGGCGCCGAACGCCACCGGCGCGTCGGTCGGGCTTTCGCCGGCGCCGCTTGAGTTGTGGCCGCGCACGGATGTCGTATCGGTCGGCGAGAGATTCGAGATGGTCCAGCGGATGCGGCCGACATCCGCGAGCGCGACTGTCGGCGTCAGCGCCTGGAGACCGGAACCTTTGTAGTACTCAAGTTTGACGTTGAACTTCGCGCCCGTGATGGCCGGCATGCCGCTGTCGATGAAGATGTTTCCGTAACCGCCGCTCACAAACGGTCCCGCCGCGGATACCTGGCCGCTCTGGCCGATCAGTCGACGCAGGCCCGCGCTGTCAAACTGGACATACCGCGTGTCGATCCAGTCCTCGAGCACAATCGTGTCGAAGGCCGAACTGTCATCGTTGTCGAACCACAACGTGTTGACCACAATCGCGCCCGGCACATAATGCTGGGTATCGGTCTTGGAATTCCCGTTTGTCCCGCCAAGCGATAACGGCGAAAACACCGTGTCGGCCTTGAATCCGAGCAGTTTCGATATCGGGATCAGATCGACAAATAACGTGATCGAATCATGCCCGTCGCCGCCGAAGGTGTCCCCGTTTAAGCCCCGGTACGCGCGGACGGCGAACTTGGTCGAGTTGCCGAATGACACGTAGGACTGGACGCGGAAGTTGATCCAGGATGTCTCCGGCGATCCGCTGTCGCTGACTTTGACGGCGAAGGTCTCCATCCGGTTCGGGCTGAGTTTGATGAAGGCCGTGTCGAGTCCGCGGGTGTAAATCCGGTTGCCGATCTGCCGGCCGCTGGAGTCGGTGAAACTGATGGACCAGCTCGACATCGTGTCCAGACCCGTGTATCCGTTGACCGTCACGGTGTCGATGACAAATCCGATCGAATCCACCGTGTTGCCCAGATTCGTCACCGAGAGAATAAACGTCGCGGTGTCTCCCTGGACTACCTTGCGGTCGGTGTCGCCCGCCGTCTGGCCGTCGTCCAGCGTAAGTCCGATGGTATCGCTGAAAATCGTGTCGACGCTCCGAATGACCGTGGACGCTCCGCGCAGCGTGAATGCCGTGTCGGTGCGGTTGAGCTTGTTGAAGAATCCGCCGGCCTGCGGGAAGACGTTGCCCACGCCGTCGGCCACCGTCAGAACCAGGCCCGTGCCGCCCGGCGTGTTCCGGGTCGTCGCGCCGGTGTCGGCGGCAATAGCCGCCGGCGGAATGACCGCGGTCATCAGGCCCAGCGACAGACCAAACACCAAGAGACACCTCGTCCAGACAGACATCGCGCCCCGCGCGCCGATGATCCGCAGGAGGCTGTGCGCGGCCATCAGCGGATCACCACCGAATATCGGACGTACCCCATGTCCGCGTCGGTCGACGCGCCGGCCTGGATTGGCTCGGCGTCTATCGTGCCGGCATCATCGCCATTAGTGGCCCCCAGCGTGCCGCCGCTGCGCGTGATGATCCAGCGGATGCGGGACACGGACTCAAGCGAGGTCGATTTGTCCAGCGTCGTCCAGGCGCCGGTGGCGGCCACATACTCCAACGCGACTTTGCAACCGGTGCCGCCCGTCGGCATCGCGCTGTCGGCAAAAATGTTTCCGTAATTCGAATCGACAAACTTGCCCGCGGCGGCGGCCTGGCCGCTGATGTTCTTGAGGATCGTCAACCCGGCGCTGTCGAACCGGACATAGCGCGTGTCGAGCCAGTCCTCGATCGCCAGGGTGTCGGCCGCGTCAGTGCCGTCATTGTCGAACCAGAGCGTGAAGACCACCATGGATCCGGGGACGTAGCGCTGGGTGTCCCGCGCGTCGCCGGACAGAGCCACCGGCGAAAATACCGTATCGGTCTTGGCCAGCCGAACCAGCGGACCGCTGACAGTGACTTCCACATACGCCGCGGCGTTCCCGCTGCCGCCGTACTTGATGCCGTTGAATCCCCGATAGGACCCGACCTCGGAGAGGGAGTTCGGATACCGGCCGGTTCCGTTGTTGGCCATCGCCCGGATCGCCAGGCGGACGGTGTCGGCGTTGACAGCGCCCGTCGTGTATACCCGGATGACCGCCGTGGCGGCCTCGTTGCTGCCGACACCGATCAGACCCGTCTCCTGCTGGACGTAGGTCAGAATCCCGGTGAGCGGGGCGCCGGTCTTGCTGAAAATCTGATAACTGAACCGCCCGGTGCCGCTGGTCTCGCCAGTGGACTGGTTGGACCAGGCGGTGTCGACAACGAGGCCGATCGTGTCAAATCCGTTCGAATAGTTGGTGATCGAGAGGATGTAGCTGACCGTGTCGCTGGTGGTGCCGGTGTCCCGGCTGACGAATACGGTGTCGTAGAGCGTGTCGCCGGCGATGATGTAGGTGTCGTTGACGCTCAGATCCACTCCCTCGGTTGGAGTGTTTCGGAATACGCCGATGACCGACATCGTGTCGCCGTATATCTGGCCCAGCTTGCGCGCGGCGGAATCCTTGGCGCCGATGACGGCGAACTGCGTGTCCTGGCTGGCGACCGATCCGGTCCGGCGATAGCTCAGTGAGAAGTTGCCGGGTGTGTCGGACGCCAGGATCGCGGATGACTTGCCGATGGACCGGATCTGCGAATCGGATGAGGTGTTGTAGACTTTGCCGTTGATGATGAAAACCGCTTCGGCCGGCAAGACGGCGGAAAGCAGGGCGAAGGCAAGGAGGCAGACGAGGGGCGCGAGATTACTCTGCTGTAGGAATAACTTAAAAAACCCTTTATATTCCTCCCTATTTATATTCGCCTTCGTCTCGACCGTCATGGGCAAAGACCTTTCCCGTGCGAAACGCAAACGCATTTCGCAGATTCTCGTCGCAGTCCTGCGACCAGACCTTCTCCGCACAAAGTCTCTCTGGTTGGAAGGGATAGAACCTCCCCGCCAAACTTGGCTCAGTTCCTTACGCACATACCTCTTATGTGCGCAGCCTCACCTTGCCGACTTCGCTGAGAGCTTTTCAGCTCCCGTTATGATGGTTCCCTCTCCCCTACGGCAGCCCTTGGGAATACGACCCTTGGACGCCTCGTGTTAGGGAAGCGTTGTTACAGCATGTTTTCTCCGAACCCCGCCGCTACCCTTGGGCCGGAAGAGTCCGGAGTCAACTCGGTTGCCGAGTTACGTCAAATCACCTGGTATCCGTACGTCACACACCTCCGCATGCCATGTCCCTCCTCGCGCCGGCACACCCTTCCCCATCGCTTTTGTCCCGCCCCGCAATACTGCCCGGGGGGACATACTGAAAAAGCGGGGACCCGCTGGATTTCGGAATGGATAGAGGAAATCCGTAATGGGAATGGTCCTTTGAGTAAACTGTGGGTGGGTGAAAATCGGCTGATGGCGAGGAAGATATTGGAATAAACTTCCTCTCTAACTTTGATGCCTCCCGTGCTGACCGGGCCTCTCTATTCTGAATGCGCCCGGCGCCGCATACGGCCGAACCTGAGTTCGACTCGATCTGGAACGTGACCCGATGGGATTGGACCATCGTCTGAACTTGGGTCTTTCGTTCTAGATCAAGACGTATGCGGCGAAACCATTCGGAGTCTGCCGATCCGGAGGCTGGTCCGGCAGATCCGTCTGACAGTATCGGAGTCAAGCGTCCGTCCCCTGTGCGGGAACAGTTGCGCCGGCCTCGTTGACCGCCTGTCGCTCCGTGTGTTCTCTCCTGCTTCCGCCAGGTCCCGGAAACCGCGTGAGCGGCCCCGATTCCTTTCGGAAGCTCTGAGATGAGATCACATGGCCCTGTCGCTTCTCCTATATCAAGCGAGGGGACATCGTGTTCAACATCCCGCGCCGGAAAGATCACGGCTAAATTGTAGTCACCGTCCACAGCCCTGTCGGACTGGGGAAAGGTCTTCCTTCTGCAGGCCGGAACGTCGATTGTTCCGTCCAAAGAGACTCCGAGCCTGGAACTTTGGCGATAGACTCCGGACGTTGGTCCTCCGGCGCCTACACGATCCACCAAAGCTGGAGTTCCTGTGCCAAACGTGCCGGGTGGCTTTTCATACACCCCGGGCGCTCGGTCTACAAGAATCTCCCGATCCAGCTCTCCCGGCGTCCAATGCTTCAACGCCGTTCGATTCGGTTGTCTACTCCAGACCTCCCAACCATTCTTTGTGGTACTGACCTCTCGTTCCGTATCACCGACTCCCCGCCCGGCTCCTTCAGCCCATTTCCACGAAACGGGTGGAACCCCGACGAAGAAATTACTCGGATAAAACCTGCGTCCTTTCCCCAACCAACAGGCCTGGCCGGCCCTTGTGGGGCACATGGCCTGTCGCCTGAGACTAGACGAGTGTGGTTAGGCTCTACGCCTGTTCGATACCGTCTCCTCCAGTTGGAATTAGCGAATGACCACGGCAAAGTTGATCTTGCCGATGTCTCCGCTGTCGCTGGATCGGTGCTGACTGATGAACCAAGAGTCGACCGTCTGGATCGGATCGAGCGCTGCCCCATAGGACGGGTAATTGGGCTCGTCGATCTGGTCCCTCTGCAGGGATGTCCAGTATGCCGGCCCGTAACCCGAGTTATTGCCGTTAAACCGGATGCGGATAGCGGCAATGGAGTCGGCGATCGAGTCGTGATCGACGGCGGGCAACGAAGCGGCCTCGGCGTTCCACGTGTTCAAGTTCGTGCCGCGTAACCCGAATTCAAGGATCGTAGCGCCTGAATCCCAGGTCTTATTGGCATCGAGACCGTAACCACCTGCCCATCGAGTATGGACAAACCGGGTGTCCACGCCGGAGACGTTGCTGTCCGCCGCGAACGTGTCAACACCATTGAAGTACTCTCCGAGGTACAGGTCGACAGCCGAGTCGAGTACGTCGATGATCTCGATCGTATCCGCTCGTCTGTTGCCGTCGTTGTCGTAGACGATGGTGTAGACAATCGTCGCTCCGGGAACCGTGTCATGCGCGCGGGTTCCATCTGAGCCTGCCCCGGCCGCCTGCTGGTAGGTGAGCGGCGTCCAAATGGAGTCTCGCTTGGCCACGCGAACAATAGCCGTCGCCACCAAGACCCACATGGACACGGAGTCTTCGGAACCGCCAACACCATATTTGGTGTCGTTGTCTCCGTAATATCCGGTGTCGTCGAATATCCTGACCTTGCGCTGTCCCACAATATTCGGACCGCTGTCGGGGTACATGACGATCGTGATGGACAGCGAGTCGCGGGCGTTGGCTCGGCCGTCAATGGAGTGAATCCGCAGCCACATGAACGTGTCCGCGTCCTCCGCGAGTCGAAGTGAGACGCCGCTGGTGACCGGCACTGTCCCCTGGTACGGGGTTGCGCCGTTGCCTGTGATCTCACCCAAGGTCGCGGGAATGTTGCTGTCACCCATGACCGACGTCAGAAACTTGGCAACAACGGCGTCCTGCTTCTCCACGTAGCCGGACCCAAACCGGTTCACGCGAAAATCGGTATCCGGCATGTGGAGCAGAAAGCTCATCGTACAGGCGTAGTTGCTGGTGTTGGTAACCCTCATTCGGACATTACCCGTGTCGATCAGCTCGATGACCACGCTGACGACGTTGTCCAGGTGAGGAAAGGTCTCGCCGGTGGACGGCGGGAGGGGGTGAGGAAATGTCTCACCGGAAAATCCCGTGTACCAGCCGCGGAATCCTTCGACCGCCGAGTCGGGCCTGGACGGATCCCCGAAAGATCGGGCATCGCTGTCGGCGTCGTCGACAAAGTCGATTCGAATTTCAGCCGTGGGCACGCCAACCACCGTGTCGGACACATACCGTGTATCCTGAGTGTTCGACACAAAGGCGCTGGTTCGTGTCCCGTTGCTCTTGGTATATCCCACGAACAATTTGCCGGGCGTCAAGCTGTCGGTTGAGAGATGACCAACGGCGATACCGTTGATCACTCCGGAATCCAAATCCGTGCTGGCGCCGTTGTTGAGCGGATAGGTGTCTCCCTGGCGGTCGGTTCCGGCAGGCACGGCCATTGCAGGCAGCGCAGTCAGACCCGACATAATTCCCAGAGTCAGTGCGATAAACAAAACCCATTTGGAAAACGATTTCATGCTTCCTAAACCTCCTGTAAAAGATAGTGTTGGGTTTCGCCTGTCAGGGCGAAAATCGCCCCGGCGAGTCTTGATCTATACGTCATGCCCTCTTGGAGGGCCGATAGCGGGAAACGTGAGTACGTAACAGGAAGGATGATGTCGTGCGTCAGGCGCCTCGGATTCAAGGCTGCCATTCCTCGCGCGCTATTTTTTGAATTTCCGGATACTCCCCGCCCGGGAAGACCATGAGCTCGGCCAGGTCGACATTGACCCAATCCCGGTGCTTGACGTAATGGTCCACGCCTTTCGGAATAAACAGCTTGACATACCGCGCGGAATACTGGGCGTAAAACTGCCCGCCGTGGATGAGCAGGGGGTCGCCGCCGCCGGATCGCATTTCCTGGCCGCCCACTCGCCGGTCCGGGGTCAGGGCGAAGGCTTTTTTCCAGTCTTTCTTGTCAACCGACAGCCAGATCTCATAGTAGTTCGGGTAGGCCAGTTTCCGCCAGCCGATGGAATGCGACTCGAGCGTATAGACTTTTCCCAGGTCGATCACCGCGTACTGGTCCGCCTGTTTGACGTTACCGGAGTGGGCCATGCCGGTGAAATAATCATTTTTCCCGTCGGTGATTCGCTGGAGGACCGTATCGCCCTGATTGTGTCCGCCTCCCTGCCAGCCGGGTTCGCGAAGCTGGCTAAATGTTCCCTCGATCACTCGCTTGCCTCTCGCGATGTTGAGAACCGATGTGGTAATTTGCTGTTTGGGCAGCGTGATGGTCAGGCCGCGGAAATCGGTGATATGCGCCATATAGGAATAGAGACGGTTTGGCCAGAGATTCTTGAATTCGAAAATGTGGTTCGTCTCAAACTCGGGCTTGCTCATGATCTGATTCATCATCATTCCCTCGCCAAAATAGAAGATGCAGTGCGCGGGGATGTTTGTCTGAACGACCAGTGAAATCGCCAGAGGATTGACGTAGGCCACACCCGATTTCACAACCTTCAGCGGCGGGATGCCCTTCAGTCGGAACTGGATAAAAGTGGTGTCCTCCATGGCGAACACATCGCCGCTGATCGAGATGGCCTTGATCCGGATGAAATAGTCCTGTCCCTCGATGAGGCCTGTGACCGGAACTTTGTAGGTGGTCAGGTACGACGTGAACTCCGTGAAATTGGTTTGCGCGTCTTGCCGGGCTTCAAGCCCGTAGGTTACGGACAATTTGAAGGGTTTGGGAAATACCACGTGGAGGGTAACGGACGTTGTTTCGATGTCGGTTACTCCGAATGTGTCCGGGATAAACGCCTCATCGCCAACAGCCTCACTCTGCAGTTCGATTTCCGCGATTTTGAAAATGTCCCCGTCCTTGGCTGGCATCCGGATTTTAAGATAAAGGGCCTTTTCTCCCAGTTCGTAGGCGCGCCATCCGACGGCGTCGGAGCTCATGTCGACGTTGTGCCGCGCCGGCGCCTTGCCTTCGAATCGGACAGTGATTTTGCGAAGCAGGGAATTGCTGGAAATGCGGACGATGAGGAAGTATTCACCACGGTAGGGGGTGCCGGTGGCCTCGGCAAAGGTGGTTGGGTCGCCGTCCACTGCATTTTTGGGGTCTTTGAACGTGCCGTAAGCATCCAAGAATGCCAGCTCACCGGCAACGGCCCGGGCCGGCGCGGACAGCATCAAGATTCCAGCAAACAATGTGATCATCCCTGCGGCAAACAGCTTGATCATTTTCACCTCTCCTGTTATCCATGACTCTCAAAATTAGTGCGGCTCTATCGAATTCAAACTGTTATAGTTAATAGGGCTAGCAAATTTTGTGCCTTATACCCCACTGCCAGCCCTAATTCTTATGTAATCGCTTGTATTTCAACCAGATTCTGGTGGCTATTTTTGACTCCTCCCTTGGTTGGTTGTCGGTGTTCTCAGTAAAAATGCCCCAGCGTATGCTAAAATGACCCATTCCATTAGCAAGAATTTCGGCAAGTTGACCAAGGAACCTTTAACCTGTTGTGGGGAATTTATGTTTAACTGACCCAAAGCGATGGGTTATTTTTGGAGCTGTGGATGGGTGGCGTGCTAAAATGTCCCATAGCCGAAGTACCCGGTCGCAACTTTTTGTGTATGGGCGGCTCTTTGACTTTTCTAAACTAAGGAAGGTCTGTGCCGGCGATTGCCCGGGATGGTAACGGCTCGCCGGCCGATGCTATGGGTGGTCTGGCAGGTGGATCGTCACCATACCTGAGCAGACGCTCACGGACAGGATCTCTATGACAGATGGAATGGTCTGCGTCTGTCTGTGTTGGTCTGCGTTGGTCTGTGGCCCTTTTCTTCTGCTATACGTCCTAAAGAATGGATATCGGATCGGGTTCCAGAGTCACTCTCATTTCCGGTGTGGTGAGGTTTGCGCGTCCATTTTTTGGAATGATTTCCCCCAGGGTACTGCCCGGACGCAGTCGAATCAAGCTTTGAAATCGGTAGCATCCTTTGATCTTGGCCATTGGCGCAATCTGTGGCGCCGTCAGGTGGATCAGAGGGCTGTCCGGAAGTTTAGCCGGATCCAGACGTCCCCTGATGTCGTCGACCATCTGCCTGATGACTTGCAGCGCTTTCGGCGCGTTCGGGCTCAGGACCAGGAGGCGGGCGAGCCGGCAAAACGGCGGCCAGATGGCTTCCTGTCTCATCTTCATTTCTTCCTCGTAAAAACGTCCCACTTCCCCGCTCAGACTGTGCCGGATGGCCGGCGATTCCGGGTGGAACGTCTGCACGACCGCCGTCCCTTTCTGGTCGTGCCGGCCGGCACGGCCGATGAGTTGCGCGAGCAGTTGAAAAGTTTTTTCCCGGTTGCGATAGTCCGGCAGATTGAGCCCGACATCCGCCAGCAAAACAGCGGCCAGCGTGACGCGTGGAACATCCAGTCCTTTGGCGATCATCTGCGTGCCGATCAGGATGTCGATCTCGCCGGTACTCAATCCCTCAAGGATCGCAAAGGCCTGCCGGCGATCTTTTCGAATGACATCGCCGTCCACTCGCCCGATCCGGGCCGTCGGAAACCTTCTTCGACACGCATCCTCGATCCGCTCAGTTCCGGCGCCCATGTATCCCAGGGGGGCATAGCCGCAGGTCGGGCACCGGGCCGGGGGACGACGGGAGGCGCCGCATCCGTGACACAGAAGCTCGCCGCCGGCCGCATGGTACGTCATTCCCATCAGGCAGTCCTCACAACGGGCGCAGAATCCGCATTCCGGGCAAACCACAAGGGGCGAAAATCCCCGCCGATTCAGAAGAAGGATGACGGCCTCTTTTTCCACCAGCGTTTTTTCGATCAAATCCTGAAGAACCGGCGTGAGAAATGTGCTCCGGCAGAGCCTCTGGACGTCCGCGGCGCCCGAAGGCGCCTGTGACGGGTGCGGCGAAGAGGGTCGAGTCTGTTTCAAGTCAATCAGCCGCACGGTGGGGTTTTCGCGGCGTGTTGGAAATTCCGTAAGATTCAGTTGACGATAGACGCCTCCACCCGCCGCGGTTGCGAGATGGAGCTGCTCGACCGTGGGCGTGGCCGATCCGTAGATCATCGGCACGCGGCTCAATCGACACCGCTCCTCCACAAGCACCCGGGCATCCAGAAAGGGCGATTCGCTCTGCTTGTATCCGGCGTCGTGGCATTCATCGATGATGGCCAGTCCAAGGTCCGGCAGAGGCACAAAGGCCGCCGACCTCGGCCCCACCAGGAGCCTTGCCTCGCCACTGGCGCACCGCTGCCACTCGTCCCTCCGCTCGGCCCTGGTCTGACGGCTGTGGACGACGGCGAAGGGATCAGGAATTGTTTTTCGAATTCGATCAACGAGGGGTTTGGTGAGCGCGATCTCCGGCACCATGAGAAGAACCTGACGGCCCCTGGCGAGCGCGTGCCGGGCGGCGATTTCGTAAACAAGTGTTTTGCCGGATGCGGTGGGTCCGTAGAGAAGAAAGAAGTCCGGAGTTTGCGCCCTCATCGCGTCAAGGATGGCGGTGGCGGCCCGGCCCTGGCTTGGAGTCGGATGGACAACCGCAGCGGGATGCGCCGATATGCGCAGCGCCCGCGACTCCATGGGACTATGCCAGATTCTCCGCGTCTGTTCGGTCAATAGTTGTCGACGTACAAGATCCCGGATGATTCGTGTCGAAACACCGGTCAGACGGGCAACCTCCGATACTCCATACCGATACGGATGCTGCCCGAGAAACTCCAGCACCTCCCGATGTCGATTCTCGGGCTTAAGCGCATGCGGGCCGGTTGCGCCGGCGTCGGCCGCGCCGAGGCCGATCACGGTCTTTTGCGCGGGTCTCACATGCGCCACGCTGGTCGTAATCGCATAAAGTCCTGTCGCCCGCAGTTCCTTTAAGGCCGCGTAATATACAGGGGGGGGATATATCTTTGCCCAGTCCTTGAGACGCCCAATCTCGATCCGGCCGCCATCGCGATCCACCCATTCCGCCAGTTGCCGGGCCGTTTCGGAAAGTGCAGGGGCCGCGCGGGGGGATTCCTGCCCGTTCCGTTCCAGACAACGGATTATCTTGGGGCATACGGGCGGGAGAAAAAGCGGGAGCAGATCCGAAAGAGAGGCCCCATAGATGTCCATGAGGCGCTCGCACAGCCGAATCGAATCAAGACCTATCGAAGCGCTCTTGATCCGTTCCAATATCTCTTTCATGGAATCGGGGCGACAAACGACATCCTCTGGACGCAGACTGGCGCGGATGACCCAACCCATGACATCCCGACCGCCGAATGGAACCAAAACCGCCTCCCCAGCAGACAACTCCCCGATATCTGGGGAATACCGATACACAAACAATTTTCGGCCAACGGGGGCCTGAACGCACACTTCACAGATCCGCGGATTCTCGGCCGGGTCGGCCGGAGGCGGGAGAGTGCCGGGCAGTACGGCGTCGGTGCTCACGCCGGATCTGCTGGCCGCGGCCCTAGGCCAACATCCCTGTCGCGGCCGGCACGAGATTCGATCGGTCCTCCATGGCCGGCGGCCATGCGGCTGAGGATATCGGGAATGTCTTTGACATCTTCCCACAAATATTTTTTGTTGGCTGGATTGTAGAGGCAGAAGGCTGGATGAACGGTGACGATCAGGGGGACGCCGCAGTAGGAGTAAGGTTTACCGCGGAGCCGGAGAATGGGTTCATCGGAGTTGAGCAGAGTCTGGGCGGCGAATGTGCCGAGCGCGAGCAGTAGTTTTGGCCGGACGATTTCGATTTGGCGTGCCAGAAAAGGGGCGCAAGCCGACACTTCGTCGGATTTTGGATTTCGATTTTGGGGCGGCCGGCACTTGACCACATTGGTGATATAGACCTGTTCCCGGGACAATTCCAGCGCCTGAAGCATTTTCGACAGCAGCTGTCCGGATCGTCCGACAAACGGTTTGCCTTGAGTGTCTTCCTCCGCGCCCGGCGCTTCCCCGATGATCATCAGAGACGCCGTGGCCAAACCATCGCCGAAAACGATCTGCGTTCGACCGGCGCAGAGGCCGCACCGACGGCATTCCCCCAGAACGTCCCGCAGCTGCGGCAATGTCCGGGCCAATTCGAGCGACTCTGGACCGGCCGCCTGGACGACCGCCGCCGGCGAGAGATTCGGCGCAACCCCGTCGCCCGCCAGGTCCTTGGGCGACCTCATGGCGGGGTGTTTTAAGGGCAAGCCGTATCGCTGGTGAAGATAGAGACGCAGATCAGAAATACAGGATAGAAAAAGATCCCGGTCCGATTGAGACTGCGACGTCCGAACCATATTCCACCACTCCCCAGACTGTTCCCGAAGGAAACAGAATAACAGACAACCGTAAACCCGACCTTACATCAACACCGACTCATTCAGAGGAAAGAACGCGGTTGCCGCACGCTTGAGTTCCTCGGCCGTGCTCTGAGCAAACGAGTAGACCTCGATTCGCGCGCCCTGGCTCCGGAGGTGATAGACCAGCTCGGAAAAGTCGCCATCGCCCGTCACAAGGGCGATCACGTCCACCCGCGGAGCGATGGACATGGCGTCAATGGCGATGCCCATATCCCAGTCGCCCTTGGCCGACCCGTCCTGCCGGAGCTTCAAATCCTTGGATTTGACTTCATACCCCAGTATATCGAGGGTTTTCATGAAGTTGCTCTGGTCGATTTCAGGCGTCTGGACGATATAGCAGATGCCCCGGACAAGCTGACGGCCGCCGACGATGATCTCCTTGAGCCTCGAGAAATTGAGCTTCGCGTTGTGCTGGTACTTCGCGGAGTAGAACATATTCTGGACATCGACCAGAATGGCGAGCCGCTGATCGCGGAGGCGAAGAGATGGCTGCGGGCGAAGCGTCCGGACCAGGGGGCGATGATCCCTGCGGCCGCCGCGGCCTTGATGCCTTACACCGCGCCTTGGGACTTCTCCTTCAGTGACAGGTTTTTCAGCTTGGCCTGGATCTTCTCCTTGACAGAACTCTTGTCGTCCAGCAGGTCCAGGCATCTCTTGTAGTGATCCCTCGCCTTTTTGAAACTGCCCATCGATTCGTACAATTCCGCCAATTTCTCGTGTGCCGAAACGTATTTGTCGTCCGTCTCCAGCGCGTGGGTGAAGGCTTCCAGAGCCCGCTCGTGCTTGCCAATCGTGTGGAAGACAAGCCCCAAGTGGTAATAGGCGTAGACATAGGCCACGTCGTCCTTCTTGGCGAACTTGATCGCCTTCTTCAACTCGACGATCGCGTGATCGTACATCCCCTTGAGAAAATAGAGGTACCCCAAGTCGTTGTACGCGAGAGCGTTTTTGGGGTCTTTCTTCAATACCTGTGAATAGCATGTTGCAGCCTCCTCATACTGACCCGTTTTGATGTAAAGCCACCCGAGGTTGTTCATCGGGTAAGAGAAATGATCGTCCAGGGACGCGGCTTTTTTGTAGTAGTAGATTGCTTTTTCGTTCTCACCAATCACGAAATAATCCCACCCCAGATTATTGAGGGCGATTTTGTCATCCGGATGAAATTCGAGAAATTTTTTATAGTAACTGATGGCGCGGCGGGCGTTCATCATGCGGTCATAGATATAGCCGAGGTTGAAAAAGGAAATGGCGTAGGTCGGATCCAGACGGGTGGCTTCCTTGTAGGCCGCCAGCGCGCCATGATAATCACCCATTTTTTCCAGGAGAGACCCGAAATTATTGTAGAAGATCGGTTCGGAGGGTTTGTCGGACATGATTTCCTCATAGAGCGATCTGGCCTTGGGAAGATTTTTTTCCTGGATGGCCATCTGGGCCTGAGCAGCCTGGAGGAAATGGCGGACCGGTTTGGACCCGGGTTTCAGTTCAAGGGTTTTTTTGTATTTTCGTTCGGCCTCGTCGTAGAGGCCCATGTTGTAATAGACGTTGGCGATATTGAAGTAGGCGTCGGGATTTTGAGGCAGAAGCGCGCAGCCTTTTTCGAATTCGCGGATGGCGCGGTCCGGGTCGTTTTCCTTTTCGTAGATCAGCCCCATGTTGATGTGCGCGAAGTACCGCGTATTTTTGTCGGCGGCTGGAGACTCGAGCACCTTCTGAAAGGCGGTGCGGGACTCGAAGTTTCGATCGGCGCGAAGGAGGGCGTAGCCGAGGCCATTATAGGCGTGGACATAATCGGGTCTGGATTTGAGGATATCCTGGAATTTTTTGACCGCCTCGTCGATTTTATTATCGAGCAGATACGCCCATGCCAGATTGGTCCTGGCGCCGAAATCTTTCTTATCGATGGCGATCGCCCGCGCAAACTCCTCAGCCGCCTCCTTGTAGAGCCCCAGGTCAAAATAGCCGCTGCCGGCGGAGAAGTGCTGAACAAAATCATCTCGAGGCCGGTTAATGGCGAAATCCGGCGCCGGCTGCGGCGCTGGAGACGAGGTGGAAGACGGGGGCTTGGGGATCTCGAGTTCGTAGCGGTTCATCATTTCGACGATGCGGTCTTCGATGAGGCGGATATTCAACGCCAGAAAATCGAGCTTGGAAACGATATTCGACAAATCCGCCACGATTTCCTTTCGCTCCTCCTCGGTCAATTTCTTTTCCTTAAGAACCTCGTCAATCTCATCCAGTTTCATGTGGAGGTCTTCAAATCCGGCTGTGAACCGTTCCTTGGAGGCTCTCATGATGTAGGGGATTTCTTTTTTCTGGAGTTTTTCTTCAAGGACCAGGATGGCCAGTTCGAAGAGCTGGTCGTATTCTTCCTCTCCAATCCCGACGATCTCGACTCCCCGCACATCGGAGGAAAGTTTGGGGACATAGAGTCGGAACTGGACCTCGTAGTTGCCGCCTTCCGAACGGATCGACTCCCGCTCTGAGCGGACTTCTTCATTTTTCTCCCAGGACCGGTCCAAGTCCTTGAGGAAGACCTCGACCGCATGATTGTTCTTTGCCGGATCGTCGTCCAACCGGAATTGGAAAATGATCTCACGCTCCTTGGCCATGGGACAGGATATATCCTACAGGATGGAGAGTTACAAGACGCAGACGCAATCCGTACCGCCCGACGGGTCGATCAGATCCGGGCAGATCGGACCGAGCTTGAAACTTGGGGTGGACTTACGTAGCGTTTTTCCAAATGCCGACGTCGACTGAAGGGCGGGCCGTTCCCATTGCATCGGGGGGCCATGAACTGTCGTCAAAGTTGAACAAGCTGCTTCGGATCAATCAAACCGTTGCGGCGACACTGGACATCGGGCAGGTGTTGAAGCTCAGCCTGGAACTGGAACGGGAGGTTGTGGACGCGGAGACCGGCAGCATCCTGCTGCTGGATTCGAGCGGCGAGTATCTCGAATTCGCGGTGGCGCTGGGCGGCGCGGAACATATTTTGAAAAATCACCGGATACGCATCGGGGAGGGCGTTGCGGGCGCTGTGGCACTCAGTAGAAGACCGCTCTATATCCCGGACGTTCGGAAAGATGAGCGGTTCAACGCCTACTTTGATTCAAAGACGGGATTTCAAACACGCAGTATTCTCTGTGTTCCCATTCAAACGGCGGACCGGTTGATCGGCGTGGCGCAGGCGATCAACCGGACGGATGGAACGCCCTTCACCGAGGAGGACCTGGCCCTGTTTTCGGCATTTGCGGGGACGCTGGCGGTCGCTATTGAAAACGCCCGGCTCCACAAGGAGCTGCTCGACGAGGAAAAAATGCAACAGGAAATCTCGGCCGCGCGGCAGGTTCAGGAGAGTTACCTGCCGAGGAGTTTTCCGGCGGTTCCGGGATTTGAGTTTTCCGGGCAGCTTGTTCCGGCCCGTTACGTATCGGGCGATTTTTATGACGCGTTCAAGACGCCGGATGGGCGCGTCACAATCCTCATCGGGGACGTTTCAGGCAAAGGTCTGCCATCGGCGCTGTATATGTGCCGTCTGCTGACGGAACTGAGGGTTGGGTTGAAATACGGCGTGTCCATCGACGACGTCCTGGTATCGGTCAACACCGTGCTCTGTGATCAATCGACGAGGGGTATGTTTGTGACGTTGATCGTGTTTCAACTGGATCCGGCCAGCCGGCGACTGACGGTGGCGAATGCGGGGCACCTGCCGTTTTTCATGAAAACAAATGGCGACTGGCGGGAAATGATCGGCCCGAAAAATCCTCCTCTTGGGATTGTCCCCCGCAGACAGATCACGTCGCAGGAACTGGTTTGTCCGGAGGAATTTCAAATTCTGGCGGTCACCGACGGAGTGACGGAGGCCCGAAATGAGCGTGGAGAATTGTACGGGCAGGAACAGCTCAAACAGTCGATCGACCGGACGAACCTGACGCCGGCCCTGCTCAATTCATATCTCCAGTTGAATCTTCAGCGATTCGCCGGATCGGCCGAACCGTCCGACGACACCACGATTGTGGCATTCGGCTCCGTCCGGCCGGTGGACCGGATTTCCTTCACCATCCGATCCCATCCGGCCTACCTGTCTCTGATTCGGGATGCCGCCGGCCGGATGCTCGATCAGGCCACGGATTCCAAACTCATTTCCGAGATCCAGGTGGCGCTCAGCGAGGCGGTCAGCAATGTCATCCGGCACACGTATCAGAACGATCAGACGCGACCGATATCGGTTGATCTGACGTTAAGCGGCGAGGGATTGGAGGCCGTGATCCGGGATTTTGGACCGAAGGTCAACCCGGATCAGTTGGTCGGCCGGGCGCTGGATCAGGTCCGGCCCGGCGGGCTGGGGATCCATTTCATCCGCACCGTATTTGACGAGTTTGCTTTCGATTCCTCTGTGAGCGACGGCAACCGGTTGGTTCTTCGAAGGGCATTCACGCGCGGCCCGCGGCGCGCAGAGGAGACCGACCGGGGTGGCGCGGGCGTATGATCGATGTCCGCAGTCAGGCAGATGCGCTGGAAGAGGCGTCCATTCATGTTGGCGGAGAGGTGGACCTGAACACCTCGCCGAAGCTGAGGGAGGCGCTCAAATCCGCGGCGGCGCAAAAAATGAAGACGGTGACCGTCCATCTGCGGGAGGTCACCTATATGGATTCCTCCGGAATCGCCACACTGGTCGAGATGCTGCAGGCCATGCTGGCCTATCAGGGCCGCCTGGTGCTGAAGGGGATGAAACCGCAGGTCCGGGCGGTCTTTGAGATCGCCCACTTGACGGAGGTGTTTGACATTGTCGAGTAGGTGGACGGATCCGCTGGAGCGATTCGGCCGATTCTGGATTCTTTCCGCGGAGATCGCGGACCGGGGACTGCTCCGGCCGATGCGTGGGCAGTTTCCGCGTCTATCCGAGATCATTCGCAGCGTCGACCGGATGGGCGTGGGATCGATTCCAATTGTGGTGCTGATCTGCAGTTTCGTGGGAATGATTCTGGCCATGCAGACCGCCTATCAGTTGTCCAAATTCGGCGCGACACTTTACGTCGCTTCGCTGGTTTCCGTATCGGTGGTCCGGGAGCTGGGCCCGCTGATCACGGCTATCCTGGTGTCCGGCCGGGTGGGTGCGGGGGTGGCCGCGGAGCTGGGCACGATGGCTGTTTCGGAGGAAATCACGGCCTTGCGAACCATGGCTCTCAATCCGGTCAAAATCCTCCTTGTACCCAGGGTCATCGGACTGGTGATTTCCCTTCCGATCCTGACTCTCATCGGCGATGCGGTGGCCATTCTGGGCGGGCTTCTCATCGGTTGGGTGTATTTGCATCTGCCGCCGGCGCTTTTTTATAAGGTCGCCGTCGAGGGACTGGTCATGAAGGACGTGCTGACCGGTTTTGCCAAGAGCGTGATTTTTGCGATTCTGATCGGGCTGATCGCCTGCTATAAGGGATATTCCGTCAGAGGCGGTGCGGTGGGAGTCGGAACCGCCACCACGGAGACGGTGGTGGTATCGATTGTGGCGATCATCCTGGCGGATCTGCTGTTTACGGCGTTGTTTTATTTTGCGATATGAACATACAAGTTGAAGGCATTGAGCAGAGATACGCGGACCGTCCTATTCTGCGGGGGGTCACCTTTCACGTTCGAAAGGGAGAGACGCTGGTGATCATGGGGGGAAGCGGATGCGGGAAGTCGACGCTTCTAAGGATTCTTTCGGGGATTGAGCGGCCCGTTGCGGGGCGAGTCCTGTTTGACGGGGAGGACATTGTGAGTCTGTCCGAGGCCGGGCTGGACGCATTCCGCAAGAGATGGGGATTTTGTTTTCAGGGCGGCGCGCTCTTTGGATCGCAGACGGTTGGCGAGAATATCGCCTATCCGATCCGGGAGCACACGGAACTGGGGGAGACGGTCATCGACATCATGGTGAAGATGAAACTGGACATGGTGGGATTGACCGGGTTCGGTGATTTGCATCCGTCGCAGATCAGCGGCGGCATGGCCAAGCGGGTTGCTCTGGCAAGGGCCATGGCGCTGGATCCGGAGGTCCTGTTCATGGACGAGCCCTCGGCGGGACTGGATCCCGTGATGTCCGCGGCGATTGATCAGCTGATACTGGATCTGACGAAAAAAACAAGGATCACGACGATCCTGGTGACGCACGAGATGAAAAGCGCGTTTACGGTGGCGGACCGGATGATTCTTCTGCATGAGGGTCGAGTCGTGACGGAGGGGACACCGGATGAGATCCGCCGGACGACCGACCCGCTGGTGCGGCAGTTTGTGGACGGCATGGCGGATGGCCCGATTCCGCTCAGGAGGAATCGGGATGAGTATCTGAAAAGTCTGACGCACGCGCCCTCGATATCCAGCCCGAGCCGAAAGGACATGGAGGACTAAATGAAGGAGAAAAAAGAATTATCGGTTGGCCTGTTCGCGGCGGCCGGAATCGCGCTGTTTGCGGTTTTCGTTTTCTCGGTCGGAAAATTCGCCGGTCCATCCAGGCAAATCCGTGTCGAATTCGGTTACCTGGATGGCCTAGCTCCTGACGCCCCGGTCCAATACGCCGGATACCGCGTCGGCAAGGTTGAGGAGATTGATATCCCCGCGGGAGAGCCGGTCAGAATTCTGGCGACGCTTTCCATCCCCAAGGGCTTGCCGGTCCGGCGGACGACTGAAGTGATCATCACGTCCATGGGTCTGATGGGTGAGAAGGTTGTGGAGATCCTTCCGTCGCCGGATGGGGACGCGTTGCCGGAGGGAGAAGTTTTGCGGGGCACGGATCCCATTTTGCTGTCCCGCATGTTCGGCCAGGTGCGCACGCTGTTTGATGCCAATACTTCCGGCAATATCCGGCAGGTAGCCGAAAACGTGGTGCGATTGACGGAAGACCTCACTGTTTTTTCATCGACCCTCCGGAAAATCAGCCTTGAAAACGGGGATGACATCCATCGGATCTTGAACAATCTATCCGCCAGTTCCGATCACCTGCCCGGGGTTCTGACGCGGGCGGAAAACACGACGGTCAAAATCGATAAGGCTGCAGAGGCGCTGTCCCAGCTGGCGGAGAACTTGAAAGGGATCAGCTCGGAAAACCGGCCGGAGATTCACCAGATCGTCAAGAACCTCAACGCGACCAGCGAGAATTTGAAGGCCCTGTCGACCGATATTCGCCGGCATCCATGGAAACTTGTCCGGAAAGGTCGAGGATCGGACGGGAGCGAGTCCCGGAAATGAAAAAAAAGAATTTACCGCAGAGACGCAGAGTTTACGCAGAGCTGACGCAGAGATTTCTGGAGGGTAAACACTCAGAGGTACTTCTGCGTCAGCTTCGTGTCAGGTCCGTGACTTTGCGGTGAAGAAATTTGTAGTGTTGGATTACTGGAGAAAAGGCAGGAGGAGGATATTCACGCCGAATTTCAGAGCCGCCTCCCGAACCGCCGGCGGGTCCTGGTGGACTTCCGGATCGGCCCAGCCGTCGCTGATGTTAGTGTCAAACGTATAGAGCACCAGTATTCGATCGCCATCCATCAGGGCCAGTACCCGTGGCGGACCGCCATGGTGTTTGTGAATTTTTGGGGCGCCCTCCGGGAAGGGGAAAAACGCATCGAAGAGCGGGTGGGCGCGCGGAAGATCGACCCAGTTTTTTTCAGGAAAGACTTTTTTCATTTCCCTGCGGAACGCCTCATCCATTCCGAAATCATCATCGGCATAGAGAAATCCCCCCGTCATCAGAAACTGTCTCAGCCTCACGATATCTTCGTCCGAAAATTTCACATTCCCATGCCCCGTCATATAGAGGAACGGGTGCTCCCCCAAATCCGGATCGGCCAGCCGGACGATGGCCTCTTCCGGTCGAAACGCCCACCCGGTTTTCTCTCCGGCGAATCGATGCAGGTTTTGCAGAATCCCGGGATCGTTATACCAGTCTCCGCCCCCGCCATAGGACAATCGGGCAAAACCTGGGAATTCCGACGCCAAAGATGGGATGCCCATGAGCATCAGACAGAAGAAGGGCGCGAGGAGCCTCCGGTAGGTGCGATCGATTTTTCTGTCCAGCACCGCCGCAATCGCCGGTACAGACCATCCGTGGTCTAGCACCGGCGAAATCATGCCATCCATGGCAATCGCCGGTACAGACCATCCGTGGTCTAGCGGAGCCATCGGGATTCCAGAATCCAGAGACAGGTAAACAATCCTGTCAGCAGAATGAAAAAAGCCGACGTTTGGGAGAGATGGACGCGTCTTTCTGAGATGAGGCCGTCTGAAGAAGCGGCTGCGGCGCCTTTTACATACAAAAGTTCATCCGCCAGTTTTTGGGGAGACTCACTATCCAGATGCTTCAGCGCGCGACCACCCGTGCGAACGGCAACACGGCGTAAAACATCCAGGCGCGGCTCCGGATGGGCCAGATCAAAAGGCGCATCCGAGACAGCGAACGTGATTTCCGCGGCCTTGATGCCCGGCCCCTCCAACGCCGCCCGGCAGGTTCCAGCCATTTTTGGGACAAAGGAGTATCGAACGGCTGATGCTCCGGTTCCATAAATCTGTTCCTCCGATCCATCCGGCAGATGGACCTTGAGGGTCGGCAATGGAGACGGTTGCAGGGAGAACAGCGCGAGGATGTCAAAGGCCGCGCCGATCTGGCCGGCATCGCTTAAGGAGAACAATTCCACAGGAGGGAACGTGGCATGGCGGGCCCATAGGATCAACTGATCCATCATCCGATCATAGACGGGAGCCGGAACGGCTCCTTCCTCGGAAGACGACAATGCAGGATTCATCCAGGTTCGCCAGAGACCCTCGGCGTTGACCAGATAAGCGGGAGCCGCTGCCGAATCGACCCGTTCGGCCAGGAACACCTCTCCGTCCGCATAACGCTCGTTGACCTTCCAGTTGAGATCAAGTGAGACTTTCTGCCGGGCCGGAATGGGGGGACTGCGGACAGGTCTGGCATAAGAGGGGTCGGTCGAAGCGTTCAATAGAAAAGAGCCGGTCTCCCGACCAATCCATCGAACGCCGCGGTCCGAACCGGTAAGATCTCCCTGAGGCCAGAAGACCACCGGCATTCCCGGCGGGATTGGATGAGACAAAGAGCCGAAGGCAACGATCACCCGGGTGGCGCCCCCTTCGGTGATCCCACCCCGGTTCCAGCGGCCCATGATCTCCAACCCCGGCCGACGGCGCATGGAGACGACAAAAAACCGCCCGTCCCACGACGGATGCCCGGTCAACTCGAACGTCAATTTTCTCAGGGCCTTGATGCGGAAAGTGAGTTGAGAAGAGTTCATCGCGCTTTTGGCGGTGATGGAGATCGTCCGGAGGCCCGGCTGCTGGAGGGCGATGGGAATTTCGACGGTGGATTGTTCCGGATTGATCCGGCGCTCAAGAATGGTGACCGATCCATCCGTGATCGTCACCCGCGACTCCGATTTGGAAGTCAACCCCAGCAGGAGGGAAATGCTGTCCCCCACGGTCGCCATCGGCGGCGGCGGGCCGCGAAAGAACAGTTTCAGAGGCATATCGGGAAGATCGGCGGACAAATCCCAAATATCGACCGGGACGCCCCGATGGACCAGAGCCGTCAGATAGGGATCCATCAGGGGCTCGTCAGCGACTGCGCCATCGGACAGCAAAATGGCCCGGCTGGGACCCGAATGAGAGGATGAAGCAATTTTTTCGATGAGGAGCCCTAACGCGGAGGAGATTCTAGTCGTTCTGCGGTCGCCGGTCTCCCTTGGCTTATCCGAGGCTTTTTCGGCGAAGTAAATGGGGGCGAGTTCAATTCCGTTCGAATCGCAGGATTCCTGAATCGCCCGCAGGGCCGAATCGGACAAAGCCGACAGTTGATTCCGGAACCCCGGATGGGTCTGATCCATGCTGACTGAAACGTCCTTGACCACATAAAGGGTGGGCCGCCGATCAAGCGAGACGGGGAATACCACAGTCAGCGATGTGACGGCGATGAAAAGCAGGATGATCACGAAGACGCGAATCAGCCTCAGGCGGCGCCGCAGGCGATCCCGCGGATACACAAATGCGGTGGCGAGGATGGCCAGCGATCCCAGGGCCAGCAGCGCGAGAAGAAAGGTCTGGCGATCTTCAAGAAACTCAACCCGCATGGCCGGGGGTCCTGATCTGTCTCAACAACAGGAGCTCGACCGCCATGAGAAGAACGGCCATCCAGAAGAAAAAGTCGTCAAAAGGTATCGTCCTCTTGCGGCCGTTTGAAGCGGCGGGCAAATCCAGCGGCGGAGGCGGCGCCGAGTAAAGAAAAATCTCGCCCTTGGGGTCATCTCCGACGAGAAATCGATACAGTCCCATGGGCGGAGCCGGACTCGGGATCTCCCCAAAAAATTGCCCCTGGGCGTACCCGAGGGACAGCGTCGTCACGTTCCGGTCATTGATCAGCCGGACGGCCGCTGGGGGGGCGGCAGGACCGAGCGGGATGGAAGCGTCGGATCGGAGCGCGATTTCCTTGAATTGGAAAGGCGTCGAACCCGGCGTCGGCCGTGGCGCGACGGTGGGACCGGTCCCTCCGGTTGAAATCAGTCCGCGGATCATGAGCAGAAATGCGGGATCGGTCTGAAGCGCCGGATCTTCGGCAGAAAAGGACACCACCATGACAGAACCCCGATCCATTTTCGAGCGGATCATCGCCGCCGATCCGTCGTCATAGACCATCCAGACATCCTGAGGGGACTTGGGAACGATTCTGAATTTTCGAACGACCGGGATCCACCGATTCAGTTCAGGGCTGATGGGCAACGACGCCTGACCCTGATCCCAGGCCTCCGCAAGCGCTGAAGTATTGAGAGAGACAACCGTGGCATCCGGCGCCATGGACACCATTTGGAGAATGGGGAACACGCGTACCGGATCCTGACCGGGATGAAAGGCATCCGCGAAAATCACCACATCCAATCCCCGTTTCAGCGCCCCGGTCAGCACCCCCGGATCAACCGCGGAGGCGTCCAGTACAACCAGCCGTCGATATCCATCCAGACCGTCCGGCTTCCGAAGAAAAGTCTTGTGGATCGGATACTGAGTTTTCGAATTCGCCGGAACCGGGAGAGGATCCACATCCAGCGCGGACAGGGCCATCCGAATGGACCGAGGGATGGAGTTGGCCAGAAACAGGGTGCCTTCGCCCTGCATCACATCGAGATGGGCCATCCGGACATCGTCGTCCGGATAGCCGTCCGGCCCGCCCGTCATCACCTGAGCGGTGATGGAGTGGGGTCCCGCTTTCAGTTGTGTGAGCAAGAAAGCGGCCTGGCCGTTCACGGCGGTCTGGATGCCGGAAACAGTTTCATCGACACGAATCCGGACGGGGGCATCAGCCGGGCGGCCATACAAATCGATCACCGCCGCCCGGACCGAAACAGGTTGTCCCAAGGGGGCGGTCTGGGGCGCCGCAAGCGAGTGAAGAGTAAGATTGGGCTCGCAGGGCAATGACGGACCGACGCGGGCGACTTTTGGGTTCTGGAAATCGAGCCGGAATGGACTGTAAAACAGGATTTTGACTTTGAATCGATCCATCGCCGTACGCAGATAGTCATCGGCGGGCGGCGTCAATGTGTGGGTCACGATACTTTGAATCTTTCCCACGGCCGCTTCCCTCGAACCGAACCGAACCGATGCGGGAACCGCCAATTCCGACAGAGCGGCAACCGCGATGTCCTGGGATGCGGGGCGGCGGTCCAGGTCCGCCAGGGCGGCGGCCCGATAGACATCCATGAGGGACTCCGACCGGGCCAGCAATTTGATCCGCATGGCGGGCCGGTCGTCCAAAACCAAAAGGGCAGACTCCGACGCGGCCGATCCGCCGACAAGCGATGCCGACTGTTCCAAACGGGGGCCCAAAAACGAGAGGATCAGATAAAGAATCAAGGCCGAGCGGGTCAAGAGGAGCAGGAACTGTCTGAGTTTGAAACGCGTCGACCATCCGGAACATTGTTTCAAGAAATAGAGGGACGGAAAATACAGAGTGTCCGCCTTACGAAAAAGGAACAGATGCAGAAGCCACGGCAGGAGCGCGGCCGCGATCCATGGAATATAGGAGGACAGTAAAAAGTGCATGGTCAGTCGTGGAGAAAATGCTTCAAGACATCGACAGGATCCTGGCCGAGGATGGCCAGTGAAAAGCGGCCGAGTGCGGTGAGAGATTTCAGAGAGCGGATGTGATCATGGATAGCCCGGTGATAGTGGGAATGGATCGCGCGCGGGTCGAGCTGCAGCCGCAGGCCGGATTCCAGATCAACGAAATCCTTGGCCTGTTCGCACGGCAGGGCGATTTCCTCGCGAGACAGGACCTGCAGAAGCCAGAATTCGTGGCCGTTTCGACGGGATCGGCGGCTCAGCTCCATCAGGTCGCTCGGATTCTCATAACAATCGGAAATAAGGATCACCGTCGTTGGATACCGAAGATCGAGCTTGGCCAGCCGGTCAGCCAGCGACGGGTCGGCGGGCGGCCGGGGCTTTTTCTGCTCGATATGGGAGATGAGTTTTTGCAGTTCAAGGAGAATCGCTCCGATCGACTGGATATCATCCTGTCGACGCCGGCCGACTTCCGACAGGGGAAGGACCGACACGGCGTCCTTTTGGCGATGTCCGGCAAGATACGCCAGACCCAGAGCCAGTTCGGCCGACAAATGCAACTTTGTTCTGCCTTCAAGCGGATAGACCATCGATGCGCTGTCATCAACAATCAAAAAAAAGCGGGAGGCGCGTTCGTCACAGAAGGATTTGACATAAAGCCGATCGCACCGGGCGTAGAGCTTCCAATCCAGAAACCTGAGCTCCGATCCGGGAACATAGGGCCGGTACTCGGAGAACTCAACTGTCTCGCCCCGTTGGGGCGACCGGTGAAGACCCGAAGGACCCTCGGCACGGCAAAACCGAGGTCGAACCTTTAACCCGGTAACGGCATCGAATAGGGTTTTGGAAACGGCATAGAGGCTCTCATCCATGAAGGGGAAGTCTCATTCAGACGCGTGGTTCGGACCGGGGCAGATGGATGCCTTCAGACCACGCCCTCGATCAGCCGCTGGATGAGTTGCGCCGGTCGAACGCCTTCCGCCTCAGCGGTAAAATCCATGATCAACCGGTGAGACAAGACCGACGGCGCCACCACTCGAATATCGTCGGGGGTGACATGCGGACGATCGTCCAGAAGCGCCCGGGCTTTGGCGGCCATCAGAAGGAAACTCCCGGCGCGAGTGCCGACACCGAGCCGCACGTGCCTGCGGACTTCCGCAAGGGTGGACACTTCCGGCCGGCTTTCCCGGATCATCCGCACCACGGCCGTCACCAGGCTGTCCGCCACCACAATCTCCCTGGCCTGCTTTTGAAATTTTTTGATTTCATCGATGCTGACCACCGGCCGGATGGCGACATCCTGCGGAGAACTCTCCTGGTTCAATATTGTTTTCTCATCCGCCTCGCTCGGATACTCCACACGCAGAGAAAACAAAAACCGATCCAGCTGCGCCTCCGGAAGCGGATACGTTCCTTCCTGCTCGATGGGGTTTTGTGTCGCCAGGACAAAAAACGGGTCCGGCACGGGATAATCGGTTCCTCCGATAGTCACCTTGCGTTCCTGCATTGCCTCAAGCAGGGCCGCCTGGGTTTTGGGCGGGGTCCGATTAATTTCATCCGCCAGGATGATGGAATGAAAAATAGGCCCCTGCTGGAACTTGAACTGCCGGCGCCGGTCGGCATCCTCAACCAGGATTTCCGTTCCGATAATATCGGATGGCATGAGATCCGGAGTGAACTGGATTCTGGCGAAGGAGAGGTGGCAAGCCGAAGACAGGCTCTGGACCATGAGGGTTTTTGCCAGACCGGGGACACCGACAAGGAGGACGTGCCCGCCGGCGACCAAGGCGATGGTCATTTGATCGATGACGAACTCCTGGCCGATAATGCGCTGTCTGACAGCCGACAGGAGCCGCGCGCGAAATTCCGCGGCCGAAGGAGCTGTTGAAATTGATCCGATGGAGGTCATTCGGCGGGGGAGACTGGTTTTCCCAGGCATTTTTTCACTTCTCCGAGAAGCTCGGAAAAAACAAATGGTTTGGTAATGTAAGCCATCGCCCCCTCCATTTTGAACACATGCTGCATCTTCTCTCCCTTGGCCGTCATGATCACCACCGGGATTTTTTCCGTTCCCGGTTCAAATTTCAAGTGCTGCAGTACGGTCAATCCGTCAAGTTCGGGCATCATGACGTCGAGCAGAATCAGATCTGGATGGGTCAGGCGGGCCTTGTCGAGGCCCTCGACACCATTGACGGCCTGAAGAATCTGATGCCCGATATCGGTCAGCTTGGCCTCCAGGATACGCATCGTATCCCTGTCATCGTCGATAATGAGAATCTTAGCCATGAACCGCCACTCTACTAGTACTGAGGGTTGTTTGACAAGGCCGGACACACCGCATGATCACGAGCGGGACGGCGGGGTCGGGACGGACGCCAGACGCCGGAGGGCGGCAGTGACGATCGATTCAAGACTTCCCGATCCCCCGACGAGGGCGCCCTCAACGGCTTTTTCGGCGGATCGCCGGTCAAATCCCAAGGATATCAACGCGTCAACCGCCTGCGGTTCCACCGGCGCCGAGGAGCGGACCGGCGCCCCGGCGATCGGAACTTTTTCACGGAGCTCAAAGATAATTCGCTCGGCGGATTTTTGACCGATTCCGGGGACACGCAGAAGGGCGGCCAGATCTTTGGAGGAAACGGCCGCATAGAAAGATTCTCGGGGAAGGACCGACACGACCGACATGGCGGTTTTAGGCCCGACGCGGTCGATGCCGTAGAGAAGCAGGAAGTAATCCAGGTCCTTTTCATCAACAAATCCGTAGAGCCGGGCATCTCCCGCGGTCAGATGCAGATAGACCTGAAGCGAACACTCGGCGCCCGGCGGGCCAATCTGTTCGGCATCTTTTGGGCAAATTTGGATTCCGAATCCGATTCCCGAACAATCCATCACGACGAAAGTGGGCTTTTTTTTAAGGACCGTTCCTCTCAGGTAATGGATCATCCGGGGAAATTCACGCCGCCTGAACGAATAATTCTTCCGGCAGGTCGGCGTCCGTGGTGACATTCTGCACGTCTTCCAGATCCTGCAACTCGACGACCAGATCAAAGAGCTGTCTGGCCGCATCTCCGGAGAGTGGGATTTGAACCGCTGGAATCAGAGTCAATTCGGCCAGTTTCAGGGCATATCCCATTTTTTCAAGATCCTTCCGGACTCGACCGAAGGACTCGACGGACGTCAAAATCTCAAAGGCGCCCTGAATGGGTTTGACGTCATCCGCTCCCGATTGCGCCGCCGCATCGAGGATTTCATCCTCCCCGACCGGTTTGTCCGCGCGGCGGTCCGGGACGACAATGAGACCCATGCGTTTGAATTTCCATGAAACAGACCCGCCGGTGCCGAGGGAACCGCCAAATTTACTGAAGAGGTGCCGGACGTCCGAGGCCGTTCGATTCCGGTTTTCAGACACCGCCTCCACGATCAGCCCCGCTCCCCCCGGCCCATATCCCTCGTAGCCGATTTCCTCCAAGACCAATCCCTCGACCTCGCCCGCGCCGCGCGCGATCGCGCGCTGGATATTTTCCTTGGGCAGACCCATCTCTCTGGCCTTCATGACGGCGCTTTTGAGGTCATAGTTGACTTCCAGATCCTTCCCGCCGCGACGGGTCGCCACCAGGATCGCCCGGGACAGTTTGGAATACAAAAGCCCCTTCCGCGCGTCCTGCGCCGACTTGCGAAACTTGATGTTGGCCCATTTTGAATGTCCCGACATGCCGGATACTGTAAAATGATTGGACCAAAATGTAAAATAAAAAAAAGTTTTCTGTTATCATTGAGGGTATGCGGTTGGTGACGAAATACTGTCTGAAGGAGGAGGCAACGCTTTTTCTGGCGGCGCTGTTTTTTTTCTCGGGACTGCTGCTGCTGGGCCAGATCATGAATCTGCTGAGGCTGGTTCTCCACGAGGGCGCCTCGGTTGTGAACATTCTTTCCATCGTCGGATTATGGTTTCCGACCGGAATTTCGTACGCGATTCCCATGAGTTTGCTCTTTGCGATCCTGATTGGATACGGTCAGATGGCTCAGCAGGAGGAACTCACCGCCATCCGTGCGGCAGGCGTATCTCCGGTGCAGCTGCTGGAACCGGCGATGATTCTCGGCAGCCTGCTGACCGTGGCGCTTTTCTTAAACGAGGCCTGGGTGGCCCCCCGGACGCGGACGATTTTTCGAGAAAAATTAAACGATGTCCGGCAGGACATCCGCATCGAAAATCTCATATCGCCCGGACGGCTTTTCACGCTGGGGGCCATCAAGTTTTCATGTCAGGATATCGAGCCGGGCCCCACGCCGGAATTCAAAAGAATCTATTTCGAATTCTCAGGGACTCCCTCTTTCCGAATTCTGGCGCAAACGGCCAAGGTCGACCGGAGCGGAACGGATGCGGCATTTGTTTTTGAGAAGGGACAGATTTTCTGGACGGAGGCGGAAAAGCATCTGTCGATCCAGTTCGAATCCGCCCGGCATGCCATCCCCCGGCCCGAATTGTCCACTGTGGAACGACGGGCGAAAGACAAGGGTATCCTGGATTTAATTCCATGGACCGCCCTTCAAACCCATGAGGAGTCGTTCGAGTTCCATAAAAAAGCCGCGCTGATTTTGGCTCCCTTCTTCTTTGCCTTTTTCGCCGCCACCCTGTCGATGCTGGTCAAACGAGGCAATCGGGTGCTGGGATTCATTTTAACCCTGGCCATTCTTGCCGGCTATTACATTCTTCTGGCCGTGGCCGCCGCGATCCGGCCGACATCCCAGAATCTGGCATGCCTGTTGGTGTGGTCTCCGAACCTGATATTGATGATGACCGGCTATTTCTTTTACCGGTTGATTTTTGTTTTGTAGAGGCATCCCTGGTCTAGCGGGACAGGACACCCGCGCCGGGCGAGGAAGGGCTAAGCTGAGCGCGGCGCATCCACTCATCGCCTTCGCCAAACCCCGTCAACCGGAAAGAGAAATTGATTTCCAAATCGGAATCCCGTTTTGACAGCTTCACCGTCGTCTCCACACACCTGAACTGGCGCGTCAGATAGAGTTCTCGTGTCCGCCAGCGAGACGCCTGAGCGTCGTAATATCCGGAAAAGCCGTATCGATACCGCTTGTCCGGCGTCTCGAAACGGACCGACGGGGTGAACTGGATTTGAACTTCCGTATCGGTGTGCACCGTCTGGAACCCCAGGCCCGCCATCATTTCGGAGTTGAAGGAAAACCCGGCATGAGTATAAACGCTCTGGGCATGGTTCTTTTTAGGATCGTATCGCAGGACAGATGAGACATGGGCAAAGGAACCGGCGGCCTGCGTCTGGAATTCCAAGGTTGAAAATTGCTTGAACCCCGGCCGGAGATCATAACCGGCATCGAATGCCGTTTTCCAAATTTTATGCGCATGTTGAAACGTATAGAACAATCGATTTTCCTTTTGACCCGCCGCCGGGAAGATCGATTTATTGGCCCAGGACTTCTCGAACGAATGCCCCAGATCGGTCTGAATACGACCTTCCCACCATGGTCTGTGGAGGGACCATCTCATGGTGCCGGTCGGGGTGTGAGAGGCCGATTCACCGGAAATTTTTTTTTCCCGGTAATCATTTCGAACGCCGAGCTGACCGGTGAGGGTGAGAAGGGATACCACCGGCATCGTCAGAACCCCCTCCATTTCGCCATCCGCCCAGACCCCATCCCGCCGGTCCGGCCGGTCCCTTCCATGAGCCACGCCGGCGCCCGCGCGGCCATAGGTTCGCCAGCCACGGCGGTTTTGATTGCGGCGCCAGAGATCAAAGGGCCGGGTGAAGGATAGAAATCGGACTGCGGGGATCTGGCGATGATCCAGCCGGTATTCCGACGGACCGCGGATGTCGAGTGTTTTAAGCCTCTCCACGATCAATTTCATCCGGACGTTCGACCGCTGGAATACCAGCTCGCTGCTGATTTCCCGTTCCCGCAACCGGCGTTCATCGAAATTCAAGCGATAGTCGTCTTCCAGCTGGCTGTCAGACACTTCGTTGACGAACGATTTGAAATGCCCGAATGAGAACTGCCGATCCCAGATTTGCCAGAGCCTCCAGCGGGTTTCCCGCTCCGATAACCGCGTGTAGGAACCATCGCGACGAATTTTCCGCTGGCGCGTGACATAGGCGTAAGTGAAATGCTCCACGTGGTTTGACCGATACTGAATCTCCTCCCCAATGGCCGGACCCGGTTTTGAGTAATAATCCAGATGGGTTGTGGAAAGCAGACGCCGGTCGAAAAATTTCCGGCGCCAGGTTGTTTTAACGAACAATCCCGAATACTTTCCTCTTCCGGGGTTCATCTCGAATCCCTGGCGGCTTGGCAATGGACCTTCGCCCGGCTTATCTTTGTCAAGTTCATACGTGTACCGGGGCAAATAGAAGAATGGGATTCGATAGAAATAAGGGGTGACGCCTCGAGCCACAAACCGCTCAGGCGTTTCCTTCGACAGTTTTCGAGCTTTAAGGGAATAGATCGGCACGCCGCCCGGACAGGCGGTGAGGTATGCATCGTGGAGATCGATCTGGTCACCCAGCATCTCGGCCCGAGCGGCCGACGCATTCCAGGGCCCAAGCCTTGCCTCCAGGTCTTCAAGGACAATTCGCTCGGTCGCCAGTTCGATCCAGACGCGGGATGCGCGGGCGGACCCGCCGGGTCCTGTGAGAGTGACGCCATTTTCCGCCCATGCCCGGCCAACGGTTTCATCGAGCGTCAGTCGGCCGGCGGCGAGGTGGTATCCCGCATAGTCGAAGAGCACGCTGTCTCCGAATTTCAATACCCGGCGGCCTACCTCCATCGACACCTCAACCACTCCGGCGCTCTGAAGACGCACGCTCTCCGTTTGAAGCGCCAGAGCCGGGCCGGAAAAAAAAATGCTGAAACCGGCAACCCAAAGCGCGGGATGGGGAACAGGACGTCGACGGCATGTTGACGGCCGGGCCGCCGGGAGATAGAGTGTCTTCGTAAAGGAGGTGGCTTTGTGCCGAACATCAAGTCTGCCATCAAAAAAGCGAGGCGGGACGTTCGACGGTATGATGCGAATCGCGTTTGTCGGTCGAGGATCCACACGCTGATACGAAAGGTCCTGGATGAGGTCGCTGCCAAGAACAAGCCGGCCGCGCAGGAGGCGCTGAAGCGAGTCCAGCAGGTCTGCGACAAAGCGGCGAAACGACACATCATTCACAAGAATACCGCCGCCCGCCGAATCGCCCGTCTAAGCCGTCGGTTGCGGCTTGTTGCATAAACTGAGGAAACTGCGAAGCACGGCCTCTTGACGGCCCACCGCCGTCTTGGATCGTTTCAAGAGCAGGTCCAGAGCGAGCAATCGGGAAGCCATCATCGGGATCGGTTGGGACATGTGGGAAGCGAGTTGCAGCAATTTATCCTGCCGGCGTTTTCCGGCGATCCTGTCTCTCAAAAAAATTTCATCGGCGCTTATGTCGGAACCCGCGGGAGCCAGATGATTCAGGCACAACAGCAACCGGGAGAGTTCGCCCGTCACAACCAGCGCATCCATCGACTGGACCAGCACCTGCAGCGCGGCCGATGCCGACCGGACATCCCCCTGCACGACGGCTCGCAGCGCCTGCCAGATGGTTTCTTCGTGCACATGAGGCGTTGCGAAGACATCTTCGAGTCTGTCCTGGTTGATCACGCCATCTGAGAATTCCAGTTTGAGGCGTCTGGCCTCGGTCTGAAGCCGATCGAGGCTCGATCCGATCCGGTCGAGCCAAAAAATGAGAGTGACATCATCTGCCCGAAGTCCGCTGACGGACAGAATATCCCTCGCATACTTCAGCAGTTGCTCCCGTTTAAACGGTCTCCAGATGGCCAACTCGACCCCTTCCCGCCGATCCGCAAGTTTCACCCGGCTGAGTGCATCCGCCTCCGCATCGGGCCGGGCCATTCCTTCCAGAATGAGAGCGAGAACCGTTTGCGGAGGCATCGACTCGATTACCCGGCAGAGGACGTTCAGGGGGATGAACCGTTTCATGGGTCTGGGGGGGTGGGCCAAGATCAGGCGAGTTGAGGAAAAGAGAGAAGGTGACGATAGTTCTGAAAAAAACTGCTCGACGGACGACGGATCCTTCGGATGAAGAACAACGCGTTCCGCATTGGGATCCGCGGC
>CAZHRJ010000012.1:0-35619 GCA_964534765.1 uncultured bacterium
CCTTTCTTCTGATTCTATCCTTCTCGGGCGACTTTTTCACCAAAAACTACATAGACATTCTTCATAGATCGACTCCAGCAACCCCGGCCCCAAATGACGATGGACATCGATCGCCGCGCCAATAATCTGTTCCGATATTATATTTTCCTCCATCTTTCCCTCAACCACTTACATTCTCATTCTCTGCGTCAGCTCTGCGTCAACTCTGCGCCTCTGCGGTGAAGATTTAAAATCCCGTCAGCAGGATTCCCGCGAAGGAGCCGACGGTCGAGTTGTCTTTGATCTGGTCCACCGCGGAACCAATTTTTTGGACGGCCCGTTTTGTTTCGACGTAGAGAGCATCGTCGTTGACGAGCTTGCCCAGCGTCCCCTGCCCGCGGTCGATCTTGGTTACGATGCTCTGGATGCCCGACGTGGTCGCCTTCAGGCTGACGCCGAGATCCGCCCAGCCCTGGATGGCGTCGGAGATTCTGGTTTCGTTGGCCGCCAGGAGGGTATCGACCCGTTTGGACGCCGAATTGAGATTTTTGGTGACGCTGAGCGCCTGATTGTAGAGCTCATCGTCCTTGATCAGTTTCCCCAACGTCCCGCGGCCGGCGGCGGCGTCCGAGGTTATTTTTTCCATGTTCCGGAACGTGTTTTTCATGACCGGGCCCATGTCGCCGAAAGCGTTGACGAAATCGGAGATGCCGTCTTTATTTTTTTCCAGGATATCGCCGAGGCTGCCGAGGACCCGTTCCTGGTTGCGGTTGAAGTTCCGAACGAGGAGTTGCACGTCGTCCGCGATGACGTTGGCTTTGTGGACGATTTCATCAAAGTCCGACACGCTCATCGACCGGATCTCGCCGCCCCGCGCAACCCGCTCCGCGCCGGGTGACCCGAACTCCAATGACACGTATCGGCCGCCCATGAGACTGTCCATCCGAACCGCCGCCCGCGCGTCCTGCTTGACCGAAACGCCCCGGTCGATGTCCATCACGACCTCGACATCCTGATCCTTCACGGAAATTTTTTTCACCTGGCCGATTTTGACCCCGCCCAGCGTGACGGGGTCGCCGACGGTAAGACCGTTGACCGCCGGGAACCGGCTTGTGATCACATACCGGCCGCCCAGTGTGAGGTGTTCGGCCTGAATGGTGAGAATCAGCAGGACCGCCAGACCCAGGATAAAAAACGCGCCGACTTTTTGTTCGGTAGTCATGGTCAATGGCCTATCATCGGTGGACGCGCTGCGTAAAGCGTCGAACGACGGGATTGTCACTCCGGCGGAATTCATCCGGTGTGCCGATAAAATGGATGCGGCCGGCATGCAGCATTGCGATGCGGTCGCCCAGCGCGAACGCGCTGTCCAGATCGTGAGTGACCACGAGCGACGTCACCCCGACATCGTGTTTTAGCCGGAGAATCAATCCGTCCACGTCCTCGGCCAGGATCGGATCCAGACCCACCGTCGGCTCGTCGTACAAAATGAGCCGCGGCTCGATCGCCAGCACCCGGGCGATCGACACCCGCTTTTTCATCCCGCCCGACAGCTGGGCCGGCAGGAGGTGTTCCGATCCCTGAAGGCCCACCAGTGCGAGTTTGTCCATGCACCGCCGGAGGATATCGTCTTCCGCGAGGGCGTGTCGTTCGCGCAGCGGGAGGGCGACGTTATCCAGTACGGAGAGGGAATTAAGCAGCGCCGACCCCTGAAAGACCATCCCGACATTTTCCCGGAGGAGATTGAGAGCCGTCTCTGTCAGAGACGACACTTCCGCATCGCCGAGAAAGATCCGGCCGGAGGAGGGTTTCAAGAGTCCGATCAGATTTTTCAGGAGGACGCTCTTGCCGACGCCCGACGGCCCGATGATGACAAAAATCTCGCCGGTGTGGACTTCCATGTTCAGACCGTTGAGTATCTGTTTTCCGCCAAAGGCGACGTGAAGATCCTCCACACGGACAAATGGCTTTGAAGACATGAAAACTTAACTGCGCCTCCGCGGTGAAATCATTATTTTTTCAATCAAAATAGATCAAAAACCGCGTGATGAAATAATCAAAAATCAAAATCGCGATCAACGACGCCACTACCGCGCGCGTCGTGGCAAGGCCAACCCCTTCCGCGCCGCCGGTTGACGCCAGACCCGCCCGGCACGAAATGGCGCCGATCAAAAGCCCAAACACCGCGCCTTTGACGACGCCGTTTAGGATCTCCTTGAGATCCACGTTGGAAAACACGCTGTCCCAATACGTCTGATACGAAAGACCGATGTAGGATTTCGATATCACCGCGCCCCCGCACATGCCGACGGCGTCGGCCAGCACGACCAGAAAGGGGAGGCTGATCAGACACGCCAGCACCCGCGGGACGGCCAGAAACTCGATCGGGTTGATCCCGAACGACCTGAGCGCATCCACCTCCTCGGTGACAACCATCGTTCCCAGGGACGTGGCCATCGACGCCCCCGCCCGGGCGGCCAGAATAATCGCCGTGATCACCGGCCCCAGTTCCTTGACAATCGACAGCCCCACCAGCGCGCCGACTTTGCCCTCGATCCCGTACCGGGCAAGCAAATATCCGGACTGGAGCGCCAGGACCATGCCGACAAAAAAAGAGAGGACGATGGTGATCGGAACCGTATCGGCGCCGACAAAGGCGATCTGATCGAGCAGTCTTTTGGGATTCCGGCGAAGGCGCGCAAGAAGCAGGATCGACTCGCCGCTCAGTTTGAGAATACCGCCGGTCTGGGCGCACATGCCCAGCGTGAATCGCCCGACCGCCGTCAACATCCGATTCGAGGACCCGCGTCTATTTCCTGACGGACATCCACCCGGTCGGCCGTGACGGCATGACGGCTTCCGAGGCGGCGGCCGGCGGGACCGTTTTGAGACGCAGGGCGGACAGCAGCGTATATTCGCGCGCGCCGGCCGGCGTTTGCTGGAACTTGATCAGCGGGCCCACCGACATCGCCATCCCGCCGGAGTCTTTTCGGATGTCGACCAGATTCCACAAAACCGACAGGCGGCTTTCCTCGCCCTGCCGGGTATAATCGACCACCCGCCAGATCGGACCATAGACCTCCTGGATCGCCGGGAAATGGGCTTCAAATGATCCCAGCACATTCGGAAATGAAACCGCGCGCGTCTGTCGCAGACGATCCTCCTGATAGGACACCAGCGGCCAGAGAAACACCTGCCTCTGCCGGTATCCCTGCCGGTCGTCGTAGCGGCCAAATGCGAATAACGGGAAAAGCCTGTGGTAAGACCTCCAGTTGTCGGGGCCGGTGACCTTCTCATATTTGCCCAGCGTCCAGAAATAAAACGCGGACCGTTCGGTGATGGTCTTTTCATTTCTGACTTCACGCCTGTTCCTGACGCCAAAAAGAGGCCAGACCTTAAACCCGGTCTCGGAACCCTTAGTGCGGGAAAATATCGGCCAGAGATAGTCCCGGCGCGTGTAGTCCTCTTTTATATATTTGGAGTATATATATAGAGGCCATATTTTGAATGACCTATCCAGATCCGGCGTAACCCGCCGCCCATAAAAAGGGAAAACTGATCTTGTATATCTTTGACCCTCTTGGATATCCCAATACACAGGCAGCCCGGCAACAATATCCCGAGTTTTTGCCGGGTCGAGGCTTAAGTTTTTGGTTACGTTAAAGATAGGCCATGCGACGAATCGGGACAGGTAATGGCCTTCTTTGCGAGTTTGGCCAAAAAGGGGCCATATTTTAAAGGATTTGTATCCGCCGCCGGAGCCGACCGTGATAAAGGGCCAGAAGAATTGATGTTTGACGAAGGGTGTTGGAGTGTCTGCGGAAGATTGGGCGACGGTATAGGTTTTTTCGATTCGAGTATAAATTGGCCAGAAGGCGAACGTGAGGCGGTCGTTTCCGAACGCGCCATAGAGATTTCCGTACAGTGGAAAAACCGCCGAGTAGGGCCGGGTGCTTTTGAACGGAATCGGATACGACACACTGCCCGCCGTGCCGGACATATAGAAAGGGAACAGCGCGGAATGTCTCTGGTGGCCGTCTATTTTTTTGTGATAAATCGGGAAAACCGTTGAAAAGACGTGGTTCGATCCGTCGCCGGATGTCCAGGATCGATGAGCGATCAACGGAAACAGATGGAATGACCGGTCGGATTCGGATCGAACAACGCGGCCGATCGGCGGTAGAAAATCGACCGTCAGGGTTGAATCGGACGCTGTATTCACGGCCGTTGCAATCGGCCTGAACGTGCGTCGGGATTCATCCGGCCGGTAGACCTGGCTGAAGATCGGCGAGGCGACATGAGTATAGACGCGATCGCGCGACAGATATTCTTTCACAGCCATCGGCCAGAGACTGGAAATTCTGGGAAAGTTCGGCGGCGATTCGGCGAAGGCCAGCCATGCGGCGCCCGCGATTGAAAATCCGAGGATTGACAGGAGCGCCGAACTCCGCCAGCCGATACGGACCAGATCAGGACTCATGCGGCGATGGTAAGCTAAAGCGGTTGAGGGGTCAATACGGGAAAGGCGAATATGGAATTCGGGGTCGACCTGTAACGAATTCAGTACTCGATGAATTCCTCCGGATAATGTGACACATCAATTCGTTCCTCGTCGGGAATGGGCCGGATGCCCCACTGTTGCATGGCAAGAGCGCCAAAGAGAAGTTCGACGGGCCGGCCGGCATCGTCCCGTCCAAGCTCGTCAATGACAAAGGCGGTGACGTTGACCAATTTCCCCTGGATATACCCGTTTATGATGCAAGCCTCGTCAAACAACCTCACCCTCCCCCCAATCCCCACCCGTTTGGATTCGGGAAGATGTTGCCGGTGAAGTGTCTCCGCCGCAGATCGGACGATATATGTATTCTTCGATCCGGTGTCGAACATCGTCCATAGACCGCGCCCGTCCTCCCGAACCTCTTCGTAAACCCGTCCCATACGTTCAATATCCTAAATCCCGTCAGGCAAGTCAACCTGCGGGAAGATCCGGCAAGCGGTCAATCACTGACAGTTGCGAGTTTGAGCAGCGCAGGCAGGATCGGTATGGACAGAACGGTTGTCACAAAAACCGCGGATGCGGCAAGGTCCGGTTCAGCGCGGTATCGTTCAGCCAGAATATAGCTGAACACCGCCGATGGAAGGGCGGACGCGATGAGGACCACCTGCCGGACAAGGCCTTCCAGGGAAAGAATGCTGACGACGAGATATCCGCACGCAAGTCCGCCGGCGAATCTCAAAACCACGATGAGAAGCAGGCGTTTGATCATATCCGGCCGGGCCAAAAGGGAGAGGGGAGTAGCGGCAAGTCGAAGACCCAGGGCGAACAGGGCCATCTGCGGTGTGGCGGCGCCGAGATAGCGGATGGGCCGAAGAATGGTTTCGGGGACGCCGATCTGCCCCGCGCGGAGGGCGGTGGCGATCACAATCGCGTAAATCAGCGGTTCCCGTAAGAACGCCAGGACGCTGGATCGAATCAGGATTGCCGCGCCCTCGGATCGCGCGACACCGTCGGCGGCCGGCCGGGCGGCGATCCAGATACCGAGGGTGAACATGAACAAGGACTGGACCTGATCGAATACCACGATATGTCCCACGGCCCGCGGGCCGAAGGCGAGGCTCATGAGCGGAATTCCCAAAAATCCGGCGTTCATGAACAGTACCGGGAGGGAAAACGACCGCAGGGGCAGTCCCATCAGCCGCGACGCGGGCAGGCACAGGATGAAGAGCGAGAAAATCACGGCTGACGACGCGGCGGCCGAGAGGGCCATATCGTGGAGGGAGATCTCCGCGGTCAGGAGCGCGTCGAACACCAGGGCGGGCATCAGCACGTCCATGATGACCGTCACCAGTGATTCCGGCGCCAGGGACCGAACGCGGCCGAGGATGAATCCGGCGATGACGCAGAAAAAAAGTGACCCAAGAACAAACCCCAAATTCACGGCACCGCCATATCATCCGGCCGGTGAGTGTCAATGGTAACCGGGGGGTTGCCATGCATGGCACCTATTTGATACGAACGCCCCATGGCGACGTTGCAGGAAAAGTTGTCGGCGACGATTCCGAACATCCGCAAGGAGCTTCAAGGGATCGTCAAACAGCACGGGGCAAGAAAAGTGGCCGAGGTCAATGTCGAACAGGCCGTCGCGGGACTGCGCGGGGTCGCCGGGATGATGTGCGACACGTCGGAAGTCGACCCCAACCGGGGGCTTCTCATCCGGGGACGGCCGATTTCCGACTTGACTGACAAACTTCCGGAGGAAATATTTTATTTTCTGCTGACCGGCGAGTTGCCCGACACGGCGGCCCTCCGGGCGCTCCAGGCGGATTTCCGGAAACGATCGGAGGTGCCGGACCACATCTGGGAAGTGATCAACGCCCTCCCGGAGGAATCGGCCCACCCGATGCGGATGCTCAGCATCGCGATTTTATCCATGGGCGCCGACTCGGTTTTCCGCCGCCGGTACGACGAAGGGATGAAAAAAGACGAGTACTGGGAGGCGGCGCTCGAAGACGCGCTGACTCTGCTGGCCCGTCTTCCCCAGATGGCGGCGGCGATCTACCGACGCAAATACAAACTCGGACGGCGCCTTCCGTCCGATCCGAAACTCGACTGGGCCGCGGACTACGCCCAGATGCTGGGTCTGCCGGATCCAAAAGGCGAGTTCACCAAGCTGATCCGGCTTTATATGACTCTCCATTGCGACCACGAGGGCGGCAACGCCAGCGCGTTTACAAGCCACGTTGTGGCTTCGACGCTGTCCGATCCCTACTACGCCGTCAGCGCCGGATTCAACGCCCTTGCCGGTCCCCTCCATGGATTGGCCAACCAGGAATGCCTGGAATTTGTGATTGGCGTTCAGAAAAAATTCAAAAAAGTTCCGACGGACGACCAGTTTCGGGACTATTGCTGGGAGGTGCTCAATTCCGGCCGTGTGATACCGGGCTATGGCCACGCGGTTTTGCGGGTGACC
The DNA here is from genome assembly GCA_964534765.1 of uncultured bacterium. Taxonomy (GTDB): domain Bacteria; phylum Lindowbacteria; class 2-12-FULL-62-27; order 2-12-FULL-62-27; family 2-12-FULL-62-27; genus CAZHRJ01. The sequence goes on from CAZHRJ010000012.1 coordinate 6,951, forward strand.
GATCCGCGGTTTACGGCGTTTCATCATTTCGGCAAGATTGTCTGTCCCAACGACGAGATTTTCCGCATCGTTGACCTGGGGTACCGGATCATTCCGGAAGTCCTCAAAAAGCAGGGCAAGGCCAAAAACGTCTGCCCGAACGTCGACGCGGGATCCGGCGCGCTTCTCTATCATTTTGGTGTCACTCAGGACACCTATTATACCGTCTTTTTCGCTGTTTCCCGCGCCATGGGCCTGCTGGCTCAACTCATCCTGGACAGGGCGATGCTGATTCCGTTGACCCGGCCCAAATCTTTTACGATGGCCTGGCTGAAAAATTTCATCAAACAGGGCGAAGGCGCGGCGGTTTAATCGCCGGCGGAATACAGGACACAGAAGGACGAGGGCGGCATGACATACGAAAAACTGGCGACGCCGGCGGGAGGCGAGGCCATTACCATCAGCCGGAGCGGCAAACTGCAGGTGCCGGCTCGCCCGATCATCCCGATGATCGACGGTGACGGGATCGGGCCGGACATTGCGCGGGCGACGCGGCGTGTGATTGACGCCGCCGTTGAGAGATATTCCGGCGGCCAGAAAAAAATCGTCTGGTTCCCGGTTTTCGCGGGCGAGTCGGCCATATCAAAATATAACGACATTTTACCGAAGGATACTCTGGACGCGATCAAGACCTACGTCGTCGCGTTGAAAGGCCCTCTCACAACCCCCGTGGGCGGGGGATTTCGCAGTCTCAACGTGACGCTCCGGCAGGAACTGGATCTCTACGCCTGCGTCCGGCCGGTCCGGTACTTCCGCGGCGTGGGGTCGCCCATGAAAAAGCCGCAGCTGATGGACATGGTGATCTACCGGGAGAACACGGAGGACGTCTACGCCGGGATCGAGTGGGAAAAGGGCAGTCCCGAGGCCGCGAAGATCATCGACTTTTTGAAAACCCAGATGGGCGTATCCAAAAAACTCCGGGACGATTCGGGCATCGGAATCAAACCCATGAGCGAAACCGGCTGCAAACGGCTGGTCCGGCAAGCGATCAAGTACGCGATCCGAACCAAGCGCCGCAGTGTCACGCTGGTCCACAAGGGCAACATCATGAAATACACCGAAGGGGCGTTTCGGCAGTGGGGATACGATCTGGCGCGGGAGGAATTCGCCGACGCGACGATTACCGAGGAAGATGTTCACAAATCTCACGGCGGGACGGCGCCAAAGGGCCGGATCGTCATCAAGGACCGGATCGCCGACAGCATGTTTCAGCAGATTCTTCTTCGGCCGGACGAATACGACGTTCTGGCCACGCCGAACCTGAACGGCGATTATCTCTCCGACGCCTGCGCCGCCACAGTCGGCGGACTCGGAATGGCCCCGGGGGCGAACATCGGCGACGCTTACGCGGTGTTCGAGGCGACTCACGGGACGGCGCCGAAATACGCCAACCAGGACAAAGTCAATCCGGGGTCGCTTCTTTTGTCCGGTGTCATGATGCTGGAGTATCTGGGCTGGACCAAAGCGGCCAAGTCGATCGTGAGGGGCGTTCAGGGGGCGATCAAGTCCAAGCGAGTGACGTACGACCTGGCGAGGCAAATGAAGGGCGCGACGGAAGTGAAGGCGTCCGAATACGCCGAAGAGATCGTCCGGCATTTGCCGTAGGCACATGACCGGTAAGATCCGTCACGGAGGGCATTCATGATTGGGAGATGTAAAATCACGGTGGTGGGAGCGGGCAACGTTGGCGCGACGGCGGCTCTTTATCTGGCCGAGCGGGAGATCGGGGACGTGGCGCTGGTGGACGTCATCGAAGGCATTCCGGACGGCAAGGGACTCGACATGATGCAGTACGGTCCGGTGGGCCGGTTTGACGCCCGGATCGCCGGCGGTCAGGACAGCCGGCTCATGGAAGGATCAGACGTGGTACTGGTCACCGCTGGGATCGCCCGAAAACCGGGCATGTCCCGCCTGGATCTTCTGCAGACCAACGCGAAAATCATCCAGTCGGTCGCGCGGAACATCCAAACCCACGCGCCCAACGCAACCGTTGTCGTCATCACCAATCCGCTCGACGTCATGACGTATCTTCTATGGAAAGTCACCGGATTTCCGGCCCACCGCGTGATGGGCCAGGCCGGGGTGCTGGACGGCGCGCGGTTTTGCGCTTTTATCGCGCAGGAGTTGAACGTCTCGGTCGAAGACATATCCACGCTCGTCCTCGGAGGGCACGGGGACGACATGGTTCCCCTTGTCCGGTACACGACCGTCAGCGGTATTCCTCTTTCGGAACTCATGCCCAGTGACCGGATCGACGCGCTGGTTGACCGGACTCGAAACGGCGGAGCGGAGATCGTCAAGCTCCTGAAGACCGGCAGCGCCTATTACGCCCCGGCGGCGTCCGGGGTTCAGATGGTGGAGGCGATTGTGAAGGATAAAAAACGGATCATGGCCGTGTCGGCGCTCCTGACGGGCCAGTACGGGTTGGACGATGTTTACATCGGCGTGCCGGTGGTCATCGGCGGCGGCGGAGTTGAGAAAATCATCGAGCTGAACCTGACGGCGGAGGAAAAAACGGCCCTCCAGAATTCAGCCAAAATCTATAAAGAAGCCATCTCGGACGCGTCGAAGGCGATCGGGTTATGAGGCTGGGGCGAGATTTCACAAACCTGCTCGAATACGAGTATCTGACCAGCGAGGATCGGGAGGCTTTTTTGGCCGGAAAGCTGGCGGTGTCGGACATGGACGCGACCGTGCAGATCAAAGTCAAATCGGACATTCCGCGTCAGTGCCAGGTCGCCTCGGAAACCGGTCTTCAACATGTGGAACTCGACGGCGGAATTCCCAATCCGTATCTGTCATTGGGCAGGGATCAGATCAAAAAAGCCAGGAGCGCGGCGGAGAAATATGACATCACCCTCTCGATGCATCTGCCCTATACCTTTACCGCGTCCGCGACCTGCGGATTTCAGGAGGAGGACCGGCAGGTGGCGGTGGCGTATCTCAAGCGGTATCTGGACGTCGCGGCCGATCTGGGCTGCAAATTCACAGTGATGCATCCGGGCCAGATCCCCTACTATCAGGCGGTCGGCAGGTACCTCGACATCTCGAATGCGGCGCTCCTGGCGTCGCTCACCGAACTGGGCGGGTATTCGGACAAAAAGAACATGCCGCTCCACATGGAAAACAACACCTTCTGGGACGGCCGGCTCTACACCGCGGACGAGTGTCTGCCGATTTTTCAGGAAATCCGGAAGCGCGGGATCAATTTGAAATTCTGTTTCGACCTGGCGCACGAGTTCACCGGATTTAAGACCCTGCAGGAAATTCCGGACCATCCGGAGGAACGCTACAAAATCGTGCCGAACGAATTGTATCTCGGCATTCAGATCGGAGATTTTATCCCTGAAGGCCGGCTCTTCCATCCGCCGATGCACCGACTCATGGGCCGGCTCCAGCGGGAACACTTGGTCGCCATGATCAGAATCCTCAAAGACAAGGGCGTAGAGTACATCGTCATCGAGAGCGCCGTGCGGGAACGCGACGACCTGATCCGCGCGTTTGAGCTGCAGGCGGAGGAAGCGCGGTTTATGCGCGAGGTTTTTGACGAAGCCCGGGCGGCGCCGGCCGCGCCATCCGGCGGGCCCGCGAGGTAGTCCGCGGCATCGCGTTTCGCCGGCAAGGACATCCACTTTCATGATCCCGAAGCTGTTGAAAATCACCGCCATCTCGGTCACCGCGGCGCTCGTGATCGCATTCACCTATGCCTACCTCCGGCCGGACCCGGGTCCCTATCTGGTGGCGCTTCGGTCGGACACGCCGGAACAGGTGGAGAAGGCGCTGAAGGCGATCGTATCGGCCGATACGATGATTTATTATGATGGCCGCATGTACGCGCCGCTCAACACCGATCAGCTCATGGTTCTGTCCCAGCGGTATTTCCTGAAAGCCAGCGGCCTTGTGAACGAGCCGCTTATCGGCGACTCGGAAGCCTGGGTTCGAATGGCCAACCGGGCGATGCTCAAAGCCCAGGCCGAACTGCCCTCCAGAAAAAAATAGCTCCGCCGACGCGGTGCTGGAGATGACCGCCGAGCCCGTCACGCTTGTCTTTCTCTGGCACATGCATCAGCCCGAATACGCCGACCCCCTTACCGGGGAATACGCGCTGCCCTGGACGAGGCTCCACGCGGTGAAAGACTACGATGAGTTCGCCGACGTTCTGGAGGAGCATCCCGCCGTCCGGTCGACCGTAAATCTGACGCCCAGCCTCGGCCGGCAGATTCAGTCGCTCGGCGCCGGCGTAAAGGATCTGTACGCCCGGCTGACGGAAAAACCGGCGGCCTATCTAACCCAGGGTGAGCGGGAGTTTATTCTGGCGAATTTTTTCAAGGCGAATTTTGAAACGCTGATCCGGCCCTACGAGCGATACGCGGAGCTGTTGTTCGAGCGCGGCCGGGATGACAATGAGGCGGCGATCCGGGAATCGGCGAGGCGGTTTTCCGCGCAAAAAATTCGCGATCTCCAGGTCTGGGCCAACCTCGCCTGGACCGGCGGACCCGGCGGGCGCCTTCGGCGGGACAATCCGGTGGTCCGGGAACTGCTCGCCAAGGGAAGGGATTTTCAAGAAGAGGAAAAACTGGCGCTGATGGAAGTTCACCGTAACGTCTGTGCCGGGCTCCTCGACAAATACCGGCGTCTTCAGGATTCGGGCATCATCGAAATTTCCACCACACCCTTTTATCACCCCATCCTGCCGCTTCTACTCGACATGAAGGACGCGCAGATCGCCCATCCCGGATTGACCCTGCCGGCCCAGGCCCGACCTCTGGCGGAGGACGCGCGCTGGCACGTCGAATCCGGACTGGAATGGGCCGAGCGGACATTCGGCAGCAGGCCCTGGGGGATGTGGCCGTCGGAGGGGTCGCTTTCGGAAAAAACATGCGAGCTTCTGGCCGACTGCCGTGTGGAGTGGGCGGCGACGGACGAGCTGAACCTCGCGCGCAGTCTGGAAAATTCCAACGGCAAACCGGCGCCGGAGGAGCGCGACGCGCCGGCCCGGGTGTATCGACTGAAGACTTCGGGCCGGGGCTTGCACCTGCTGTTTCGAAACCATGACCTGTCCGACCGCATTGGATTTTCCTATTCCAAGATGCCGGTCGGCGACGCCGTCGCCGATTTTTTAAGTCGCGTAACCGGCGCCGGTCAGGGTCTGGCGCGGCCGGTGGTGAGCGTCATGCTGGACGGCGAGAACGCGTGGGAATATTTTCAGGCGGGAACATGCCGAGCGTTTTTATCGGGGCTGTTCGACGCCGTGGAATCCGCCGGTTTTTCGTGCCGGACGTGCCACGAGACGGTGCAGATGGAGCAGGACCACGTACAGCCCCTCTCCCGGCTGGCGCCGGGGTCGTGGATCAACGGCAATTTCAATATCTGGGTTGGCCATCCGGAGGACAATGCCGCCTGGGATTTTCTCTTTCAGACGCGGGACGCCGTCCTGCGTCTGCCGGCGGGGCCGATCAAGGAAAAGGCGATGGGTCTGATCCGTGTGGCGGAAGGGAGCGACTGGTTCTGGTGGTTTGGAGACGATCATCATTCGATGGACGACCCGATCTTTGACCGGCTGTTCCGGGAAAACCTGGCCGGGGTATGCCGGCTGCTCCACCAGGACATCCCCGCGGGCCTTCTGGAGCCGATCAAACGCACTCAGCCACGCGTCATCCTGAAACCGCCGACAGAACCGTTCACGCCGACGATCGACGGCCGGATCCGGCCGTTTTACGAGTGGCTGGGCGCGGGCCGAGCGGACGTCAGTTTTTCTTCCGGGTCGATGCGCAAAGCCGAGTATTATCTGGAGCGGCTCTATTGGGGCCAGGACGAATCGACGCTCTACTTCTGTTTGGAATTCGGAGATCTTCCGGAGGCAGTGGAGATCCGGATGGATTTCAGGATCGAGTCGCGGGAGGCGGGCGTAGACGCCGCTGCCAAGCCGGAGCCGGAGTCGATGGCCCGGCTGGTCTGCCGGCCGGGAGAGGGAGTGGCGACGGCGACATTTGATGGAGGATCCAGCGACCTGATCTGTGCCTACGAGGAGGTCCTGGAACTGGCGATTCCTTTTTCCGTTCTCCGGATTCAACCCGGTCGACGGCTGGCGGTTTCGGTTTCCATCACCTCTCAGGATATGGAACTGGAGCGATGGCCGGCCGGGCAGTGGCTGGAGTTGGAAATGCCGTCGGCGGCTTTTTTTTCGGGCCAGTGGATGGTGTAACGAGGCGCGACGATGGCGACACTTTCCCTGATTTTCGGCGTCCATTGCCATCTGCCGGTCGGCACGCCCGAGGCCGAGGTTCTGAGCAGGATCGACGAGTGTTATTTGCCCGTCCTGACCCGGCTGGCCGGGTCGCGGATCAAGTTTTGCCTCCACGTATCCGGCGTGCTGTTAAAACCGATCGAATCCAGGCGGCCGGGCATGCTGGAGTTGATCCGGCAGGGCGCGGATCGCGGGCAGATCGAATTGATCGGCGGCGGGATCTATGAGCCCTACCTGTCCACGTTGACCGAACCGGACCGGGTGGGCCAGGTGAGGCGGTACAGCGACTATCTCCATCGGCTGACCGCGATGCGACCAAAAGGGTACTGGCCGGCGGGTCAGGCCTGGGAATCGCACTTGTGCAAACCTCTTCAGGAGGCCGGTATTCAGTATGCCTTTCTGGACGACTCCTACTTTGCCGGCGCCGGCGTGGGTCTGGAACACATTCACGGGTACTATGTGACGGAGGAATCCGGCCACCGGATTCTGGTTTTCCCGATCGATGAGGTCCTCCGATTTTCCATGGTCCGCAAAACTCCGCTGGACACCATCGATTATCTGGCCCATCTGGCCGAGGATGTCGGGGACGACGCCGCGGATCGAGGGCGCCAGACGGTCGTGACGGTCATGGACGACGCCGAATGCTTTTCCGGGCCGAGGGGAATCAACTGGGTGGATGGGTTTTTATCCCAGATGGAAAAATCAAACTGGATTCAAACCCTGACCCCATCGGAATGGATTTCCGCCCATCCGGCGCGCGGACTGCTCTACCTGCCTCCCACTTCCCCCGCCGACCTTTCGGAACAGGCTCTATCGGGAAAAATTCAGGCGGAATACGCGGTATTCAAGCGGATCGTCGAGCGTCAGACGGAGACATCGTCACAGCGGTTATTTTTGAGAAGCGGGTACTGGAAATCGTTTTTGACGAAGTTTCCCGAGTCGAACTGGATGCAGAAGCGCGTCCTCTTCGCGGCTCAGAAAATGGGTTCCGTTCTGGAAAAACTCGGCGCGGACCGCGAAGCCCGGACGATCCGGGACCTCCTCGATCAGGCGGCCTGTCATGACGCCTACGGCGTCGCGACCGGCGCCGACTCCCGGCTGCTCGCGCTCCGGCTGGCGATTTTTGAACGGCTGATCGAGGCCGAGACGCGGTTTTCAAAAAAAATGGGGTTGTTCCCGACGTGTTACACCGAGGACATCGACATGGATGGACTCCAGGAGATGCTGATTTACACCGACCACTGGGTGATCGGACTCAAACCCGACGAAGGCGGGCGATTCATCGAATGGTCATACCGGCCGGCCAAATACAATTTCCAGAACACTTTCGGAGGCCGGTCAAGCGGTCTCCTCCACACGATTGACCCGGCGGTCACACTCGACCAATGGATCCAGCGCCGGCTTCGGCCGGACGAGGGTTTGCCCGGCGGCGCCTGGGTCAAAGGGGAGATTCGCGACAAGGCGGAATCTTTTGAAATCGATTTCGATCGAAAAACCGAACGCGGCCACTTCAAAAAACGCGTTTCCATCTCCAAACACGAAAACAAGCTGATTCTGCAGGCACAGATCGATCCGCCCGGAGGCGGAGGCGCCGATCCGGCGGGTCGGGCAACACCAGCCTGCGCGGCAATGGGGTTTGAGATGTATTACGCCGACGCCAATTCCCTGGAAATCCTCGGCCCGGCGGCCTCGGCGACCGGCCTGCGGGATGGGGGAATGGAATCATCCGGCGGGGAGGTTGCGGTGACGGATCGGAGTCGCGGCACGCGGGTGGTTTTCAAAACCGGCCCGGCGAACCGATTTTTCATCGGGCCTTCCTATTATTTCATAAAAACCGAAAGTAGCATGGAGCGTCTGTTTCAAGGTATGGCGCTGCTGATTCTGGCGCCTCAGGCCGCGCCGCAATTCAGCGTCACGTTGGAGGTGAACTCTCTTGCCGGAACTTAGGCGGGATCCCATGTCCCACCGGTGGGTCATTATATCGACGGAGCGGGCGATGCGGCCGAGCGATTTTCGCGTCGACAACCCGAAACTTTCCGGGGCGATCTGTCCGTTCTGTCCCGGCAACGAGCACCTGACTCCGCCGGAAATATCGGCAATCCGCAATGGCGGCGCCGCGCCGAACAAACCCGGGTGGTCGATCCGTGTGATTCCCAACAAATTCCCGGCCCTGCGAATCGAGGGGGATCTGGGCCGCATGGGGTACGGGATGTACGACAAGATGAACGGAATCGGCGCGCACGAAGTCATCATCGAAACGGCCGACCATAAACTCGAATTGCCCGATTATTCCCAGACCACCACCGAACAGATGCTCAGGGCCTACCGGGACAGGATTGCGGATCTGAAAAATGACTCGCGATTCAAATATATGCTCGTCTTTAAAAATCACGGCGTCCGGGCGGGGGCGAGTCTTGAGCATTCCCACTCGCAGCTCATCGCCATTCCGGTGACGCCCAAACGGGTCGCGGAGGAACTCTACTACTGCCGGGACTACTTCGAATACAAGGAACGGTGTCTCCTCTGCGACATCATCTCCCAGGAACAGCTCCTCGAAGAACGGCTGGTCATGGTGGAGGAAAACATCATCGCGATGACGCCCTACGCGTCCCGGTTTCCGTTCGAAGTCCATATACTGCCGCGTCGGCATGCCCACGATTTCTGCAAGATCAATGACAAGGAAATTTCGTCCCTGGCCTACGTTCTCAAAAACGTCCTGAAAAAAATCCGCCAGGCACTCGGCAACCCGGCATACAACTACATCCTCCACACCTCACCCGTCACCGTCCCCCGACCGGGCCGGCCGGAAATGTGGGGCACGATCGAACTCGATTATCACTGGCACATCGAAATCATTCCCAGGCTCACCCGGATCGCGGGATTCGAGTGGGGAACCGGATTTTACATCAATCCCGTCACGCCGGAAAACGCCGCCAAGTATCTGCGGGAGGAGAGCGTTGATGACTGAGCCGCTCAGGATCGCCTATCTGACCTCGGAAGTGTCTCCTTTTTCGAAGACCGGCGGACTGGCGGACGTGTCCGGCACGCTGCCCGCGGCCCTCGCCGGGCTCGGACACACCGTCACCGTGGTTACACCGCTTTACGGGATCATTGACCGCGTGGCGCTGGGTTTAAGAATTATTTCCGGGCGTGGAGAGATTCCGGGTCTGGGCGGGACGGAGATCTGGGAGGGAAGATTGAAAGGCTCGATAGGCGAGCCGGGGGTGCGGGTGCTGTTTTTGGGCGCGGCGGCATTTGACCGGCCGGGAATCTATCAGGAGAACGGAAAGGATTATCCGGACAATGAAGTCCGATTCTCCTTCTTTTCCAGGGCAGCGCTGGCCCTCCTCAAACACCTCGGCGTTTGCCCGGACGTCATTCACGCCAATGACTGGCAGACCGCGCTGGCGCCGATCTATCTCAAAACAACGCATGGGTCCGACGAATTTTTCGGCCGCACCGGCAGCGTCCTGTCGATCCACAATCTGGCCTACCAGGGAGTTTTTGACGCCGGACGGTGGCGGGCGCTGGATCTTCCATCGGATTTTTTTCGGGCGACGGCGCTGGAGTACTACGGCAAGATCAACTTTTTGAAAGGCGGCATCCTCTTTTCCGATCTTCTGTCGACCGTCAGTCCGCGGTACGCGCAGGAAATCCAGACGCGCAGCGGCGGATGCGGGCTGGATGGCGTCCTGTCCGCGCGCAGGCAGACACTGGTTGGCGTTCTCAACGGAATTGACTACGCCGAGTGGAATCCCGGCGCGGCCGGCGGGCTTTTTCCGCCGTACGACGCCGACCGGCTGGACGTGAAAAGGGAAGCCCGAAAGCGGCTGCTGGAGAAGTTCGGTATTCCGATCGACAACAACGGCCGCATCGGCGAAACGCCGATTCTGGGATGCGTGACCCGGCTCGACCCCCAAAAAGGATGTGATCTGCTCCTGCGGGCCCTGTTTCGGATTCTTCCCGGCACGCCGATGTATTTTGTCCTGTTGGGCAGCGGGTCGAAGGATCTGGAATCGGGATTCACGAATCTCGCGCGGCAATTTCCGGAAAAAGTCTGTCTGGCCTTGCGATTCGATCCGGAGTTGGCGAAAGTGATCTACGCGGGCAGTGATTTTTTCGCCATGCCGTCAAAATACGAGCCGTGCGGGCTGGGCCAGATGATCGCCATGGCCTATGGCACGATTCCGGTCGTCCGACTGATTGGCGGACTGGCCGACACGGTCCGGCCTTTTAATGAGCGGACACTCGAAGGCAACGGATTCGGTATTACCAGCTACACGGCCAATGCCCTCGTGGACGCGTTGACCGGAGCCTTTCACGTGTATCACCAGTCGCCCGGCACGTTTCGAATTCTTCAACAGAACGCCATGCGGGAGCGGTTTACGTGGGAAGAGGCGGCCCGGCAATACGTGGATCTGTATCAGCGGGCCATGCGAATTCGACGGGAAGGAGGTGGTGGAGACATGGTATCAAAAGTGGCCGACAGGCCGGAGGCGGTTTCTCTGATGTATGAGATCGGTGAGAGCGCGGGGAAAGTGTATCAGCATCTATTAAAGAAATCGGAAGGCGACAGTCTGGAGCAGATATCCAAGGGCGCCGGGCTGGAGATGACTGTCAGCGCGCTGGCCATTGGGTGGCTGGCGCGGGAGAACAATGTCGTCGTCGAGCGTAACGGCAGGAAAGTTCAGGCGAGACTGATCCGGCGGTAGGCGCCGGTGTGCGGGTGGTGAGCCAGTGAAAAAGGTTTGGATCATCCTCCTTGGCGTTGTCGGCGTGATCGGTATCGCGGCGGCGGTGGGGTATTTCTTTTTCTGGGAGGATCTTCGTTTGTTGTTCGGCGGCGCTCCGGCCAAAACCGAGGCCGGCGCTGACCGGGGCGGCGTCAATCTGATGGAGGAATTCTCCGAGGCTGAATCTCCGGCCCAATCGGCGGGGGGGGTGTCTGGCGACGCGCCGCAGGACGCGCCGGAGCAGGCGACGGAGGGCGCGGACGACGCATCCGAAGGCGGCGCCGATGGCGCCGTGGACCTGGCCGACGAACCGGAGGGGTCGACGCCGGCGGAAGGAGGCGCGGAGGGCGAGGCCGAAATAGAGGAGGAGCCGGAGGCGGCAGATGACCAGGGGGAGGAGAAAAAGCCTCTGACGCCCGCGCCCAAGAAGGCAGAGCCGGTGCCGACGCTGTCCCGAAAGGGTGAACCTGCGCCCGCACCGGCGGCCGCCAAACCGCCGCCCAAGCCAAAGCCCGAACCGGCGCCGCGGCCCAAACCACAGACCAAACCCGCTCCGGCAGCCGTGGAAAGACCTGCCGAACGGCGCGCCACCGTCGCTGAGCCGCGAGCCGAGCCGGCAGCGCCGTCAGGGTCCGCTCAGATTCAGAAACAGGCGCAGATACTGATTCAAAAACGAAAATATACCGAGGCGGAAAATCTCCTGCGCCAATTCCTGTCGACCCAGCCGGCGGATGGGGATATTCATTTCATGATGGGATTTTTATACGTTCAGCAGAACCGCAAGGACCAGGCCGTCCCGCATTTTATCCGGGCGATGCAATTAGCCAAAGATCCGACCATCCGAAAAATGGCGGAACAATACGTCCAAAAGCTTCGCTGACCTGCTCCCCGATCGACCCTCCCGGCGGCGCGACTCGGCAATGGCTTTTCTGGAACTTCACAACCTAACCAAAACGTTCTCCGAAATCACCGCCGTCGACGGGCTGTCTCTTTCGGTCGACCGCGGCGCCATCTATGTTTTGCTCGGCCCCAACGGCGCGGGCAAGACAACGACGTTTCGGATGATCGCGGGTGTCACTCCGGCCAGCAGCGGGGAAATCCGGGTGGACGGGCAGTCAATCGAAAAGAATCCGACCGAGGTCAAATCCAAATTCTATTATATTCCTGACCGGCCCTATTTATACGAAAAGTTGACGGGGCGGGAATATCTAGAGTTTCTGATCAACATTTATCGCCGGGGCGACGTTGATTCCCTGAAGGGATTGCTGCGAGAATTTGAAATCAGCCACCGGATGGACCATTTGATCGAGTCCTATTCGCACGGGATGCGTCAGAAACTTCTGCTCGCGGCGGCGTTCATGTTGAACCCGCCTCTTCTGATCGTGGACGAACCGCTCATTGGCCTCGATCCCAAGAGCGCCGCCATTCTTCGGCGAACGCTCGTCGATTTTGTAAGGGACGGCCGCCTGGTCCTGGTTTCAACCCATCAGCTGGCGCTGGCGGAGGCCATCGCCACCCGGGTCGGCATCCTGCACAAGGGCCGGTTGCTGGCCGAAGGCACGCACGACCACATCAACGAGCTGGCGGCGAAAGAAAATCTGGAGGAGGCCTTTCTGGCGCTGACCTCAGATCAGGACGATTTTTGATATTTCGGTGGGCGCGCCGAATCGGATCGGCGGACCCCAGGTGCCGGCGCCGCGGCTGACATAAATCTGAGTCCGGCCGCGCCGATGGAGGCCGGAAAGGTAGGGTTGCGCCGCCATGACGATGGCGCCGAATGGCCAGATCTGACCGCCGTGCGTATGGCCCGACAACTGCAAATCAACGCCTGATTCGACGGCCGCTTGAATCTCCTTTGGCTGATGAACAAGGAGGACAACCGGCAGATCCGCGCGGTTGGATGCGAGAGCCATCGGAATATTGGGTTTCTCCTGCGAGGAAAACCTTCCGGCCGTGCGATCCGGGACGCCGGCGACATACACCCCATCCGCCACCGGCCGGCCGGAATTGTTCAACACCACACATCCCAGGGACTCAATGGCCGGAATCCATGGATCGATGCCGACATAATATTCGTGATTGCCCGTGACAAAAAAAGTCCCGTACCGGGATCTCAATCGACCGATGGGTTCGACCTTGCTCCATATCTCAGCAACGCTTCCGTCCACAAGATCTCCCGTCACCGCGATGAGATCGGGCTTGAGCGCGTTTGTCCGCTCGACCAGCCGCTCGATAAACCGCCGATGGGTCCAGGGCGCGATATGAAGATCCGTCAATTGAACGATCGTCAGGCCGGAAAGGCCCGGCGGAAGGCGGTCGATGGTAACCGGGGTTTCGGTTATTTCGGGATCATCATGAACGCCGATCGATCCATAAATCAGGCACCCGCCGCCGACGGCCATCGTCGACGCCGCCAGCGCCTGGTTGAGAAACAGCCGGCGCGACGGATCGAACGGGGGCGAGGACTTCAGCAAGCCGAGGGCGCTGCGGGCGAGGGGTATGATTTCGAGAATGAGGCGGCAGCAGACGAGAAAAAATACAACGGCAAGCCACGTAAACAGGCAGAGATACATCATGCGGTCGACCGGCTGACCCACGTTTCCGCGGAGAAAAAACAGGACAGGGAACATCAGCGTCGCTCCAACGAATACCCAGCCGATGAATCGTGCCGGACGTTTGGGCACAGCCGTATCCCGGACAAACCGTATCCAGAAATAGGCGTGAAGTACCGCCGACCCGCACATCATGATGCTCATAAACATCGCCCATAAAAGCCACGATCGATTCATGACGAGGCCATAATATCTATCAGCCGCGTCCAATGCATCAGCAACCCCTGGCACCGTCTTCTCATTGATTGCTGTCCCTATTGATTGATGCACAGATTTGACTGCGAAGTAACAACGCTGATACGATGCGGGCGCGTCAAAAAATGATATGGATTCATTCACGCAGTTTATGGATCTTCCGATTTCCGATGTCCTCAAGGCGAATCTGAAGCATCTTGGAATTGAACAACCGACGCCGATTCAGGCCAGCGCCATCCCGAAAATTCTGGACGGCCGGGATCTGATCGGGCAGTCCCAGACGGGCAGCGGCAAGACCGCGGCGTATCTGCTCCCGGTCATCGCCCGGCTCGACCCGGCCGTGCCCCAGGTTCAGTCGATCGTCCTGACGCCGACCCGGGAGCTGTGCGTTCAGGTGGCCGAGGTAGCCAACGAGCTGGTGCATGGAACGGGCATCCGGGTGATGGCGATTTTCGGAGGGTTTTCCATCGAGATCCAGTGCGCGGCCCTCAAGCAGGGCGTCCAGCTGGTGCTCGGAACGCCCGGCCGGGTCAAGGACCTGATGATGCGAGGGCGGCTGGACCTGTCAACCGTGCGGCATTTTATTCTGGACGAAGCCGACGAGATGCTGGACATGGGATTTCTCAACGACATCACCTACATCGCCAACCGGACACCCAAGCAGCGGCAAAATCTCCTGTTTTCGGCCACCATGCCGCCTCCGGTCAAACAGCTCATCAACGATTACATGAACCACCCGGAACACATCGCCATCAAACAGGAAACCCGCACCGCCGACACCATTTCCCACAAATTCGTCCAGACGTCACCGCCCGAAAAAATTCGCGCCATCGCGACTCTTCTCAGGGAAGTCAACCCGGATTCGGTCCTCATCTTCTGCAACAAAAAACACAGCGTCCCCTCCATCGCCCGGTCCCTTCGAAGCGCCTTTCCACAGGTCGAATTTCTGCACGGCGGGCTTCAGCAGGACGAGCGGATGCGGATCATGCGCCATTTCCGGGACGGCCGGATCCGGCTTTTGGTCTGCACGGATGTGGCGGCCCGTGGACTGGACATTCTGACGATTTCGCTGGTCGTCAATTACGACCTGCCGCCCGATCCCGATGTGTACGTCCACCGCGTGGGCCGTACGGGCCGGATCGGCGAAAAAGGCATGGCGGTGAGCATGGTCTCGAACTCCGAGATGGCGTTTATGCGCAGAATCGAATCCCACGCCCGAATCCGGATGGAGCCTTATCCGATGACGCTCGTGAAAGCGGCCTCCGACCAGAAAAAATCCCGCCCGTACAGAGGGCATGACCGGCATAGGGGCCGGCGGCGATGACAGTAGGTTTTTCCAATCTCCACGATCTGCGCGTGATAATCGTTCCATAACGGGACGCGGGGAGGCAGCGCCGCCTCCAATTGTTTCCGGATCGTCTCATACGGCTCATTGCCCGAAATCCATCCATGCCGGCTAAAAACGCGGCGCGTGTACGCGTCCACGACGAAGACCGGTTTTTCCAGCGCGTACAGGAGAATGGAATCAGCCGTTTCGGGGCCGATGCCGTTCACGGAAAGAAGCGCGGCGCGCGCGCGATCGACATCCATGTGTCTCATCCGGTCAAGTTGCCCCGCCTTCGACGGCCGACGGCCAAGAAAAGCGATCCAGTTTTTCAGTTTGATGGCCTTCTGATTGAAATAACCCGACGGCCGGATCAGCCGCGCCAGCCGGGCGCGAGGGATTCGGCGAATTTTTTCAAACGACAGCGCGCCCCGGCGGTGCAGGTTCAGGATCGCCTTTTCGACATTGGTCCATGCGGTGTTCTGGGTCAGGATGGCTCCGATGGATATTTCAAACCGTTGGCCGGCCGTCAGCCGGCGGCGCCGCGGATCATAGACCGGCCGGTCGGACTGACCCGCTCCGGGCCGGAGCGCCGGCCACCAGCCCCGCGGACCGAAATGCCGTTTCATGGCGAGATAGATCCGTCGAAGTCGAGCCGCGGGACGCATGGTCGTCATGGCCGGGATGTAGCACGCCCACCGGCAGATTGCAACTTGTCCGTCGAAGAGTTAGTTTCGCCGCATGATCCGAATCGCTCTGGCGAAGGGCAAATTGTTCGACGAAGCCATTGATCTCATGGAAAAGTCCGGAATATCCGTCCCGGCCGACGTCCGGGATCCGCGCAAGCTCCATGTGACGGACAAAACCGGCGGCCGGACGTTTCTCGCCGTCCGCGCGCAGGACGTGCCGACGTATGTATCTCAAGGCGCCGCGGATGTCGGAGTGGTGGGCCGGGACGTTCTGATGGAGCAGGAATCCGATCTCTATCAAATGCTCGATCTCGGCGTCGGCGCCTGCCGGCTGGTTCTGGCGGCGAAGGATCCGGCTGTTCTGGGCCGGAGCGGGGCGCTGCGAGTCGCCACGAAATACCCGGCCCTGACCAACGCCTATTTTCTGAAAAAGGGCCGGGCCTGTTCAGTGATCAAGCTGTACGGTTCGGTGGAGCTGGCGCCGCTGGTGAATCTAGCCGACGCGATCGTGGACCTGGTGTCGACCGGCGAGACGCTGCGGGCCAACGGGCTGGTTGTGATCGAGGAAATTCTCCGGTCGACCGCGATACTGGTGGTCAACCGGGTGAGTTTAAAAATGAGCAAGTCGACGGTGGAAGAATTCATCGCCACGATCAAACGAGTGATCTGATTCCATGACCATCCGATGCGGAGCATCCGCTTTCGCCGATCTTCCCGCCTATTTCCGTCTGCGGGGAAAACTTCTCCAGCAGGGCCGGCGAGGCCTGTCCGGCGACCCCGCGGAAAAAACGGCCCGCGAGGTGCTCAGGCAGGTCCGAATCGCCGGCGACCGGGCGGTCCTGTCCTATACGCGCCGGTGGGACAAGGCGAGACTGAGGAGTCTCAGGGTCAGCGGGGAGGAATTTCGGGCCGCCGAGAAGTTTGTGACGGCGGAGGACCGCGCGGTGATGGAGGCGGTGGCGCGGCGGTTTCGCCAATTTTACAACGCGCAGCATCTTCGCGGCGCGCCTTTTGTGGACCACAGCGGGTTCTACTCCGAGCGAGTCACGCCGCTTGACCGGGTCGGCCTCTATGTTCCCGGCGGGCGGCACAGTCTGATCTCATCGCTTTTCATGCAGGCCATCCCGGCCGACGTCGCGGACGTCCCGGAACGGTTCGTGGCAACGCCACCGCGGCCGGACGGAAAAATCCCGCCGCTCCTTCTTGCGGCGGCCCGAATCGCGAACGTCACGGCCGTATTCAAAATGGGCGGGGCGCAGGCGATCGCGGCGTTTGCCTGTGGAACCCGGACCGTTCCGAAGGTCGACAAGGTATTCGGCCCCGGAAACCGGTACGTGACGGCGGCGAAGCGACTGGTGTTTGGAGACGTCGGAATCGACATGCTAGCGGGTCCATCGGAACTGGTCGTGATCGCTGACGAAACCGCCCGGCCGGTCTTCGTCGCCGAAGATCTCCTCGCCCAGTCCGAACACGGACCGGACAGTCTATCCCTTCTTCTGACCGATTCACCCGCTCTGGCCGGCGCCGTCCGGGACATTCTTCAGGTAGAGGGCGGGTCGTATTTAAAGCAAATCTTCATCTCCGTCCTGGCATCGCCGCAGGCGTGTTGTGAGGCGGCCGCGAAGGCCGCGCCGGAACATGTGAGCCTCCAGGTCCGGGAGCCGGAAAAACTCCTGCCACTCGTCGGGCCGGCCGGAGCGATTTTTCTGGGTCCAACGGCCGTCGCCTACGGCGACTACATCGCCGGACCCAACCACACGCTTCCCACCGCCGGCGCGGCGCGCTTTTCGTCGCCGCTGGCGCTCGAATCGTTTTTTCGCCGCAGTTCCATCCTATCGGTCCGCGACCCGGACGGAGAACTCACGCGCCTGGGCGCCATCATGGCCGAGTGGGAGGGCCTGAGCCACCACGCCCGGTCGCTTCGGGCGCGCCGGGCGCCATGAATCCCAA
Organism: uncultured bacterium; assembly: GCA_964534765.1. GTDB lineage: Bacteria > Lindowbacteria > 2-12-FULL-62-27 > 2-12-FULL-62-27 > 2-12-FULL-62-27 > CAZHRJ01. Next base: position 24,740 of record CAZHRJ010000012.1, read on the forward strand.
TATTCGGGGGATGACACCCTATGCGCCGCCGGCGCGAAGCGGGCATGGCCGCGCAATTTCTCTCGACGCGAATGAAAGCCCCTTTGATCTTCCGCGGCGGCTGAGAACCCGATTCATTCAAAAAGTCCGGTCGCTCGTCTTCAACCGATATCCGGACGGCCCATCCACCGAGCTTCGATCGGCCCTGTCCGCTCGGCTGGGTCTGCCGGCCGACTGGATCGTCGCGGGGAGCGGTTCGGACGAATTGATCGGCTACCTGATAGACGCCGTCGCTCCTCCGGGCGGGACGGTCGTCGTTCCCGATCCGACTTTTGTCATGTACGAGCGGCTGGCGAAAATCCGCGGCGCGAGGGTGAAAAAGCTTCCGCTCGACGGCCAGTTCGATCTGGATTCCGGTGTTTTCCTGAACCCGCGTCTTCTTAAAACCGCCGCTCTATGGTTTTTCGCGTATCCGAACAATCCGACCGCGAACTGTTTTTCAGAAATTGTCCTTCGGCAGATCCTTCGGCGGGCCGGAGGCGTCGTGGTCATTGACGAGGCCTATGTCGATTTTTCGGGTAAGACGTTTTTGCCGGAGGTGCGGCGATATCCAAACCTTGTGATCCTCCGGACATTCTCAAAAGCGCTCGGCATCGCGCTTGGCCGGGTCGGCCTCGCCATCGCGCATCCGCGCCTGACAAAACTATTGAACACCGTGCGCCTGCCCTACAATCTGTCGGGTCTTTCCCAGGCGCTCGCGCTGACCACGCTGGAGTGCGAGCCTGACATTGAGAAAAACATCCGGACGATTCTATCCGAACGGGAAAAACTCCTTCGGCGATTCGCCCATTCCTCGCTCTTCAGTCCCTGCCAAACGGACGCCAATTTTATTCTGGTCCGGGTCTTCGGGGAAGCCAAAAAAGTTTTTGAATTTCTCAGGTCGCGCGGTATACTCGTCAAGATGTTCAGGGAACCGAATCTTCGGTCCTGCATCCGGATCACAGTCGGGCGGCCGGCGGAGATGAACAAACTCCACGCGGCGCTTGACCAGTTGGAGAAACGAAAATGGCGCGAGTCATCCAGATAGTCCGCCAGCCCCTGCGAAGGGCGGCGTTGGAGAGGAAAACCAAGGAAACGTCCGTGCGAGTTTCACTGACCATCGAGGGCAAGGGATCCTATCTGATCGACACCGGGATGGGGTTTTTCGATCACATGCTCGAGACCTTCGCCAAACACGGCCTCTTTGATTTACAGGTCCACGCCACGGGCGACCTGCGTGTCGATTTTCATCACACCGTCGAGGACATCGGCCTGGTTCTCGGCCAGGCGATCCGGCAGGCGATGGGAGACAAAAAGGGCATCGTCCGATTTGGATGCGCGACGATTCCGATGGATGAGTCCCTGGCCGAATGCGTGATCGATCTTTCCGGCCGCCCGGTGCTTGTCTATGATGTCGATCTCGGCGCCGATGGCCGGACGCAACGCGGTCCCAAGGACGAGCGGGTCGGTGATTTTCCGGTGTCGCTTATCCGCGAATTCTTCGAGGCATTCTCGACTTCCTCCGAAATGACGCTGCATCTCATTCTCCGGCGCGGCCGAAATGCGCACCACAGTATCGAAGCCCTCTTCAAGTCCATCGCGAGGGCGCTTCGGCAGGCCGTCGCGGTCGACCCGCGGATGCTCGGAGTTCCGTCCACCAAAGGTGTCCTTTAAGAAGGAATCCATTCCAACTCCCAGCGTAGCCCTGATCGACTACGGCGCGTCGAATCTGCGCAGTGTCGAAAAAGCGCTGGAGTCGGCCGGCGCGCGCGTGACGAGGGTATCGGCCGGCCGGGAATTGGCGCGGCCGGACGTGATTGTGGTTCCGGGCCAGGGGCATTTTGGCCGGTCCATGGAGGAGATTCGTCGACGGGGATTTGAAGGTGCGCTTCGGGAAAAAGTCCTGGCCGAAAAAATTCCGTACATCGGGATTTGCATCGGATATCAGATCCTGTTTGAGGAAAGCGAAGAGGCGCCCGGTGTGAAGGGGTTGGGCTGGCTGGAAGGCCGGGTGGTTCGGTTTCGGGGCCATCTAAAAATTCCCCACATGGGATGGAATGAAATCAGACCGGTCGCCGTCGAAGACGAGCACCCCGCGATCGGCGCTCAGCCGGCCTTCTTCTATTTCGTTCACAGCTATTACCCGGCGCCGACAGACTCCTCCATCGTGATCGCCACGTGCGACTATGGATCCACCTTTGCCTGCGCGGTATCCCGCGAAAACATTTTTGCCGTTCAGTTTCATCCGGAAAAAAGCCAGACCGCCGGCCAGGCGCTGATCCGGGCCATACTGCAATCCCGTCAGGCAAAATAGAACCATGGCAATCGATCAACAGGTCATCCACTTTTTCAAGCGGGCGCTGACGAAAACTCGGGAACTCATCCGGGACGCGTTTTCCGCCGAAATGCCGGAGGAGGTTCTGGCCGGGCTGGAGGACCGCCTGATTCTGGCCGATGTCGGACCGGACACCACACATCGGATTCTGGAGGATCTGAAAAAATCGCGGCCCGGGACGGCCGACTCGACGACGGGCTCTATCGTCGAGATCCGGAGAAAATTAGCGGAAATTCTGAGAAACCTATTTTGCGGCAATGGCGAAATGACTTTCGCCCCCCAGCCGCCCACCGTATGGTTCCTGCTCGGAACGAACGGTTCCGGCAAAACCACCACGGCGGCCAAACTGGCCCACCGGTACCGGATCGAGTCCCGCCAGACGGTCCTGGTCGCGGCCGACACGTTCCGGGCGGCGGCGATCGATCAATTAAAAATCTGGGCCGGCCGCGCTGGGGTGCCCTGTTTTTCCATGCGGGATGGCGCCCACCCTGCCGCGGTCATCTTCGACGCGCTCTCCAACAAACAGATCCGGTCATCCGATCTCGTCATCGTCGATACCGCCGGAAGGATTCACACCAAACTGTCTCTCATGGAAGAATTGTCGAAGATGATCAAAAGTTGCGACAAAGCCGCGCCGGGCGCCCTGACTGAAAAACTTCTTGTTCTCGACAGCACAACCGGCCAGAACGCGATCGCCCAGGCCAGGAGTTTTCACCAAAGTTTGAACCTGACGGGATTCATCGTCACCAAGCTTGATGCGTCCGCTAAAGGCGGATTTCTGCTGGCTCTGGCCGTGGATCTGCCGGACGTTCCGGTCAAGTGGATCGGCATGGGTGAAGGGATTGAGGATATGGCCCCCTTTGACCCGGCCGCGTTCGTCGAGGGGCTGATCGGAGGAGAAACCGGCTGAACGTCTACGGGTGGATGGCGAAAGCCCTGGATGAGGCAAAAAATGGACTCGGAGACACATCGCCCAACCCCGCCGTCGGCGCGCTTCTGGTCCACGGCGGCCGGGCTATCGGCCGCGGGTATCATCGGGTTTTCGGCGGGCCGCATGCGGAGGTCGAAGCGATCCGGTCCGTGAGGTCCGCGGACCTTGCGAAAATTGCGGCATCGACGCTGGTGGTGACGCTTGAGCCCTGTGATCATTTCGGGAAAACCCCGCCCTGTACCGGCGCGATTCTTCAAGCCGGAATCCGGCGAGTGGTCGTGGGAATGGCGGATCCCCATTCGATCGTGGCGGGCCGGGGGATACGGAAATTGCGCGCGGCCGGCGTGCGCGTCGATGTGTTGAACGATCCGGCGGCGCTGGCGTTTTATGCGCCCTATCGAACCTTTCTTATCCGGCGGCGCAGTTTCGTCACCGTCAAACTGGCTGTCAGCACGGACGGCAAAATAAGCGGCCACGGCCGGCGCTGGATTTCCGGGCCGGCGGCTCGGGCGGAAGTGCAGAATCTGCGGAGGACCGTTGACGCCATTTTGATCGGCAGAAATACCGCCGACGTGGATAACCCCCGCCTGACCCTGCGCGGCCGGCGGCGGACCGCCAGGATTTTTCCACCCGCGCGAGTGGTACTGACCGCGTCCGGCACGCTGCGCGCACCGGCGCGCCTCAAGTTGTTGACGGACGGCGAGGCGCCGACGTTCCTCGTCACCGGCGCCGCGCGATCGAGGCGTATCAAAATTCCGGCGTCGGACTGCCGGATTCTCCCTGTGCCGGCGAATGCCGGCGGCCGGCTTTCCATTCCGGATGTTCTTCGAGTGCTGGCCAAACAAGGCGTGGTGCATCTTTTGGTGGAGGGCGGATCTCAAACCGTCAGCTCGTTTTTATCCGCCGGCGCGGTCGACCAGATGATCCTGTTCGTTTCTCCGGCCATTTGCGGCCCAACCGGACTCGACGCCTTTCTCGGCCGCTGTGGACCAGCCCGCGGCCGGCCGGCCGACTGGCGGCTAATCGAGCGGGCAAAAATTGGACCGGATTTCATGTTGCGATTTCGATCGTCCCAGGACACGTCATGTTCAGCGGAATAGTCCGGCATCAAGGGATTCTCCGCAGGGTTGATTTGGCCCGTGGAAGAGTAACGATTCAAGCGCCTGCGATTGCCCGGCACATGAAATCCGGGGATTCCATCGCCGTTGACGGCATCTGCCTCACCGTCGCCCGGAAGACCCGATATGGATTCACCGTCGACGTCACGCCCGAAACCATCCGCCGGACCCATCTGCGGTTCTCATTCCCGGGATGGCGCGTCAATCTCGAGCCGCCGCTGCGGATGAAAGACCGCATCCACGGCCATCTCGTATTGGGCCATGTGGATGGTATCGGCATTGTCAAATCGACCGTCTGGCGCCGAAAAATCAGTCCCACCCGTTTGCGGCCACAACCAGCAAGGGTCTTGCAATTATTTGTCCCAAAACGACTTGTGAAATACCTCTCCGAAAAAGGATCGGTGGCGATCAATGGTGTAAGCTTGACGATAGCCAGGCGGTATGGCAGACTTCTGAAGATCTCTCTAATCCCAGAGACTCTTCGCCGGACCAATCTTCGGTATGCGAGGCCCGGGATACGGGTGAACATCGAAGTGGACGTTCTGGCAAGATATGTCCTAGGCGTGTGAGGCGGTTGCAATTATGGAGAAGCGTGCCTGTTCAACAATTGAGGAAGCGATATCGGACATTCGCGCGGGGCTGATGGTGGTCGTGATCGACGACGAGGACCGCGAGAACGAGGGTGATCTGGTCATGGCGGCGGAGAAGGTGACGCCGGAAGCGGTGACTTTCATGGCGACCTACGGCCGGGGTCTGATCTGCGTTCCGATGCCGGCGAGGCGCTGTCAGGATCTGGGTCTGGATCTGATGCCGGAAAGTCCCGACCGGGACCGGCACCGGACGGCGTTTACGATTTCGGTTGACGCAAAAGCCGGCACCACAACCGGCATCTCCGCCCATGACCGGTCTACAACCATTCGAAAGCTATCGGACCGGGCTGCGAGCGAGTCGGATTTTATCCGGCCGGGCCATGTTTTCCCATTGATGGCCCAGGCGGGAGGGGTATTGAAGCGCGCGGGTCACACGGAGGCGGCTGTGGATCTGGCGCGTCTTGCCGGGAGTTCGCCAATGGGAGTGATCTGTGAAATCATGAACGACGACGGCACGATGGCGCGCCTGCCCGATCTGGAGGCGTTTGCGCAGAAACACGATCTGCGGATCATCACCATCCGGGATTTGATCGCCTTTCGCGCCCGCACGGAAAAGTTGGTTCATCTCATTTCCGAGGCCGGCCTGCCGACGCGGCATGGACAGTTCCGGTTGATGCTCTACAAAGACGACATTGAGGGGAAAGAGCATCTGGCCATCGTCAAGGGAGACGTGCGGGGCAAATCGAAGGTGCTGGTGCGTGTGCATTCGGAATGCATCACGGGCGACGTATTCGGGTCATCCCGATGCGATTGCGGCGCCCAGCTGAGCGCGGCTCTTGAGACGATCGAGTCTGAGGGGACCGGCGTGGTGTTATACATCCGGCAGGAGGGCCGGGGGATCGGGTTGGCGAACAAAATCAAGGCCTATGCGCTGCAGGACCAGGGACTGGACACGGTCGAAGCCAACCGGCAGCTGGGATTTCCCCCGGATTTGCGGGATTACGGTCTCGGCGCCCAGATCCTGGCCGATCTGGGTCTATCGACGATCCGGCTGCTGACCAACAATCCGAAAAAGGTGGTGGGGCTGAAGGGTTACGGTCTGGAGATTATCGAGCAGATTCCGATTCTGACCCGGCCGACGGAGGAAAACATGTCGTATTTAAGGACCAAAAAGGAAAAAATGGGCCATCTGATCGATCTGGATCTGGATTGGATTAATTCGAAGCACAAGGAGGTTTGACACCCCATGAAGCAGCGACAGAATCACGGGAAAAAAACGGCGGAACCGGAACAGCGCAAGGTTCCGAAGCGGAGTGCCCCGCCGCAGGCGGCGAAATCGCCGACGGAGGTATGGGGAACCAAAGTGGCGATTGTGGTATCGCTGTACAATTCGGATATCACGGAGAAGCTGGCGAGCGGCGCGGCGGAGGTATTCCAGAAGGCTGGGGCGCAGTTTGATCGGTTTGACGTTCCGGGCGCTTTTGAAATCTCCGGTGTGGTCAGCCGGCTGGGCCGAAGCCGCCGGTATGACGGTCTGATCGCCATCGGATGTGTTGTCCGTGGGGAGACCGAACATTATGATCTGGTGGTGGAACAGGTGCGGGAGGGCGTGGGTCGGCTATCGGCGGGAGGAGACGTTGCGGTCACGTTTGGCGTGCTGGCCGTGGAGAACCGCAAACAGGCTCTGGACCGCGCCGGAGGGAAATTGGGGAATTTGGGATCCGAGGCGGCGGAGGCTCTGTTGAAACTGATTGTCCTTTACCGCCGCACCGCCCATCCGGCCCTGGCTCAGCCGGTGGCCGGTCACGCCTGATTCGTTTTCCGCCGACCGGCCGGCCGGCCATGCGACCGGCCGGCATCTGGCCCGGACGCTGGCTGTCCAGGCGCTGTACGCCGCGGATATCAAAGGCGAGGGATCGGACCCGATATCGGAGTTGGAACATCTTCTGACGCTGGAATCAGCGGCCGATCGCCCAGTGGAGAAGGCGGTAGGGTCCTATACAAGGGATTTGTTATCGGCCGTCGCCTCCTGTGAGTCGGCGGTCGGATCGATCCGGGAGGTTCTTTCGACCTGGTCATACGAGCGCTTGACGCCGGTCGAACGATGCATTCTGCGTGTGGGTCTGGCGGAGTTGGACGGCGATCTAGGGGTGCCGCCGATTGTGGCGATCGACGAGGCCATATTGTTGGCCAAGGAATACGGCACAAAAAATTCGGAGAAATTCATCAATGGCGTTCTGGACGCGATTTATAAAAAGAAAAAGTCCTCTACTTGAGGTTCAGGAAGAACCCGGCGGGTTCTTCAAGCGGATGGTCAGGTTTCTGGTTCGGCAAAAGCCGTTCTGGGCCGCCATCGGCCTGGCCGCGGTATTCATTGCCGGTTATACGTACTACGCCATCCACTACAAACCGTTCATGGTCGAAAATCTGGACGGAATCGGTCTGGAGGGACTGCAGCCGACCGCGCGGCCGATGGGAGAAACGCCAAAGGCGGTTGAGAGAGTTGATTTGCCCGGGATTCCGGAGAGTGTTCAGGAATCCAAGTCCGAAGCCGCGGCGCTGCTCCGGATGGCGGAGACACATTTTCAGCAGGGTCTGTGGGACGAGGCGGTGGATGAGCTGAAGCGGGCCGTCGGACTGACCTCCGACACAAGCGTTCTGTCCATAGCCTACGCCAATCTGGCCTATCTGATGGACAGCGAGGGCAAATACTCGGAGGCCGAAAAATTCCTCCAGCGGGCGGTGGCCTTCGACAAAAAATTCATCCAAGCCTATCACAATCTCGGGGTGATCTACCTTCATCTGCACGACTACGACAAGGCGCTCCTCGCGTTTCAACTGGCAGTCCGGGAGCAGGCCGACTTTTCCCCAAGTCTGGCCGGGATCGGCGAGGTTCACGCGACCATGGCCCGGTATCCCGAGGCCATTACCACCTTCACCGAATCCCTCCGGCTCCGGGAGGACCCATCGGTACGGTACAATCTCGCGCTGGCGTATTTGCACAGCGGCAACCGCTCCAAGGCCGGCGCCGAATTCACGACGGTACTCAACACCACTCCGGATCCCTACATGAAATATCTCGCGCTCTTCAACCGCGCCATCGCCTTCGATCAGGAGCGCCGGTACGACGAAGCCGCGGCCGACTACCGGGCGGCCCTGACGATGACTCCGACCGACATCGAGGCCCGGTACAACCTGGGCCTGATGTTGAAGGAAGGCGGCAAGAAAGAGGAGGCGTTGAAGGAATTTTTAGAAGTCATCAAATTGGACAAGGACAACATCGACGCGTATTACAACGCCGTGACCATTCTGGCGGAACTCGGGCAGTATCAGCAGGCCATGGATCTTCTCAAACCCGTCCATGATCGCCTCCCGGACAACAAACGCATCAACTATCTCATGGGCCATCTCCATCACCGGCTGGGCAACCTGCCGGCGTCGCACGAGTCATTCAACACCATCGTCGGATATTCCGGCCGGGAGGACATCCCGATTCAGCTCAAAGCCGACGCCATGGCGGGATTGGCCGCCGTCATGGACGATTCCGGCGATATCAAGTTCGCCGAACATCTGTACAAGGATGCCCTCGACCTGGGTGACGCCTCCTACCTCCGCTACAATCTGGCGCGGACGCTCAAGCGCGGCAGGAAATATGAGGAAAGCGCCAAGCAGGCAACAACTGCGGTCGAGCAGGAGCCTGGAAATTACACCTATCGGCTGGCGCTGGCGGAGGTGCTTCTTGAGGGGCAGAATTTGACCAAGGCGTTTGACGTGTACAAGCAGGCGGCGGAGTTGGCGCCGCAGGAATATTACCCGCGCTTCATGATGGCCTACACCGCCGGCCGGCAGAGGCTGTGGCACACGGCGCTGACAGAGTACAACCGGCTTCTCGGCTCCGACCTGACGCCGGCCATTCGGGGGGCGGTCCACAAGGGGATCGGCAACATTTATCACGACCAGGGCGATTTCACGGAAGCGTTGAAATCCTACAAGGAGGCGCTGCCCCTGGTTCCAACCGACGCCGACCTTTTTTATAACGTGTCCCGGACCTATTTTCAGATGTCCCGTCTGGACGAGTCGTTCGCCGCCCTGCAAAAATGTATCGCGCTCAATCCCGTTTCAAGCGAGGCCTACACTCTGCTCGGAGTCTACTATTTCAAAAAGGGCCTTCTCCCGAAGGCCCGGGAGGCGTTTGACAAGGCGATCCAGATCAATCCGGAAAATCTGGAGGCCTATTACAACCGGGACGTCCTGATCAAACAGCTATGATCCGGCGGCTCGATCTGCATCTCCACAGCGACGCCTCGGACGGCGCCGCGCCCGTGGAGATTCTGGTGGCCCGCGCGGCGCTGTCGGGTCTGACCCACATCGCCGTCACCGAACACGACAACGTTGATTCCTGGGACCGCGCGCGGTCCGCCGCCGGCCGAAACGGGATCCGGCTGACGACCGGTATCGAAATCTCCACAAAGGCCATCGGATTTGATCTCCATCTTCTCGGCTACGATTTCTCGCCGGCATCCGTCTGGATACGGGACCTGGTCGCGCACCAGCGCGAACTCCGGGAAAAACGGTTCCGAAAGATCCTGCGGCAGTTGCAGGACCTGGGCGTCCGAATTTCTCCGGCGCTCATCCACATTGAAAAAACTTCCGCGCCCGGACGGGTCCACATCGCCCAGGCCATCGTCGCCGCCGGCCTGGCGCCGGATGTCGAATCGGCCTTCAGGAAATTTCTCGGCAAAGACCGGCCGGGCTATGTGCCTCATGAAACCATTTTGCCGGAAGACGCCATCCGGATTGTTCACCGGGCGGGCGGATTCGTCTCCCTGGCCCACCCGGTCTTCTCGATGGGCGGGGAGACACTCTGCGAGCATCTGGCGGATGCCGGGCTGGACGCGATCGAAGTGCTGCATCCAAAACACAGCCGCAACCTCCAGAAAAAGTTGACCGACTTTTGCCGGCGAAAAAATCTCCTGACAACCGGCGGGTCCGACTGGCACGGAACACTGGGGGAAACCTACGACCTGGGCGAGTGGTTTTTGCAGGGAAATACCGTGTCCGACCGTGCGGGCCTGGCGCGGATTCTTCAGTCGGTCGAACCGGTCCGGCCGAAGGGTCGGGCCAGACGGCGAAAGACCAAAACCGTTCATTAGGCCTGCGGTGAAGAGGGTGTTGGCGGAATGATCCTCTACACTCTCCTGTTTCTCCTTGCCCTCATAGTCTCGTTCCCCTATTGGCTCTGTCGGGCCTGGCGAAAGGGAGAGACCAACCTGACGGCGGCCCGGTTGGGTTTGACGAGCTGGCCGCGGGATGTTCAATCCTCTCCGGTCTGGATCCATGCGGTGTCGGTTGGCGAAGTTCAGGCGGCGGAGCCGCTGATCCAGGCGATACGAATCCGGCGGCCGAATACAAAAATTACTCTCAGCGTTACAACCCGCACCGGAATGGAACTGGCCGCCAAGGCGTTGATTCCGTTGGTGGGGGTGGCCGGGCCGGCGCCGTTTCCTCTGGACGTTCCGTGGGCCGTCCGGCGGCGGCTGGGAGAAGTCAGCCCGGTGGGAATCATATTCATAGATACGGAACTCTGGCCGAATCTGATCCTGGAAGCGGCGAGGCGAAAAATCCGGCTCGGTCTGGCCAACGGCCGGATATCAGATTCGTCGTTTCCCCGATACCGCCTCATTCGTTTTTTTCTGGCGCCCCTTCTGGAAAATTTTGACCGCTTCTGGATGCAATCCGATCTGGATGCCGACCGGATCATCGCGATGGGTGCGAAGGCCTCCCGGGTCAAAGTTACTGGCAATTTAAAAATCGACGCCCTGACCGCCCGGCTATCAAACATTCCCGGAAACGGTTCACCACCCGGTCAGCCGGGGATGTCCGAAGAC
>CAZHRJ010000013.1:0-34238 GCA_964534765.1 uncultured bacterium
GAGAGCGGCTACAAGGCGAAGGTGGCGTTGGCGGCAATGCGAGAGGATCGGACGCTGGCGGAGCTGTCATCGCAATTGGGGGTCAACGGCAACCAGATCAGCCGGTGGAAGCGAATAGCCATTGAGGCCCTGCCGGGAATTTTTGCGGACAAGAAGGCCAATGAGCGGCTACCCGTCTGTTCGTCGAACTGATCAAAGTTCATGGTTCACCTTCGACCTCTTTTACATTGTCACGTTCGTGTTTCAAACAGCGAATATCGTCCACGTATTTATCTACGGTCAACGCCGCCCTTCCCCGACGATTTCAACGAGGGTACCCTCACCGGCGATCTCATAGAGTTCCAAGATGTCCTTATTTTTGAGCGCGACGCATCCCCGTGTCCAATTCTGCCGAAAATCTATGCTGGGATCACCCAGCGCTGGAACACCATGAATCCCGACTTCCCCGCCGATCCGGCTGTCGGTCGGTATGGTTTGTCCTCGTTTGGCTTTCAGATGCTTTTGCCACGATTCGGCCGTTGGATAGTCAATCCACAAAAATCTCGTCCAGTGCCGGTGTGGATACTTCCCGCGTATCCTGAACCGCCCTTCCGGCGTGCACCCGTCACCTTCCCGCAATTTATCGCCAGCACCGAAGCCAAACACAGCCGGATATTCCTTCACCACGACGCCATCATATAGAGCCGCCAGTCTGTGAGTCGATTTTTCGATCAAGATGGAGACTTTGGCAGCGTCGACGAAGCCCTCGTCAATGATATCCGTGATGGCCTTGTCGTAATTCTTGTAGATCCTGTCCTCCCGCTGTTGATGCTTTTTCGCTGATGCCGGAACTGCCGGCCCCAGCACTTGATTTGCGATGCTCGTTCCGATGTAGCCCGGCGGATCAACACATGCAACCACCGCCAGAACGCAGAGGGCAACCAGTATCCCCCTTCTGATGGTCATCACGCGGCCAGAGCGGTCACGGCAACGCCTTTTTGCCGTTTCAGACACAGCGCCCGTTTCAAAATCCGGATCCTCATGCCGGCCCAGAGCGAAAAGAGCATGTGCAGCTCCTCCTGCGCAACACCGCCGAGATTGAGGCGAAAGTTGTACGGGAACGGTTGTCGTAGAGTCAGCCAGTCGCAGTTTGCCGCAGTCTCAATTTTCAGCCGGACCTGCTCACGGAAATGCGCGATACCCAATAGGCTCCGATGGACAGACGCAATAGCCCAGCTTCGGGCAGAACCCCGCAGCAGGGCGCACAGATAGACAACGTGATGCAAACCGTCCACCGTGCATTCCAGTGCCTGGACGCCATCTTCGACTTGGAACAGGACGCGGTCAGCGTTTTTTGACAGGATGTCGAGATGCTCGCTCAGAACAATGGCAAATCGTGAGAATTTCTCTTTCGTCTCCATGAAAGATACTGACGCAAACTCCACGCCAAATAACGCAGGTCGATGCTAAATCTTCGGTAGTCCCTGACAAGGAAAGAGATTGGCAAATGACGGATGAAATCCGCGCCCGGTATTGAGGGTTACGCCGACGGGATAACGTTACAGGGTTGTTACTTTCGAATCGGGCAGGAATCAGCCAAACACGGCCTCGCTCAATTATTCAACCGTTGGGGCAGTTTCCAACAGTCTGAATCCAATTCTATTGCAATTTTTCTCAATTTGGCGGTGTAAACTTTCCTGTGAAACGCGTCCTTCTGGTACAGATTTGGCTGCATGTTGACAATACACATCTCGCCGGATAACGCGGCCCGAACTGAAATGCATGGTTCGCTGAAGGAGGCGACAACCCATGGTCAATTTTGAAAAGGCTGTCGAAGCCATATGGGACGGAGTTTCAGAGAAGACGCGGGATAACGGTAAATTGAGAGTCGGCGGAAACAAAAAAATTAGGATTGAGTATGATTATGGCCAGCAAGACAACAAAGGCCGGATACGACGACAGATGAGGATTATTAGTCAGGTGAATAAAGGCCAGGCTGTCTATATATTTGAAGTGGTGGACCCGCACCCGCATGCCGCAGTTGTGATTCTCGATAATTGTGTGAATCCGGAACCGGTGTATCTTGACCATACCGATGAGCCGGTATATCGCTTCTGCAGAAACGCGCAAGTGTATTTTGAAACGCTCGATGACATGATGAATTTTATTGAACATATGGATGACTCGAATACTTGGGAAAAGGCAATTGAAAAAGGTGAAAACTGATGTGTCTGGCCAAAGAAGTTGATGCTTTTCAAAAAGAGAAGTGGTTGAGGCGCTTGCTATGTGGAATTTGTTCCCGGTGTTAGAGCGGAAGAAAGGCAAAGGAGGATAGGCAGGAGCCTTGAACAAATTCGAGATTCAGTGGGACCGGCTTCGGGGAGAGTTGGACGCGCATGTCCGCCTCTGGCAGGACGCCATCGACTCGACCCATGTCGATCAAACGGTGCTGGTGGAGACTGTCGGGGATTTCTACCGGTGGCTGGGGCATCCATTGCCGGAAACGATCGAGTTTGTCTCCTTTCCGACGATCCCGCAGGTATGTACCACGATGTTCGGACTGGAGCCCATCTGTTCGGAGGATTTTGTTTCCGAGAAACTTGTGTCCGATGGCCTCCGACTGATCTACGACACGTGGCTTGAATCTATCGTTTCAAAAGATTTCGATCCGGATTGCATCTCCGATCTGGCCATCAACGGGATTTTTCATATGGGAAGCACCTGGCCCGTTCTTGCGCCCGACCCCAAGGTCGAGATGATGAACGCCTTGAAGATGCACCTCCTTGACAAGACGATCAACTTCATCAATGTCAGCATATCCCCCTCGTTGACGCACAATCGGCTCGCGATCGTTTATAGAGGATTCTCCAACACGCTCCATTTATCGCTGGCCACGCTCTGCGGACAGGATTTTCACATCGTCCGTGAGGCGTTCGAAAGAGCGGCGCGGACGACTGAACGATTCGCGTCCAGGCAATGGAACTGGCGGGAATACATCAAACATGAATTGTCGCACCCCAACCCGCCCATACCCATTTATAATTTTGGCCGCGAGTACCCTCTCATTTTTCTAATGTGGGAGCACCCAGCGATTGGAGGAAGGGCGTCCATGACGAATCCAGCCGAGATCGGATGTTATTATGTCATCGCGTCACTTTTTAATCCAACCCAATCCATCGCCAACTTCGAATTTCTGAAATCGCTCATCCGTTTTTACGGAAACGGCGGGTGGTCGATTCTCCCGACCGCCAAAATCGCGTACGTCCTGCTGAAACCCCGCGCGGTGCATGTCGACGCGGCCGACCGGCTGCACGGCGACGGCCAGCCGGCATTGGTATTTCAGGACGGCGTTCGGCTCTACATCGATCACGGCCTCGCGCTTCCGCCCAAAGTCGCGATCCATCCCGAGCGATTGACTGTGCGGGAAATTCTGGAAGAACGCAACGTGGAACTCCGCAGAGCGATGATCAGCCGCAAGGGTCTGGCGTCGTTTTTGCGGGAAGCCGATCCGACCCTGCTGGACGCCGATTATGAGAGGCACAATCCGAATCCCCGGAAACTATACCGGCTGTCTATCCCGCGCGACGAACCGATCGTGGCGCTTCATGTCGTCGATCCGGCGAAGAAGCGTCTGGGCCTGCCCGCGGACGTGTTATTGCGCGTGCCGCCGAGCATGGAAACGTGCGCGCAGGCGGCGGCGTGGACGTTTGGGTTTGGAAATCCGGCGGATTACCGGCCCTCTTTGGAGGAATAAACCCGTCAGTGCTACGCCCACATCCGACGGCCGCGTTTCTTGAAAATCCCAATCAGCCCCAGCCCCGCCACAAACCCGCCAATGTGCGCCCACCACGCCACCCCGCCGCCCTCGTCGCCGCCGAGCGTGGACCAGCCGCTGAAAAGTTGCATCACGAACCACATAATGAGCATGAGCCACGCCGGAAGATACACGATCCTGGAAAATGATCCGATCGGGACAAGACACATGACGCGGGCGCGGGGATACAGGAGTAAATACGCGCCGAGAATGCCGGAGATCGCGCCGCTGGCACCGACGCACGGCACACGCGACATCGGCGCCGACAATATGTGCGCCCCGCTCGCGGCCAGACCGCACAACAGATAAAAGAGAATGAATTTGATTCGGCCGGTCGAGTCCTCTATGTTGTTTCCGAATATCCACAGATACAGCATATTTCCGATGAGGTGCATCCATCCGCCGTGGAGAAACATCGACGTGAACAGACTGCCGTAGACCGTCAGGGCCGGCGGTTCGACGATCAGCGCCGGTATGGCCGCATATTGCATGAAGAACGCCCCGGCCAGTTCTCCCTGCGGCAACGACAGCTCATAGAAAAACACGAGCACGTTCAGGACGATCAGGCCGACCGTCAGATACGAAAACGACTCAGTCGGGTTATCGTCGTGGAGCGGGATCAATGGTGGTCACTCCAAACGTCGTCCAGCGTTTCTCTGAACAGCGCGTCCAACAGCGCATTGTCCGGAACTTTATCGATCCATGTTTTCAGGAGGCTCTCAAACCGCGCAAGTTCCGATTCGACAAACTTGTTGATGATGCCGATTCTCGGCTCCAAGTCCAGTTCATCGCCGGCCAGTTTGCGGGCCAGCAGTTTCCGAACTTCTTCGGCAAGCGTCCCATCGGATGACGGCAAGAACCCCGTCAGTTTTTGGAACTCCATCGGCGGCATCGTCTGAAATTTTTCAATCCACCGGCAGGCCAGGATCGGGCGCAGGACATAGAAGAATTTTTTGATCCGGACGAGATCGTCCTTCAGGTACTGCCGGAAATTTCCCTGCGCGATGTGCAGGTAGTGATGGGCGCAGGCCTTTGGAGAGAAAACCTCCTTTGCCATGTTGCGCATCTTCCGGGCCGCGCCGTGGCGCTCAAGATATTGGATGGGAGATTCCAGCCATTCCAAAAGAGGCGGGTTCGATTTTCTGAAAAGTTTCAGCGCCTTGCGCAGTTCCCAGCCGTTGATGTCCAGGTCGTCATGCACAGGTACCTCGATCACGTCCCGTTTTTCGTCGAGGCTCAAATACCATTCGGGCCGATGAACGTAGATAAACCGGACATCGTAATCGCTGTCCTTCGACGGGAATCCCCATGCGCGGCTGCCTGACTCGCAGGCGTACAGGATTCGAACGTCCTCCGATTGCTCGATTTTCTGTAATTCCGCCACGATGGATTCATGCCGCCCGACACTGACCGGCGCAGCGTCGGACACCGGCCTTGCGTTGCCGGAATCCGGCGGCTTGAATGCGCACGTCTCGTCAAAAATCCTCTCCAACGCCTCGTGCGTTCTCCGCATCCTATCCACCACGGCCTTTGCCCAGTCGAAATACTCTCGGCGACGTTCCAGATGCCAGCCGGCCGGCGGGTTTGACGCGATCTCCCGCAGGTTTGAGATTTTGTCCGCCAGTTTGACGAGTTTGGCTTCGCGGCTGATATGCGCCGCGTGCTCGATTTGCAGCCGCTTGCGCTCGGCCTTCTGGAGGCTCTTGTCGTCCGACACCTCGGCGACGATTCGCGCCACGTCCGGACCGAACAGGCGTTCGAGTTCCTCGCGGGTCGCGCCGGTGTCCTCGATGGTGTCGTGGAGGAGCGCCGCCGCGAGCACGACCGGATCCATGACGCCGCCTTCGTTGCACAGGATGTTGGCAACGTCGATGGGGTGGTTGATGTAGGGCGCGGCGTCGGCGCCTTTGCGGCGCTGGGCGCGGTGCTTGTCGGCGGCGAAGGCGAGGGCTTGGAGGATAAAGGAAAGATCATCGCTCATGGAGGACATTCAAATACATTTTCGCGGCATCTACAATAATCAGCCGGCAACGCCTCGAAGTATAGACCAGATACGGATCATCGGATGGCGGTTCACGTCGATTTGACAGGGAACCGACGGTAATGTAATGTATTACCCAGATGGCGAGCTTGCGTATTGGGGATATCGAATGGGATGCGGGGAATGTCCTGCATTTGGAATTGAATCACGGCATACGACCGGAAGAGGCGGAGGATGTGTTTGCCGGCGAACCCCGCGTGCGCAAGACGAAGAAGGGACATTACAAGGCGTTCGGCAGAACATCGGCGGGGCGGCTGCTTGTGATCGTATTTGAAATGAAGCCCAAACAGACGGCAAGACCCATCACGGGATGGGACATGGACTCGGCGGAAGCGGGCTATTACAGAAACATGAAAGGAAAATAGACCATGGCGGACAAGGCATCCCGAAACAGGCTGAACATGGCCGAATATTACGACCGGCGGCGGCACGATCAGAACGATCTCTCGACTGAGCCGGTGGAATTCTCTCTGACGGAGGAGCTGAAAAAAGACATCCGTTCCGGCAAACGCCGGCGGCATCTTCAGAACCTCTCCATCAAGCTCGACCCTGTGCAAATCCAGGCGATCCGAAAAATCGCCACCATGAAATCCATGCCCTATCAGACGTTCATCCGTCATTTGCTCGGCGAATGCATCAAACGCGAATTGCATGCGATCTGATTTGTCCGGTAAGTTCTGGGTACAAATTGGGTACAAAACATGGGTATCTCGGCGCATTTTGGCGCATGTCAGTTCATCCGGGTGCAGTCGTAACAGACTGGCGATTACGAGAATACAAAATAACTCGAACGAGGACAAATACTTAAAAAAACGCTGATTGCGATTTCGAGTCGTGCTCCTTCGTCCACTCGGACACCTCTCCATAATTTGTATCTCACCGTCACATCAACAAGTTGTCGACTCCCATGAAATAAATCCATTTACTAATGGGAGCCGATTATGCTTGACAGGTCCCGCTCGTCATTCCCGCTAAAGCGGGAATCCAGAGGCTGTCCCCCGATCGGATACGGTGACTGGACCCCCGCTTTCGCGGGGGTGACGACCTTGCCGATGTGTCAAATATTTTCTGCTCCCAGTAGTGATTATTTCGCCGTTTGGGTACAAATTGGGTACACATCGGAGACATGTTCGTCCTAAATATACCGGTCGAATTTCGCCATCTGCTTGTCGTTCTTTTATCAAGGGTGACGTCGTACCGTAAGGTTACGTCGCGCGCTTTGGATTTTGCTTCGCGAGCGTGGACCCGGGCCTGAAAGACGCTGCCAGTCCGGAAAAGTTTCTCGCGCCGTATCCGCCGGACCGGATGGAGGCTTACAGGGTATCGCCGATGGTGAATTCTGCGAAGAGCTACAAACCGGAATACGTCGAGCCGATCTCTAAACTTTAATTTTCAGCACCGGCGCTCCCAGGCGCCGCCGGTTGGATTCACCTTTGAACAAATCCGTTTTCCTTTGCGGGACATCTCCCCAATCGCCTTCGTGCTGAGCCTGCCGGTTCGCAGGCAGGCTGGATCCGTGAATGACGACGTGTTTGCCGAGGCGATCCGACAGCTTGTCGATGCACTCATATATCCGCCCCATCCGCTCGATTTGCGCGGGCTCGTCAAAGAGGGTGTGCTGGACATCTCTCTGGTGGACAAGGCCGGCAAGGACGATGCCCGTCAGCCGGTACAGCGTGTTCGCCCGAAAGACACTGTCGAAGGCGGTCCTCACCGGGCCGAGCACTTCCGACGGGTAGGCGCTCGGCCGATCCAGTTTGATCTCGGCGCCGGACTCCTTGTAATCTTGCCGCCGGATGAAGACCAGAATCCGCGTGGCGGCGAGTTTGTACCGCCGGGCCTTTATGCACGCGTTTTCCAAGTTGTTTGACAACTGGCCGAAAACGAATTCCTTGTCACCGGACGCCGGCGTGAACGTCCGGGTCTTGCTGATGGACTGATACTCGGTCTTGGCTTCCGTTTCCACCGGGAGAACGGAGCGGCCGTTCAGCTCGTTCCAGACGATCTGATAGGGCTTGGAAAGATGCTTCTGAACAAACGCATCGCTCTTCCTCGCGAAGTCCAGTGCCGTGACGACGCCGTACTTGCGCAGGAGCGCCGCCGTGTTGGGCCCGATCCCCCATACTTTTTCCACTGGCACTTGGGCAAGAACGACGTGTATCCTCTCGCCCGGGATGGCCGTCAGGCCGTGCGGCTTGTTCAGTTTGGATCCTATTTTGGCGAGCACCTTGCTGAGACTGACGCCGCAGGACACTGAGATATCCAGCTCCTTCTGGACGGCGTCCTGGATTTGTCCGGAAATTTCACCGTACCCGGTGTGATGGAAGCGGCGCAGGCCTGTCAGGTCCACAAAGGCTTCGTCGATCGAATACTCCTCCACGTCCGGAGAAAACCGCCGCATGATGTCGAACATCCGGACTGAGAACAGGCTGTACGTCTCATAGTCGCTCGGCAGGATAACCGCCGCCGGACAGACTTTCCTGACTTCGAACAACCGCATCCCGCGAGTGACACCCCTGGCCTTGGCCTCGTAGCTCATCGCGGCCACGATGCCGCGTTCTTTGCCGGTGATGACGGGTTTGCCTTTCAGTTCCGGGTGGATGGCTTGCTCACACGACGCGAAGAACGCATCGGCGTCTACATGCAGGATGGCCCGCGGCCAGGAGGACAGGGTTATCGGCTGTTCATCACGCATACTTGCGCACGACAGCAGTGACGACGCCGGCGACTTTGAGTTCGGTCTTCGGCTTGATGGGCTTATATTTTGGATTCGCCGGCATCAGAATCACCGTGGCGCCGCTCTTTCGGAGATATTTCATTGTCCACTCGCCATCCACCTGCGCGATGACGATGTCGCCGCTTTTGGCGGACCTGGAGCGATCCACGATAACCATGTCGCCCGGCATGATTCCGGCGCCGGACATGGAATCGCCGGACACTTTGAGCAAATAAGTCGCCTGGCGGTTCTGAATCAACATATCGTCCAGAGAGATTGTGTCCCGGAGTTCCTCCTCCGCCGGGCTGGGGAATCCGGCCTCGATTGTGCCGAGGAGGCGGACCGGGCGGGCGATGGATCCGGGCAGGATCCGGCCCGTTCCGTCCTTCCGCACGGCGCCGCTGGCTTGCAGCTTCGCGATGACTTTGAATGCGGCGCCCTTGGACCGGAGGCCGAGGATGTCGGCGGCCTCCGAGAAGCTCGGCATGCGTCCGGCGCGGCGGAAAAAGGTTGTCAGAGCCTCCATGCGGGCTGAATGTTTCCTGGTTGACGGCTTTGGCATGCCCTGGACTGTAGGAGAACGTTCGTTCTCTGTCAAGTATGGCCGTTGAACGTCCATATTACATTCCAATTCCGCCGATTTGTCGAGACCATGTCCGGCCCGACCTCAGTGTCTTCTTTTTCATACCATTGTCCATATTCATATACCCTCTTCGACACTGCAACGCTTCCAGGATGTTGGACGTAATCCACTAATAAAGAAAAAGTTAGATAACACTGGTGTTTACTCATACTAACGGGAATAGTCCTTGCTAGATGGACTGTCAGAGAGGCAAATAGAAAGGAAAGGTGAACGAGGATGAATCGAGAAATGAAGATGAACGGAACGGGGATAATTGATATAACGCGGACCTTAATTCGTCAGGTTCAATATTTCCAAAGCCATCCCCATGAGGTGGTGCAGATACTTCTGAAGGGATTCAGCCGGGTTATGCTTCGCGAGGCCTTTGTCCGGCCTGTGTCCTCGCCGCGCATGGTGTAATAATCCGCACTCCTCAAGAATCCCTGTTTCGGCTGCCCCTGAAGACCGTCCCCGATCCCGCCCGGGATCGGGGACGAAATTTTTCATCGAACGCGAAGCCGGTACCTGTTGACAATCCTGATTTGTCCTGTGTAGTCTGACGAATCTCACAAAGGGGGTGGTCCAGCGTGGCCAGACAGTTTGACACCATCGTCAAGGGCGGAACGATTTACACCGCGTCTGACACCTATGTCGCGGACATCGGCGTCAAAGACGGGAAAATATCAGTGATTGGCAAGGAACTTTCGGCCAACGGCGCCGACATCATCAACGCCAAAGGTCTTCAGGTCCTGCCGGGCGGGATCGACGTGCACGTTCATTTTCAACTGCCGTTTTGCGGCACCGTCTCGTCCGATGATTTCTACACCGGCACCCGGGCCGCGGCATGCGGGGGCGTCACGAGCGTCCTCGACTTTGCCGGGCAGGGCACACACGACAACCTTCGGGCGGGCATCGACGCCCGGATGGCGGAAGCCGACGGCAAGGTGGTCATCGATTATTCCCTGCACACCATGGTGACGGGGTTCAAGAAACTCAAGGACCCCAACAAAGAATTCAAAAAGCTGATGGAGTTCGGCGTGTCGAGCCACAAGATGTTCATGATTTATGAGCGCGAGGGCTGGCAGGCGGCGGACGACGACATTTTCGGCGCGATGATAGCCGCGCGGGACTGCGGCGCGACGTTGTGCATGCACGCCGAGAGCGAGCGGGTGATGAACTACCTGATCGGGCTGACGCTGAAGCGGCATCTGGGCGCCTACGGGCATGTTGTTTCGCGGCCGAATTTCGTCGAGGAGGAAGCGATCCAGCGCGCGATCAAGTGGGCCGAGGCGACGGGGGCTCACCTCTACGTCGTCCACATGTCCACCGCCGGCGGCGCGGATCTGTTCAAGCAGGCGCAGGCCCGCGGACTCAACGTCCACGTCGAGACCTGCCCTCAGTATCTGGTCCTGAATGACGACGTTTTCAAGGACAAAAAGACCGGACACTTCTACGCCACCTGTCCACAGATCAAGAAGAAATCGGACAACGAGCGGCTCTGGCAGGGCTTGGCGGATGGCGAGGTTTCGGTGGTTTCCACGGACACGTGCACCTTCACGATCAAGCAGAAGGCGATGTGGAACGGCGATTTCACGCGGATCCCGTTTGGCATGCCCGGCGTCGAAACGCTCATGCCATCCGTTTACACCTTCGGCGTGCGCGAGGGCCGATTCAACTTGAACCATTTTGTCTCACTTCTCTGCACCAACCCGGCCAAGATGATGGGCATGTATCCGCAGAAGGGCACGATCGCCGTCGGGTCCGACGCGGATCTCTCCATCATTGATCCCAACGACGGCCGGACGATCGACTACAAGAAACTTGCCTCGAACTGCGACTGGTCCCCGTTCCAAGGCTGGAAACTCTACGGATTTCCCAAATACACTCTGGCCCGCGGAGCGGTACTCGTGCGCGGCGGGAAGTTCGATGAAAAGGCCGGCCGGCGGGGCCGCGGGCGTTTCATCAAATGCAAGCCGTTCGGCTGGCACGATCTGACCAAACCCTGGTACATCCCGGACCATCGGCCCCTGTTGCCGTCGGAGATATTTTCCAACAACGGTTCGCGGCCTGTCCGGGGCGCGAGGCGGGAGGCGGTACCGGTTTAGGGTTCAGGATTTGATGTAGAATCCGGAATACCAAAGACCGGTGGGAACCGGCGTGGATCGGAAAATCAAGGTCAATCTGATTGGGGGATTTCTCGGATCCGGCAAGACCACTCTGCTTCGGCATGTCCTGTCGCAGCCCCTGCTGCCGGAAAAAGTGGCGCTGCTGGTCAACGAGATTGGTGAAGTCGGCATTGACGGTAAGATTTTGCGGCGAAGCGGCGTTGATTCGGTGGAGTTGGCCAACGGGTGCATCTGCTGTCAGATTTCCGAGGATCTGGTCGCGACGCTGGTCCAGATCGCGGACACCTACCGACCCGACCGGATTTTGATCGAGTCGACCGGTGTGGCGGAACCGGGAAAGGTTTTGGGAGTGCTTTACATGGCCGACGCGCTGATTGAGCGGATGCGGGTGGATCCCACCGTGATCGTCATCGACGCCGGGGGGTTTGATCGGTTGAAGCGGGAACTGGCCTATCACTATGTCATGCAGATCAAATCGGCCGATGTGATTTTGCTCAACAAGATTGACCTGATCGATCCGAAAACCGCCGGCCGGGTGGAGCGGGAAGTCCAGAAGATCAATCCGCGGGCGTTTATCATCAAGACCAGGCACTGCCAGGTTGACCTCTTTACGCTGCTCGAGGGTCGCCCTATCGGCCGGCCGTCCGAGGAGGACGATCACGACGACGAAGTGTTTGAGAGTTTTGTATACGAATCGGCGGGTACCTTCGGCGCGCGGCTGGAACCTTATCTGGGGAAACTGCCGGCAAATGTTTTCCGTGTGAAGGGTTTTGTGACGCTGTCCGCCGGCCGGCATCTGTTGAATTTTGTGACCGGCCAGACGGAGATCGAGCCATTTGAAGACGGAGGCAGGACGAACCAGCTCGTGGTGATCGGCCGGAGACTGGACCCGCGCGCCGAGCGCGCCCTCCGCCGCGGCCTGGACGGATGTCTTCAGGGGGGGCGGCCGGCGCGGAACCGGCCGGCGGCCGGCGCCAAGGCCGGCAGAGGGGTACGGAAAAAATCAGTTGCCAAGAAACGCCGAATTTGACACTGTAAGGGGGGTAGTCGCCGGGCTGCGATCCCGGCGAAATCAAGGGGTGGAGGTGGAACAGATCATGTTAAGAATTGGAGTTCTTTTGTCCGGATCCGGAGTCTACGATGGCTCGGAGATCCATGAATCCGTTTTGACTTTGTTGGCCGTGGACCGCGCCGGCGCGAAGGCGGTTTGTATGGCGCCAAACAAGAATCAGGCCGAAGTCATCAACCATTTGAGCGGGCAGGTTGCCCGGGAAACCCGAAACGTCTTGGTCGAGTCGGCGCGGATCGCGCGCGGACAGATTCGGGACGTTCGGGAGGTACGCGCATCGGATCTGGACGCGCTGATCATTCCCGGCGGGTTCGGGACAGTGAAGAATCTATCGGATTTTGTATGGAAGGGCGAGAACGCGTGGGTGGATCCCGACGTGTATCGGCTGCTCCGCGAGCTTGCCGAGTCGCGAAAGCCCATCGGGGCGATTTGCATCGCGCCGGCCGTTGCGGCCAAAGTTTTTTCCTCAGAGAACCCGCGACTGACCATCGGCACCGACAAGCCCACGTCCCAGACGCTTTCCCGCATTGGCGCCCGGCCCGTGGACGCGCAGGCGAGCGAGATCGTGATTGACGAGAATCTCAGACTGGTGACCACGCCGGGCTACATGCTGGCCGAGCGGATCAGCCAGGCCGCTTCCGGGATCGACAAACTGGTGAACGCCGTGGTGTCGATGGCCCATAAATCGGCCGCGGACTCGGCGCCGTCGACGGTTTCCCGCGGACGCAAGTCCGTCCGCGTGGCGGCCGATTCGGCGGCTTCGTCAGTCGGCCGCGCGCGCCGCGGCAATTCCCGGTTATCCAGCCGTGCCGCAAGGCCGCAGGCAGGGCCGCGCCGGAGGGCCGTCCGCGCTTAATTTTGTCAGACGGCGCGGCAACTGGTCCGCGCCGACCGCGGGGGGCAAGGGAGTCGCAGTCGGAATGATTCACAGGCGCGCCGTTTTTTTTGATCGGGATGGGACGATTCTCATTCCACCCGACGAGTACATCTCCAAACCCAATCAAGTGGTGTTTTATCCTGGCGTGCCGGAGGGTCTGTCGTTGCTCAAGCGCCGGGGTATGCGGAGGGTCGTGGTCACCAACCAGGCCGCGGTGGGCCGGGGGCTGGTCAGCGAGATGGATCTACTCCAAATCCACAATCACATGAAACGAATTCTCGTGGAGTGGGACGCCGACATCGACGCGATCCTCTATTCGCCCTACTATCCGGCCGCCGACCGGCCGGAGCACAGGCGGCGCGCCGAAAAGCGTAAACCCGGCCCCGGATTATTCGACCAGGCTGCCCGGCAGTTTCGGATTTCGCTTGCTGACAGTTTCGTCGTCGGCGACCGCCCGGAGGATCTTGAGGCGGCGCGGCGGATCGGCGCCCGAAGCGTGCTGGTGTTGACCGGCAAGGGCGAGGAGACGCGCGCGGCTCTGCACGGTGCAGGCAGTCCGGCGCAAATTGTTCCGGATGCGGGCGCGGCGGCGGTATGGATTTGCCGGCAGGTCTGTGAGACGCCGCTGGCGGGCAAAAGCGTGTTGTTTGTTCTCGCGGGAAGAGATTTTCAGGAGCGGGAATACCTGGTGACCCGTTACGAGCTTGAGGCCCTTGGCGCGGACATTCAGGTGGCGGGGCCGGCGGCGTCCGAGTGTGTCGGATCGGCAGGTCTTCGGGTGCGGCCCGATCTGACGCACAAGGAGGCTCTGGCAGACCCGCGGCCGGGTGCGGTGGTGTTTATCGGGGGCGATGGCGCGCGGAATTTGCAATCGTGCAAGATCTGTCAGGATCTGGCGCGGCGTACGTACGAAGCGAAGCGGACGCTGGCGGCGATTTGTGTGGCGCCGTCGATTCTGGCTCGGGCGTATCTATTGACCCGCAAGGAGTCGACCGCATGGCACACGGAACTGGCCGTTCTTCGAAAGCACGGGGCGCAGATTTCCACCCATCCGGTGGCACGGGACGGGCAGATCGTGACGGCGGCGGGGCCCCAGCATGCCGAAACGTTTGCGGAGGAAATCCGGGCGGCGATACTGGGAGAGAAAAAAATCGGGATGACAGTCGCCGGGCGCGCGGAAACAAGCTATTGATGGACGCATAACGAATGGGACTTGGGGTCAAGGATTCGAGGGTTCAAGGGTTCAAGGTCACTTGAACCCATGACCCCTGGACCCCTCGACCCCTAACGACAAGGAGAGTGATGGATCATGCAAGTGCGGAAGCAATTATCAGTTTTTCTGGAGAACACGCCGGGGGTGCTGGCGAAAGTCGCGTCGGATCTGGCGGATCACAATGTCGATATTCTCGGGATGACGGTTTCCGACACCGTGGATCACGCCGTGGTTCGATTGATCGTATCGGATCCGGAGAAAGCCATTGACGTTCTGGAGTCGGCGGGCCAGCTTGTGGTCGAGTCAGAAGTTTTGGTCGTGGAGCTGACCAACAAGCGCGGGGCGCTTGAACACCTCGCGGAGACTCTGGCCAAAGCCCGGATCAACATCGAATATGCGTATGGCACAGTTGGCAGCCGAGAGAAAAAAGGTGTCCTGATAGTGCGCGTTTCCGATTCGAAGAGAGCTTTAAAAGTGCTTCGAAGCTGACAGCGCAGCCATACTTTTCCACATCCAGCCTCTCCATATATGAATATCAGCCACGGCCATATGAAGTTGTCGGCTGCCAGGCCGTCTATGGAGGCATTCATCACTATGCCTAACAGTTGTATTTATTGCTAGTTGCCAGCCTTCTGTATACATTTCTATTTTAATAAAATAAGTTATTTGACACCAGGTGAAAAAATGTAGATAATGTGTGTACAACATATGCGAAAAGGGTGAGTGCGTAGGGAGTTTCCCTCTCATCTTCTGCGAGAAAGGAGGTGACAGCATATGTCCGGGACGATACTTCTAGGGCTGGTATGTTTGGTGATTCCGGTGATTTACAAGCACGCTGGTTTGGGAATCCACAAGTACATCAAGATCGTCGGGATGTCAGGGCTATTTTTCCTGCTCTCAGCGGTTTTTGGTGACGGGATATGGCTGCATGACACGCTGGTAAAAATCGGCATGTTGTGCAAGATGGGGACCTATTTCCTGGGATTCCTGGGGTTGCTCATTGGTACGCTGATGGGCACGTTGGATGTGATGTTTGAATCGGGCGACATGACAACCCACTAGGAAGGGAACAAACGCCCGGTGCGAGTCAGGCAGGAGAGTGAAACTCCATAGAGCGGCGGGCACCTATCCCGCACCCGGAACGGTCATCCGTCGGATTCGTCGGGGCCGGTCCTCATCCGAGGAAGAGGGTACGCCAGCGCTGTTGGCGGCCCTTTTTTTCTGTCTCCGAAGACTTCAGGATAAAAGTTGTCATCCGTTCATGGTCATTTCTGGCGCGAAATGAAAAAAGCCGGTCAGACATGCAGGCGGTGCAGAGCCGCGAGACATGAATATTCGCCGGCGGAATTCCGGCCCGCCGAAGCTGCCACACGGCGAGACGACGCAGGGAGAGGAAAAGCCGTCCGGCGCGAGCCGTGAAGAATTGACGGACTGCGCCGCCAAATTGATCGCGCAACGATTCACGTATTTCTACCCCCACCTCATAACACGCCATTTCAATGCCCGGACCGATCAGGGCGCGAAGGCGCCCAGGAGGAACGTCCGCGTCTCGGCGGAAACTTGTGACGCCGGTTTCAACGATGCCGGCCAAGAGTCCCCGCCAGCCGGCATGAAGGGCGGCAACGCCGGTGGAGCGATCATCGAAGAGGAGAATCGGAAGGCAATCAGCCGTCCGAACGCAGATGGCCATGCCGTGCGAGAGGGTAACGCATCCGTCCGTCCGGGGAAGGAATGCCGCGGCCGGCGGAGCGGAAATGACGGCGACGCGATTGCCATGAATTTGATCCAGCCAGATCAAGCGGCGGCCGGGCACACCCAGCCGGGCGGCGAGAGTATTTTGGAATTCGCTGGCTGGAAGAACGGAAGAGGATTGCCGCGCGGCGGACCCGAATGATCGGAATGTCCATCCCAGACAGACGGTCATCTGATCGGGAACGGGGGATGGCCAAGAAAAAAAATAGGGACGGACTGAAAAACCGGAGAAGCGAATGATCTAATCCAAGTGGTCCCAGTCGCGGAAGTGGAGCCGGCACCAGGTGTCATAGACGTCAAGCCAGTCGGTGAAGGACTGCCTGTTCTCCAGATGCTGGTAGAACTTGTCCATGATCATCGTGTAACCGGCGACGTAATGCCGGCAGGAATAGCAGTCAATGTTGGCGACACAGCACTCGGCGTCGCTGTACGAAAAATCAGTGTGATACTGCCGGTGATAGGGTTTGTTGAGGATGACGCAGTTGGTCGCCCAGCCGGTGCCGGCGTCGACCTCGTACCGGCCTTTCGGATTGTTGATCCACTCGTTGTAATAGTGCGAGTAAATAACCGTTTCGGGGCAATCATCGATGGCGCGATCCAGTGTTTCGCGGATGCGGGCCAGATCGTGCGGCGTCAATCGAAGGTTATTGTCGGCGGTGCTGAACCGGAAGGTGCTGCGGGCGTCGTGGAGCGAAGAGGCGTCGGAGCCGCGTAATTTTTCATTATACTGCCTGGAGGGGCTGTAATGGTTAAAGGAAATGCGGTTGCCGTTATCCCTGCACAGCCGGATGAGATCGGGGATGAAATCGATGTTTTGGTGGTTGATGGTGTACATGAAAATCGCGCGGTCTTCGCCGGCATAATTCTGGATTCCGCGTTTAAACACCGGCGCGCCGCGGTAGAGTTTGTCGGATTCCTCATTGCCCCATAGGGAGACATGAAGCATGAATGTGATATCGGGATCGATTTTGACGGTGCCGTTGGTGTAGATGAGACCATTTTTCCAAATTTTGTTGGCCAGCCGCAGGCGGTCCTGGACCAACGCGGGCTCGGCGCCGGCGAAATGCGGATAGGTGACCCCCCGGGATGATTCTTTTGAGAAAAACTGCTCATATTCTTCGAGCGTATGGTTATCCGCGTATACCGCCGACAAATCGCCTTCGAAAAAGAAACAACCCTCGCAGCGCAAATTGCAGCGTTTGGTGATGTCATAACCGGAGATGACGATTTTGGGCGCGTGTTTACGGATCTTAAAATAAGTCTGAGCCAGCTCCGGGTCTTCCTCGAGAAACCGATCCAAGCGTGTCTTCCGCCGAACGGGCGCCTCCGGAGCGCGCTCCTGCAATCGAATATTCATGATATACCCAAGTCCTCCTATTCAAACCCCTCTTAGCCGGCACCAAATAGGCATTAGGCCTATATATCCTTTTCGGTATTTAAAGTCAAGAAAATGAAGAAAAAAGGGCCTCTACACGGAGGACTTGAGGAATACCCGCCGGCCGAAGCGGACGCGGGAGATTCGGCCCGAGGTTTCAAGCTGCCGGATCGTCGGCCGAAGCCGGGCGGGGGGGATGGACAGAATGCGGCCGATTTCAGATGCGGTCTGTGGGCGAAGCCGGACGCTCTGGAGAATCCGGCCGCCCAGAGAATCGGACGACGCATCCGCGGGGGAAGCCGGCGATGATTCGAAACGCAGATCCCGATAGCGAGAGATGACGTCGACCGGATGGCCGGACAGATCATGCAGGAATTTTCCAATTCGAGCCAGCCGGGCGGCGGGAACCGGTCGGGCACGGCTGCGGGCGGGGGGGCGATCCACGGTGCCGACTTGAATTCTGTCCAGGCGAACGGTTTTCAGAAATTCTCCGAGTACTCTCAGGTCGGCGCGATGATCATTGACGCCGCGGACCAGCAACACCTCCATCCAAATCTTCCCCGGATGTCCGGCGCAGAATTCGGCCGTGCCGTCCAGATACCGCGTGAGCGACATGTCCGGATGCGGCCGGTTGACGCGCCGCCACGCCGACTCAGTCGCGGCGTCGAGGGAGGGAATCACCAGATCGGCATCTTTTAAATTGTCTCGGACGGCGCTCAACCAGAGGAGGGATCCGTTCGTGATGATGGTGAGGGGATAGGGGCCGATGTCGTGAAACTGCCGAAGGATGAGTCCCAGGTTGGCGATAAGGGTCGGTTCGCCGGTTCCGGAAAACGTGACGGAATCCAGGTCAGCCGGTTTGTGAGACCGGCAGAAGGATCGGTACTGATCCAGGAGCGCGGGAACCGGTTTAAAATCAAACAATTTCAACTCCTCGACATGCCGCACGCGAACTTCGCAATAGGGACATAAAAACGTGCACTGACCCTGCAGCAAATCGACGCCGAGCGACCGGCCCAGTCTGCGGGAGAGGACAGGTCCGACCAGGAATTGGGGATGCAATTCAGAACCCGCGATCGGTCTCGCTCAAGAAAAAAGCCGGCGGCATCGGGGGATCATTTTCCGGTCTGTGAGATCGAGCCGAACCGGTGTCAGGGCGACGTAACCGCGGTCGACCGCCTCCAGGTCCGTTCCCCTTTTTTTGATCCACTTGGGCGCGCCGACGATCCAGTAGATCCAGCCCTCCTTGTTACGGCCAAGGGACTTTGGATGTTTTTGCCGCGCGATCGGATCGGCATAGGTGCTTCGACCCAGCGGGACCGTGCGAACACCGCGGATGTCGCGGATAGGCAGAGGCGGGAGATTAATATTGATGAAACTCCACCTGGGGACGGAGATTTTCAGGAGTTTGGGAAGGATGGACTCCGCGAGGAATTCAGCGTGGTCGTCAAAATAGAACCGGTGCCGCCGGTCCGGGATGGCGGAGATCGCAACGCTCCGAATTCCCTCCATGCATCCTTCCGCGGCGGCGGCGCAGGTGCCGGAATAGGTGACGTCGTCGGCCAGGTTTTGGCCGTGATTGATGCCGGAGAGAAGGATCGCCGGTTTGGGTTTGTTTCTGAGAATTTCGAAGATGGCCAGCATGACACAATCGGTCGGCGTGCCCTCGACCGCGTACTGGTCGCGATCGATCCGCCGGATCATGAGGGGTTTGTTCAGGGAGAGGCTTCGGGAGGCGCCGCTGGCGCCGCGGTCGGGCGCGACGACAACGGGGACATATCCGTTTTTAATCAGTGCGCGCCGGAGAGCCTGGAGTCCCTCGGCGAAGATGCCATCGTCATTGGTGAGGAGGATCGTCCGTCCATTTCGTTTCATGGCTCTACCAGGTCCCTTCCTCGACCGATGGCGCGCACCGGGAGCAGCCGCGAATCAATATTTTCTGCGGCGGTTTATTGTCCACGATCAGGCCCTTGAGGGTTTCGTGATCAGCCAGGCTGCTGTTGCACAGCGGGCAGAATCGCCTGGGTTTGCCGGGAGGCGGGGATTTGAATTTCATCATAACGATCAGGGCGATGATGATCGTGAAGAGACCGACCGCGATCGCCGCCAGGACATAGAGGTTGTCGAACATGGTTCACAGGATACGTGGGCCGGAAGAAAGAAACAATCACTGCGCGATCAAGGTCGGCTGATCGATCGCAAACATCCAGTAGATCGACCGGGCGTCGTCTTCCTGAACAACGATGGTGGCGGCCGGGGAGGAGAACGATAAGAGGCGTCGCAGGAGAAAGACGCCGCGGACTGCGACCTCCGGCAGCCCACGGAGTACGAACCGGGCGGGTTTGGCCGATCGGGGCAGGACAAGGATGCTGGCGCCGTCGGAAAAGTCGAGAGTAAAAGACACCGGCATGTCCTCCAGTTCGAGGCTGTCCTCGACGCGTTCGAAGGTAATCGCTTCCGTATCGGATGTCCGTTCCGACTGAGGGATGGGATCGATGACCGTCCGATGCGGCGTGGCGGCCAGTGCCTTAGCGGACAACCGGGCCCTGGAGACGGCGTGCGGCCATTCGCGATGGACTTTGAGATCGAGGATGCGGATCTCGCGCAGGGTCTCACCCCGAATTTTCATCAGTATGGTTCGATCGACGAGGTTGACGACTCCGTAGAGCGAATTTTTTTTAGCCAGCGGCACTTCAGCCGATCGAAGGTCGGCCTGGAGCCGAGACGGGTGGATGGAGGTTTCAGCGGATGGCGAGCCACATCCAAGAGCAAAAAGGAGGACGCCGAAGCGAATCAGGAATTGGAGAGGCATTTCGCTCAAAATATAAAAACCGGCGTTCCCACCGGCGATGCCTTGTAGACCTTCTCCAGATCGGCATCGCCCAGCCGGATACAACCGTGGGTGACACTGCGGCCGAGGAGCCGGCTGTAGAGGGTGCCGTGGATCATGTATCCGTCGCCGATGTGAAGGGCGAAATCGCCGAGCATTTCCTCCTCGACTCGTTCCCGGAAGGACGTTGGAATTTTTTGGCCCTCCTCAATAAAGGCCCAATCCGGTTTGGTCCAAACCGGCCGATGGACCTTTTTCAGGATGTGCCGCTCGCCCCTGGGTGTGTCGAAAACCCACTGGCGTTTTTTATCATAATCAAAAAGGATTTTGCCGTTTCCGGTGGAGCAGACGGCCTCGATGACGATTTTTTTACCATTTTTGAGATAGAGCCTATTTTTTGCCGTATCGATCACGATGTAGACGCCCTTGGGTGAGACCGGATCGAGGGACAGGAAGGATTTCTGATTGATGCGTCGGATTCGGGACATCTCCGCCGCCGGGAGGTCAGGAGCCAGGCCGGCGCCGGTATGGGCGGGCGCATCCCAGCGGTCGGAACCGTTCCAGACGATGATCAGCGCGATGCCCCAGAGAATCGCTTTCCGAAATCGGGGACTGCCGAAGACCATGCAGGCCAGGCGGTCAATGACGCGAGAGATCATGAGGGGCCGCGGCCTACCGGAACGTACGATCATAGGCGGAATAATTGCCGACGATGGTCACGGGAGTGCCGACGTCGACTCTGGAGTAGAGGTCATCCATGTCATGATTATCGAGCGCGACACATCCTTCAGTCCAGTTTTTATCCTTACCGCCATCGCCGTGAATTTCGATGAGACCGCCGAGCCGTGATCTGGGGATGATGAGCCCGCGTGCGCGGGCGCGCCGGAAGTCTCGAATGTCCTGTTCATTCGGATAATTGAGCAGGAGCGCCTTGTAGTATTTGGACTGCCCGGCGCCTTTTTTCTTGACGATTTTGTATTTGCCTTCCGGCGTGGCGTGGTCGCCGCGATAACTTTTGTCGAAGACGCCATTTTTTCCCAGATCCGCCGTGTAGGATCGAACGATCCGGCCGGACTCGATCAGGAGGCAGGTACTGCGTGTTTTGACCACAAGGATGGCCTTGGACCCGGCGCGGGAGGACACGTGAATGGTTTCGTGAACCCAATTGTCCCAGACGCGAAGCAGATCATCGTTGGTCAGGCGTCCGGAACGTTGTTGAACCTCCATCTCGGCGGTCCGTGCCAGTGAAAGAGCGGTCGCGACGCGGTCGTGCGCCTCGAACCAGTCATTTTGAGACCCGAGGATTTCCGCTTCGCGAAGGAGAACCTCCGCCCGGACGAGACTGCCGCGGTTTGGATTGCTGAGGCCGATCCGATTGATTCTGGACCGTACGCTGGCGATGAGGTCGGACGTCTGCTGACGGCTGTCCATCGTCCGGCGTTGAAAATCCATCCGGGATTCACGTGTCACGCGTTCAGCCATTCCCCCGGCCTGCAAAGCGCCCTGGCAGAGCCGGTCAAAGGTGAGGTACTGCCGGCTGTAGTAAAACTTTTCCCGCTGAGCCGATAGTTCCGACTGCGCGCGCCGGACGGCCTCGGCATAGGCTTCATACTGAGCCGGTGCATAGACCGCCGCGTCGATATCCTTGAGAACCCGGTCCTGGGTTTTAGCCGATGCCAGAAGAGAGACCTGGGGCGGATCGGGCGCCAGTCCAACCGCCGCAGCGACGACAGCCGCGGCGCCCAATCCGATTCCCAGCCAGACTCTGAGTTTGTGATTACGCACGCCTGATTCTACCTATCGGATGAAATCCGATGCAACCTGAGAGGCCCGCTGACGCCTCCAGTCAGAAGGATTATTTCCTGCGTCGACCCATCTTCTCCTTGGCCTTCTGAATATCCCCTTGTATCACCATCGCCCGGTCCTTGACCGACACTGCCTTGTTCTTGGCTCCCATAAAATCCTCACGAGCCATAGCCTCGTCGATTTCGGTCAACGATGTCGAAATCCCCTGGAGATCCGCATTCATGGCCTCGATATCCGCCCGTGTATCCTTGCCGCGCGGAGCGGTCTTCAGCGCCTTGGACGCGTCGTCCACAGCCGTTTTTGCCTCCGCCGAGCGGGTGGTGGCCTCATTCTTGACGATTTCCTTATTGACGATCGCAGCCTCTTTGGCCTTGTTGGCCGCATCGATCGCGGCGGCGTAGAGAGACTTGGCGTTCGTATAACTCCTGAACAGGACGAACTTGGCGTTCACGGCATCGACTTCAGCCTGAGCTTCCGCCATCGACTTCTTGGCCATCGCGTCTTCGGATGAAGCATAGACTTCGGACTGCGCGTCGACGGCCGCCTGCATTGCCTCATTGGCCTGGCCGATTTCCTGATCCGGAGGTTTGGCACAACCGGAAAAAACAAGCAGTGGGACAAGCAGCAAAAAACAAAGAACCTGTTTGACCATCTTGAATCTCCTCAATCGATCTACTCCATAAAGCGCGCCGCGTTCGCTCCAATGCAAAAGTGGCGCGTGTTTGCCTGCACGAACCCCCCACCACCAGGTGCCTTGCCAGCCGTTCAATCGACCTCTATCCCGGAGGAAGGGAACAGAAAGGTGACTTCTATAACATTCAAAATCAATCTGTCAATAGGCGGCCCCGCGAAGTCACGCGCCGGCGCGGCGAATCTGTTTATCGAGAACGCGGCCGGCGGGGTCGATCGAGTAGAGGAGAGGGACGCCGGTATCGAGATTCAAATCGAGCACCTGGTCGCGAGAGAGATGGTCAAGATGCATGACGATGGATCGAAGGCTGTTGCCGTGAGCGACGACGAGGACATTTTCCATAGCCAGGACATGCGGGAAGATCGATTTTTCGAAGAAGGGGATGGCGCGCGCGGCCGTGTCCTTCAGGCTCTCACTGATTCCCTCCGGGTTCAGATCTGTTTTGTCGGAAGGAGGCGGAATATCGAAGCTGCGTCGCCAGAGATGGACCTGGTGATTGCCGTATTTTTTTGCGGTGTCGGCCTTATTGAGACCCTGGAGAGCGCCATAGTGGCGTTCGTTCAAGGCCCGGTCGCTGACAACCGGGACAGCGTTCTGACCGATGATCCGCATGACGATCTGAAGGGTTTCCTGCGCGCGGACGAGATCGGAGGTGAACGCCCTGTGAAACCGCACATCCCGAAGAGCGGCGCCGGCCTGCTCCGCCTCCCGGCGGCCGATATCCGTCAGCGGAATATCGACCCATCCGGTAAAGCGATTTTCGAGATTCCAAAGGGACTGGCCGTGCCGAATCAATACGAGAAACGACATGGGATTACCGGTCCCCGGCCGACAGGATCGACCTGGCCCGTGGGCCGGCGGAACCCATCGGGAACGCGGCGAGATATCGCCGCGCGGCCCATTCGATGTCCGCGCGGGGCAGATCCTCGGAGGACGCGATTGCCAGTCGAAGCGCCTGTTCGACCAGAGATTCGGGCAAACCGGGAGATTCCCGGACGGAGAG
Organism: uncultured bacterium; assembly: GCA_964534765.1. GTDB lineage: Bacteria > Lindowbacteria > 2-12-FULL-62-27 > 2-12-FULL-62-27 > 2-12-FULL-62-27 > CAZHRJ01. The sequence continues at coordinate 23,915 of CAZHRJ010000013.1, forward strand.
GAGGGCGGAAAGAATCCGCGCCCGATCGTTCCAGGATGCGGCGCGGTCGACCAGCGCGGCGGCGCCATAGAGAGTGGATGGATAATAGTCCGCCGCCATACGCTGTGGATCGGCATCGGCGGCTCCACCGAGATAGACCGACCACTTTTTGAGCCGATACAGCACGTCGGCGGCGCGGGGATCGTCGGGATAGAGAAGGACAAACAATTTGGAGTATCTGCCGGCCTCCCGCCAGTCGCCATCCGCGTCGAGCGCCTGACAGAGCCTGAGTAGCGCGAGGCGGCTCCATTCGTCCGGCGGCCCGACCAGGAGGGCCGTCCACAACCGGGCGGCGCCGCGGGTGATATCGAATCCCATGAGCGATTCCGCCATGTGAAAATTAGCGCGTCGGGCCGCGGCGGGCGGCGGGAAAGGCAGGAGACGCTTCTGGAGAGCGCCGGATTTTTTCATGGATTTCAAGAACTCAGCGATATCGGCGATAGAGAGATCAGGCCGAATCCGGACGAGTGCCTGATACTGCCGCGTGGCCAGTTCCGAGTCCCCGGCGACGCGCGCGGCGGAATAGAGGTAGAGTCGCATCCAGGCTCCGCGGGAATTATCCGGTATGCGGTCCTGGATCGGCTTGAGACTCCGGATGACGCCCTGGAAATCCTTTTCGAGGAAGTAGCTCTTTGCCAGATGGACGTGAGCGCCTTCGCGGGCCGCCGGATCGCCCTTGCGAATCACGGCCTCAAGATGCCGTCGCGCGGCGTCCAGGGATCCTTCTTCCAGGTATCGAACCGCCTTTTCAAGAGACGCGGGGAAGGCGGGCGAACCGTGTAAGACGGCGGTGAAGAGAAGGACAAGAGCCGGCAGAACTATTTTCATGGCCGTTTCACCTCGATCGTATCGGACCAGTCACTTTCCTCGTGGCTCGATACCGAAATGGCTCTGACGCGGAACCGGAGAGGGATCCCGGAATCAGGCCAGTCAGCCACGTAAGGCGGCGCCGAGAGGGAAGCGACGCGGACGGGCGCGCCCTGGTCGATGCGATAGACGTTGAATCCCGCGACGTCGATTGTCGGTTCCATTCTCCAGGTCAGGCGGAATCGCTGGTCCTCGATTTTAACGGCGAGAGAATCCGGCGGGAGGGGCTGAATGGACGCGGATGAGGCGGCAACCGGCTCAGACATCGGGCCTTCCCCTCCGGCAGGATCGACGAGAGAAGCGCGATAGACATAAGCCGCCGATGCGGACGCCTGAACGGGGTCGACAAAGGATCGGTCGCGTGTTTCGCCCACAATGATAAAAGGCCCCTCCCGCGAATAGCTTCGATACACCCGATACCGTATTTTTCGAGGCGGGTATCGTTCGAACTCGATGGAAAACCCCTCAGGCGTCCATGCGGTTTTTGAAATGAGCGGCGCCGACTCTGGATCAATCCCCGCCGGCGCGGGCCGCGTCGCGGAATCCGCATCATGCGGATCGGAAAGCACGGGATGTGCCGACGATGCGGCCGGGCGATCAGCGACGACGACCCAGGACGTGTCCGTCCGGTGACCGGCGCGGTCGACGGCGGTCAGGGCGATATGATTTTCTCCCGGCTCAAGAGGGACCAGCTGGTTAAATTTCCGATCCTGGGTCAGTATGGATTTGCCCGCGAGGATGAGTGCCGCCGGTTCGCTGACGGATCCGCTAAGGAGTATTTCCCGGAGTGTCGTTCTGGGCGGGACGGGATCGATGAGGAGGCGTGGCGGTTCCAGATCGACCCGCGCGCGGACAAGGAGGGTTCCCGTGGATTGATTTTGATCCAGGCGGATGAGGAAACTGTCCGAGTCCGGCGGGATTTTGAGCGACGCCGAGAAGAGTCCCGATGGATCGACCGCCGCAGGCGCCCGGTTGACCCATACCCGAACCGGCCCACCGGACACGTCGACCCGGCCTTCGATCGACACCAGTTCCGTCCCGAGCACCGATCCGGGTCGAGGGGAAATCCAACGGACTCTGGGCGGGGCATCTCCATCGACTGAATACCGCATCTGGAGAATCTGTCGGGCCTCCAAGCGGGCGCGGACATCCGGCGGCATGGGTCGAGCGGCTGTTTGGCCGCCGGCAGTGGAGACGAGCAACTGATTCCCGGAGAGCGTTTTTTCGGACGATCCGTCCGCAGGCAGGAAAGAGGCTCGACCGAGGATGCAGAAAAACATGGCCCGCTGGCCGTTCACATCCCATTCTCCGATCGAACCTGGGGAGAGTGACAATCGACCGAAATCGGAGAGAAAGAGCACAGGGGAAGCCTCTTCACCCAGAATCAGCCGAGCCCGGCCGAACCGAAGATGGACTCGCGTGTCGGACAGGGCCAGAGTTGAGAATTCGCCGGCCTCAATCAACAGCCCCGCCGGCAATGGACTTCCATGCTGCAGGGCCAGGACGCCGCCAGATTCCACGCGGATTTCCGTTGTCTGCCCTTCCGGCAAGCGGTCGCCCATCCACAAAAACGACCGCGGGTCCTCCGGCTCCCGAATTCGAAGAGCCAGGTTCTGGAGTCCCACGACCCGCCAGACGGGGGAGACCGGATTTGTGACGCCGGTTGAGGCTTCACCGGCCGGACCGGCGGACAGGGCGAATGCGAGCGCAGCGACAGCGGCGGGAAGGGTCGAGAGCCGACAACGAACGCCGAGCCGCATGTGGGGGATTACGGAAGGATTTGCTTAAAATAATCGCCGATACCGACGTACCGGACACGCTCGATTTCCTGGACGCGGACGCGGCTATGCCATTCATAGATGTTGATGACGTCCGAACGGAGCGGACCGCCGAGGACATCGATGGTGAATTTGCGCCGGGAGTTCAGTCCATGCCGGCGTCCGACGTCGACAATCAAATATCCCTCACGCTCTTTTTTTACAACCTTCGTAAATTGCGCCGAGGCGTCCTGGAGTGCGCGAACGCTGACGAGGATGAGTTCATCCATGAAATCGGAGCGGCTGCGGATGGCGACGTGTTGTTCTTTGAGTTCGAGTGACGGGAAGCCGCCCTGATATCCGCCGATGGGAAAAATTCCGAATTCGGCCGAGAAGGTTTTTTCGGGATCGAGACCGATATCTCCGTGAAGAAAGAAGTCCGCGCCCTTTTGATGGGCGACCTCTTCCGCTTTTTCAAACGGCACAGCCGGTTCGAGGGCTTGAATCTGGAAGGAGGTGAGCGCCTCCGCGAAGAGTGCGAGGGCATCGGTGATCAATCGGCCGAAACTGGGCCTGGTGGTGTGAGCATCATCGAACAGCCTGAAGACATACAGGCTGTAGGTTCTCCGTTGAGTGACATCGGTGGGCTGGACATCGACGCCCAGACTCTGGCCGCGGCGGCGGAGGTTGTCATCGAAGGGATCGAGGTCGAGGGCAACGCCAACTTCCTTGCGGGACGTTTCAGCCAGACCCATCTGCCAAGCGACTTCGCCCAGGTACCGCCGGCTGAATTTATCCCGTGGATTCAATTTCCGCGCCAGGTAGAGAGGGATAAACGAGGGTTCGATCGATCCGGAGAAGAACAGTTGTTTGCCGGCCCTGAGCCGGTCCTCCGCGCGTTTGAGCCGTAGCGGATCGGAAACGTCGAGGTATCGGAGGAGCCACAGATCCAGCTGCATGAGCAGATAAGGCCGGTCGGGAACATTGCGGAGGTAATCGGCCAGGATCTGAATCCCCGCGGCGTGCCTGCCCAACGCCACTTCGCTGAGACTTTTGAGATAGATCAATTCCTCCATTTCATCCTCGGACAATTTTTCAGTCGGGGCGTTCTTCAATATTTCATGCGCCTCGGGGTATCGATCCGACATGAGGTTGAGCCTGGCGAGGAGGCGGTTGAATCGCGGATTGCGGATGAGGCTGGGCGGCGCCTCGGAGAAGAGGTCGAGAATATCGGCCAGGGATATTTTCGACCGCAAAAGATGCCCGACCGTCGCTTCGTAGCTCTCAACCCTGTCGGGGAAATCGGAGAGGAGGGTTTTGGACACATCGTAGACGGCTCTGGGATCGCCGATGATGGACTCGATCTCGAGCTGCAGCCGTCTGGCCTCGAAGAATTTTTCGCGGAGCGTCAGCGCCAGCTTGAGTTCCTCCCGGGCCTTGAGATAATTGTGCTTGCCCATCAGGACAAGCGCCCGGAAATACCGGATATCGGGACTTTGTCCGAACCGTTCGGAGACGGCGTCGAGGATCTGTTCGGCCTTTTGAAAATTTTTCAATTGATAGGCGTAGAGATTCAAGCGCCGGATGACGATTTCCAGATTGTTCGGATCGCTGGCATCCGCGTCGAGGTAAGCCGAGTCGGCATCCTCGAACTTGCTGAGTTTGACCAGGACATCGCCGAGGAGGAGGTGGGCCGGGACGTAGTTGGGATTTTCTTCGAGACCGCGACGGATGTTCAGAATGGCGGTATAATACTCGCCGCGATCATAGTTTCCCTTCGCGCTTTCATATTCGCTCCGGATATCGGCAACCGATGCGCCGGATGCCAGCCCCACCCAGAGACAAACGGCGAGCGTGCGAAAAATCTGTTGCGGGACGTGCCGACGGTGGGTCATCCGGCGGCGGTGCGAGGGCCGCCATAGAGTCGTTCTTCGCCGTAGGTTTCCCTCAACACCTCATCAATGGTCGTCAGTCCGGCGAGAATTTTTTTCTTCCCGCGGCTTCTCAAGTTCATCATGCCGGTCTGTTCAACCGCCTCAAGGAGATCCTTGATGGCGGACCGGCGGAGGATCATTTCCGTCAACTCGCGGTTAAACCGGAGGACCTGAAAGATCCCTGTCTGGCCTCGATACCCGGTGCCGAAACATTCCTCGCATCCGGCGCCGCAGTAAAAATCGTAATCCCTGTAATCGAGCATATCGACTTTCTGAAGTTCCTCGAGGTTGGGATGGTAGACCGTGGCGCATTTGCTGCAGATGCGTCGGACGAGCCGCTGGGCGACGATGCCGAGTGTTTGAGTGGCGAAGGTATATCGATCGAGTTTGGGATTATCGAGGAGATGGAGGAGCGCGTCGAAGGCGGTTTCGGCGAAGTAGGTGCAGAGGACGAATTTACCGACGGCGGCGGCGAAGAGGGCTTGAGGGACGCTGTCGAGAGTGGACAGGCGGTCGATGAGGAGCACGTCCGGGTCCTGCCGGAGGGCGCGGAGGACGATGGAGTCGGCGTTTTCGAAATCCGGATTCCGGGTGGGGTGAAGCTGATTAAAATGGTCGACGAGGAGTCCCATCGGGGCTTCGATGCTCATGACGAAGCTGTTGTGTGCGCGATAGAGATAATTGGCGACGCTGTAGACCGTCGTCGTTTTACCGCTGTGGGACGACCCGCACACCAGGAGGAGACCTTCGGGGGCCGTCATCAATTTTTCGAATATTTCAAACGCTTCAAGTTCAAATCCAAGTTCCGAGACATCCCGGATATACATATCGCGGCGCAGGAGGTGCAAAACCGCCTTGGTGCCCAGAACGGTTTCGATGAGTCCCACGCGCAGTTCCATCCGTTCCTCGCCAAAGGCGAGTCTCACGACAAAGCTTTCATCGAAGGGAGTTTCAAGGATGAGCTGTTCACGGGTGGAGAGATCGCGAAGCATCGCGAGGAGGGCGAGGTACTGCTGCACCGGGACGTGAGTGCGGTCGTAGAGGAAGCCGTCGATTCGGAATTTAATTTGGAGGTATGACCGGCGGGGTTCCATGATGAGGGACTGGGCGTTTTCGCGGATGGCCTGAGTGATGAGTTTTTCCAGCAGGAGGTCCGCCATGCTTTCGACGCCCTCTGTTACCAGCGGCACCGTATCGCCGTTTCGGGAGACGAGGTACAATTCGGGTTCGACCGGTTGCGCGGATTTTTCAACGGCGAATACGGAATTGAGAAGGGACCGGATATCATCCCGAACGCTGACGACCGGAGTGACCGAGAGACCGGTCATTTTGGAGAGATTGTCGATCAATTCGAGATCGAAGGGATCGTCCATTGCGACCGTGAGGACCTGCCCGGCGCGATCGCCGAAGGCGATGGCAGCGATATGATTTTTCCGGCAGATATCCTCCGACAGAATCCGCGCGACCGCGGGATCGACGGCATAGTGTTTCAAGCGGACAAAGGGCACGCCCACCTGTTCGGCAATGGCCTTGAGCATATCGTCTTCCCGCACCAGCCCCGCGGATACAAGATACTCGCCCAATTTCCCGCCCTTTTGTTTTTGAGCGTCGAGCGCGTCAGCGAGAGTTTTTTCATCAATGAGACCGGCTTTCCGAAGAACGTCTCCGAGGCGTAATTTTCGAAACATCACGAGGATGCAATTCTGACGCGTTTAACCCGGCTCCGCGCGCCCTGGACGATCCGGATAGCTGATTTGGGTCGACCCGTGAATTGGGCCAGCAAATCGATGAGGGCGGCGTTCGCGCGGCCGTCGACCGGAGGCGCCTGGAGGCGGACGCGCAGGATATCCTGAGACCAGCCCACGATTTCGCTTCGCGAGGATCGAGGGGTGATTTTGACTTTAAATTCGCCCGGGAGAGTGGAATCCGAAGTAGTCAACTGGCGAGTCCCGTTGAGAGTTTGCGAAGGATATCGATGACGAGAGTACCGAAGAAGATCGACCCGAAGAAAACGACCAGGAGGGCCAGATCGACGACGCGCGGTTCGACCCCCATTTTTCTGCGAATGGGATCGAGGATGAGTTCCGTGAAACGAAATACGAAAACGACGCCGGGATTGGACGTGCCCTCGGCGTAGAAGTTCATGACGAAGCGCATGAGCAGGAGGATGCAAAACAGGACGAGCGCAGCCGTCAGCATATTGGCCGTTGCGGTTAGAAGCGCCGCCAGAATGGTAAACACGATACTCTCACACTCCCATCAATGGGAAAGTTGTATCCCGCGCCGCACCGCGGCCCGGATGGCCTCACGCGCCACCTCGCCTAGTCTTCGGCGCTTAAAAATCGCCAAGGCCGCCTCGGTGGTCCCTCCCGGCGAGGTGACCATTTCGCGCAGGCGGCGGGGCGACAGGCGAGGTCCAATTCGCAGGAGCTGTCCAGTCCCGGCGAGGGTCTGCACCGCGAGGGATTCGGACAGGTCCGCCGGCAAACCCGCCCGTTTTGCCGCGCCTGATAAAGATTCCAAGAATGCACAATACAATGCCGGGCCGCTTCCAGAAAGAGCCGTGACCACATTCATCCGGCGTTCCGGAACGAGGAAAACGCGGCCCATGGAGGCGAAGAGTCTGGAGGCAAAGCGAAGATCGGCGGGGGAGGTCCCGTCCGTGGAGAGGACGATGGCGCCGGCGCCGACCAGAAGCGGCGTATTGGGCATCGCCCGGATGATCCGCGCGCCCGGGAGAAGGCGAGCCAGCCGGCGGCGGGTTGTACCGGCCAAAATGGAGATCACGCGTTTACCCCGGACTTCCCGACCCATCCGGCCGGCGGTGTGAGAGATGACCTGTGGTTTGACAGCGAGGAGGACGGACCGGGCGATGCGGGCGGCCGCGGCCGGGTCGGGTGTGACCCGACAGCCCAGGGCCGCGGCGCGGCGGCGTGCCGAGCGGAGGGGATCGGCCAGGATCAATTGCCGTGGTAAAATGACGTGATTGCGGACCCAGGAGGCGGCGATGGCATATCCCATCCGGCCCGCGCCGATGATGGCCATCTCGATCATCCGACCGGCGCTCGACTAGACCCTGACGGGCCGCGGCCCGAAGAGGATCGTTCCGACGCGGATGAGAGTCGCGCCTTCTTCGATGGCTATCTCAAAATCGTCACTCATTCCCATGGACAGCGTATCGAATTCCTCAGCGGCACGGCCCGATTTTCGAAATTGATCAAAGAGTTCCCGGACAGTTTTAAAACATGCGCGGGCGGGGGCAGTGTCGGCCGGCGTCGGAGACACCGGCAGGGGACCGATAGCCATGAACCCCCGAAGGCGAATATTGGGCAGCCGGCCGAGCGACTCCGCCATGGCCAGAGCCGCATCCGGTTTGACACCATGCTTGGCCGGTTCGCCCGTCGGTTCAACCTGAATCAGGACATCCACCGTGCGGCCGATGCGTTCGGATTCCTTCTGAATCGCGGCGGCCAATTCGGGCCGATCAAGGCTATGGATCATGGAGAACGTTCGGACGGCCGGCCGGACTTTGTTGGATTGCAGGGTTCCAACCAGATGCCAGCGGATGGCGATGTCGGACAGATGAGGGGCTTTATCGAGAGCCTCCTGGACGCGATTTTCACCGATATCGGCGAGACCGGCTGATACCGCCGCGCGAACAGCCCCGGCCGGGTGGCCCTTGGATACGGCGACGCACCGAACGGATGCAGGCGGCCGGCCGGCCCTGGCGCACGATCGGTCGATGCGGTCCTGGAGAAGGAGGAGGTGATCCAGAATAAGCCCCGAATCTGATTTGATTTGATCCGCCAACCGATTTTCTCCATCGCCATAGAATTCAGACGCGTGAAAGATTCCTGGTGCCATCCCGTAAATTCCGTGTGTCGTACTCACCCTCCCGGCCGCGCGCGGCTCATTTCCGGGACGATACAGCCGTGCCTGCATGCCGGTGGAGGGACTTGAACCCCCATGAGGTTGCCCTCAATGGATTTTGAGTCCATCGCGTCTGCCGTTCCGCCACACCGGCACTTAAAGCGTCAGAGACGCCAACCCGGATGGTAAGTCGGCGGCCCACTTTTGTCCATAGCCGGGAAAATATCCGCGGCGGCCTTGACACCTGTCATGCAGGAAGTTAGAGTCTATAAACAATGATTGAGTTGCTCAATCAAGTCTATTGTAGACCACATTAGGAGGGTGACCAAATGAAGTGGGACAGGATGAAGTGGGGATGGGGGGTTCTTGCCGCGCTACCGATGATCTGGACATGGTCTGGCGCAACCTGCGCGGCGGCCGCGGGCGAGCCGGGCGAACTGGAGCGGCGCATCGACGTTTTGTCGCGCGAAGTGGAGGAAATGAAGAAGCTGGGCAAGGGTGCCAGCGGGGTTGAATACGGGGCTGTTCAGAAAACGCGCCTCGGCGGGTACATGGAGATGCATTATCTCTCCACGCAGGACGGCGACGGGGAGAATTTGGATTTTCACCGCTACGTCATGTACGTGGGCCACCGGTTCAACGACTGGATTCAGTTTCATTCGGAGTTGGAGTTTGAGCACTCCTTCATCCGGGACCGGGCGGGGGAATTCGAGTTGGAGCAGGCGTATATTGAATTCACGCCGAAGGAGAATTTCGGCATCCGGTCCGGGGTGATCGTGGTTCCCATGGGCGTGATCAACCAGTTCCACGAGCCGCCGACGTTTCACGGCGTCGAGCGGCCCGACGTGGACAACCGGATCATTCCCGCTACCTGGTTTGCCGCTGGGGCTGGATTCTTCGGGAGTCTGACGCAGAATCTGAAGTATCAAGTCTACGGCATCAACTCGCTTCAATTCATCGCCGGCCAGGTCAACAGCACCACTCCGACCATCGCGCTCGGCACCAACGGGATTCGCGACATACGGCAGAAGCAATTTGGCTCGGAATCCAACGGCAATGTTTTCGATATCGGCATCGCAGGACGGCTCGATTACGCCGTCGAGCGCTATCCGCTGAATCTTGGATTCTCCTATTATGGAGGGGACGCGGGCGACAAGGTCCTCGACACGGCCGGCAGCCCCAAGATCACGGGACTGGTATTCGACGCCCGCTACAAGCAGGACCGCATCGATTTTGTCGGCGAATGGGCGCAGTTCGACGTCGACGACGCCGCCAAGCTCAAAACCGCCTACGGGACCGATCAGGCCGAGGAGCTCGAAGGCTGGTATGCGCAGGGCGGTTACTGGCTTCTTCAGCCGGGGGATCGCGAAGGCCTTCTGGCGGACGCGGGGCTGGCGGGATTTGTCCGATTCGAGAAGTATGACACGGCGAAGAAAATGCCGTCGAACTCGACGAACACCGCGCAGAACAACCGGGACCGGGAGCAGTGGGTTTATGGAATCACATTCAAGCCAGTGCAGAATCTGGCGGTGAAAGTTGATTACACGTCGTTCAAAGACGCGGATGGGACGACTATAGACAACGACAAGTTCAATGCCGGGATCGGATGGCAGTTTTAAGCGGATGAAATGTGGCTATTCAGCCCTCTCGGTCATTCCCGCGAATGCGGGAATCCAGTCCGCCTCGCGATTGCTCTGGATGCCCGCCTTCGCGGGCATGACGACCTGAGCAGTTACGATGAAATTTGGATTTAAGGCTGACGGTGCGGTAGAATGAGGGTGGAAACGCCCTCTTTGCCGGTAAGGTCAAAAGCCTTACCAACGGCTCCGGCGATGCTTCACGTCGGAGCCGTCTTGT